>JAGXFM010000038.1 GCA_024637215.1 Sulfuricurvum sp.
GAATAGAGCAGTCCGGTAGCTCGTCGGGCTCATAACCCGAAGGTCGTAGGTTCAAATCCTGCTTCCGCAACCAACCCCCTTTAAATCTTCCCCTATTTTAAAAAACGCAATTCAATCTCACCACGATAAAAATTTTTATCATTCGTTACAATCAGATCGCTACGGCTACGAAGAGCGCAAACGTATTGAAGCATATCTTCAAAATCATCTTTATCACCCATTAAACCCATCGCTTCTTTGATAGTATCGATATCGATGGCAATCACATCGATAAAGATCAATAACTTTTCAAGTTCTGCGATGATATTTTTAGAGGATAGTTTTTTGGATGCGACGTAATAAACCGTTGTAAAAATATCGCAACTGGTACACAACTCATTACCATTGATTATGGATTCTTTGACGAATTCACGGGTTATAGTGATATTACCGCGATCGCTATCGATCAGATCGAGGATAATGTTGGCATCTAAAAAATACTTAGCCATTGCCCATCTCTGATTTTAAATCACTAAAATCTTTCCCACCCAATGAGAATGAACCAAGCCCTGACAATGCAGCGAGCTTTTGTTCTACTTTACCTGCTTCGGCTTCTTTGATAAGAGTTTTATATCTTTCGATATCGATTACGACGGCAAAAGGCTTCTCACGTTTGGTGATAATGATATCTTCTTCTTTCACATGATCAAGCAGATGGGATTGTTGTTTAAGCTGAGTTGCTGAAATATTCATCTTAACTCCTTTTGTCTATTTGTACTATTATACCTTTTATACTATTGTTTATCAACTCTCACAAAACACAACCTACGTACGAAACTTTTCTAATTTTTGATTGATTTCCGCCGTGCTTTGATCAAGACGATACGCAACATCCGTAATTTCCTGAATACTGTTGGTATTTGAAGACGCAATCGTATTGAGGGTATCAATTTTGTCCGATATCAAGCGCATACCCCCTGTCAGATTTTCCAGATTATCATTCGACTTATGAACGCTATCCGCGGCAACCGAAATAAGAGAAGAGGAATCATTGATAATCTGCTGGACGGAATTAGAATCTTTTGAAACGCGTAATACCGACCCTGTAGATTTATCCATTTTATCACTGGTATTGATAATAGCATTGACGATCGTGCTGATCGTGCTGTTGATTTGTGACAAGCTCTCTTGCGTTCGCTCCGCTAATTTTCGTACTTCATCCGCTACAACGGCGAATCCGCGTCCGTGTTCACCCGCGCGCGCCGCTTCGATAGCGGCATTAAGGGCAAGGAGATTAGTTTGATCGGCGATGTCTCCGATGATACTTAAGACCCCTTTGACCTGATGTGCTTGAGACGAGAGTTCCTGAAGTTCATCGGAGAGACTTTGCTGAATTTGGGCAACCGTTTGTATGTCATTGTTCATTTGCGTAATTTGGGTATTGGCTTTATTCAAATTGGAGTTGGCTTCATCAATTTTGCAGGTCGTATCACGCGCTGAAGAGGTTGAAACATATACGATGGATTGGAGTTCCACAAGCTGTGTATGGGTTATGGCGATGTCTGCCGTACTCGTTTCAAGACGTTGACGGATCGTACCGGCCACATTGTTAAGCTCTTGCGCCGTAGCGATGCTCTCAAAAGAGGAGGCTTTGATATTGGTAAGGACTTTTTGAAGCTCTTCCATAGAAGCGTTCATTTCATAAGCAGCCGTTGAAAGCTCGTCTTTCCCCTCTACATTGATCCGCTCTTGGAGATTTCCTTTGCGCAATTGGTGAATAATCTGCGATAGTAGGGTTATTTTTTGGATGAGTTCACGCGTAATAATCCGAAGGGTGATAAAGATGACGATCATACCGATAGGAAAGATGACCGCTATCAGGAGAAGTGTTTGGTTGAACTGAGTTTGGGCATCGTTGTAAAGCGATTGAGTATTTTCCAGTTGAACCGTGATCAGGGTATCAAAAAGATCGCCTAAAGGGGCAAAGCTAAAAGGAAAATCGCTTTGAACCAAATCATGAATCTCCATAAGATCGCGATTAGTGATCGCCGTTTCAAGTGCGCTCATCGAGCGATTTGCGCGTGCAACTTGGCTTGTAGCCTCTTCGATTTGCAGCCGTTCTTTCTCTGTTTTAGGGGATTTTAAATAGGCATTCCATTGTGCAGTAAACTGTTTATGTGCCGCTTTAACCGCTTTTAAATCGTTTTCATACTCCCCTCGCCCCTCGGAAATCAATTGCGCTTTTGCCTGAATCACATTTACCATTGCATGTTTGCATTGCCTAAGCTGATCGAGAGGACGGAGACTTTGATCATTGATTCGCTCGAGTGAAGCGTTTGAGAAAAACATACCTAAGATACCGATAGAGATAGCGATAATGGCAAACAGCTGTGTTGTTGCAACAATAAAAGTAATTTTTTGACGTATGCTAAGGCGCGAAATAATATGGAGGGAAAACATGAATGTACCTTCAGAAAAAGTGCAGAAGTGTAAAACTCAATGGTTACAGAAACGAAACAGAGTATCCTTAAACTTTATTCCTATCTTATTTTTCCATCTCACTCTTAATACGATCAGTGCTAAAACGTATAGTGAAAATTCAGATAAGGAGAGTTTTCATGAAACGGATCATCAGTATCTACACCGAACATAAAAATAGTGTTCAATATTATCTCCGCACAACGATGGATAATTTTCATCCTCTCTCAAACGATCCGAAAGATATGCGCCGTTTTTTTGAGTCCGAAAAGGCAGCCGAAGTTATCTACAGTGTCAATGATGCATTTACCCAATACACACCCAGTTTTGGGAGAAATTACATTGATGAAGAACGGAACGGAACCGATAAATCTTTTTATTTCAAATGGGTCAGCTTTGCAGAAGAGGCGATCCATATCAGTAACCCCTACCTCCATCATGTAACGGGGCTCCCTACCCTTACAGCCGTCAAACGGGAGAACAATCACTACCTTATTGCCGATTTTGATATGCTAAAGCTTCTTGAAGAGCTTCGTCTGATCGAACACAACAGTGCGTATGAGCAAATCAACCGATTGGTCATGGGTATCGGCGGATTATTACTGGGGCTTGTCTCTATCTTTTTAATCTTTTACGGTGCCTATATTTTTTATCATATGCTTATCTCCCCTTATTCAGGAGAAGTGGTTATGCATGAGATTTTTACGTCGATTATTTCCATTACCATCGGGCTTGCCATCTACGATTTAGCCAAAACACTGATCGAAAATGAGGTTCTTTTTAAAACATTTAATTACGGAAACGATCTCCAAAATAAAACCCTCAGTAAATTTTTAACCTCGATCATTATTGCCCTCTCCATCGAATCCTTGATGGCGGTATTCAAAATTGTACTGGATGATTACGGCAAACTGATTAATGCTTTTTATCTGATCATCGGAGTCACGTTGTTAATAGTCGGAACCGGTATTTATAACTATCTATCCCGCCAAAACAAATAAACAACATTTTTTGTGATTTTTATATGATATTTTTTTGATACAATAAATCCTAATTCAATAATAATTTCTTATAGAGATGAAAGGGGCACTGTTATGAAAGCGTTAAAAGATTCGTTTAGCGAATACTTTGCGAACAAACGTATACAACAAACCCCTTATTATCTTATTGCTCTGCTGACCTTCAATATGATCATTGTCACAATGTTCACTATCATTCTCTTGTACAATCTCGGATTTAACCGTCAAAAAGAGCGCTTGAAAGAGCTTGTCTCGACTCAAGCGGTTATGATTCATGTGGTGGCAGAACAAGAATTTCTTCTTCACAAAAACCTCTCTAGCGAAATGAAAAAAAAGGTCGCCGAGGATATTATTAAAAAAGTATCCCAAACCCATTACGGATATGCCGGATTTGGAAAAACAGGAGAGTTTACCCTCGGAAAGCGTGACGGCGATAAAATCCAGTTTTTGATCAAACAGCGTCATTTTAAAATGGATAAACCGACCCCCGTACTCTGGAAATCACACCTTGGCGAGCCGATGCGGCGCGCGTTAAAGGGGAGCAAAGGAGTCGATGTCACCTACGATTATCGGGGAGCCGTTGTTCTGGCCGCGTATGAACCGATTAAAGATCTCGGTTGGGGAATTGTCGCCAAAATCGACCTCGCTGAAATACGTGCCCCTTATATCGAAGCGGCACAATATGCTTTATGTGCCACGCTGCTCTTAGCCTTTGCCGGCAGTGTTGTCTTTTGGTATTTCCTCCATCCCTTAGTACGTAGCATCGAAGATTCGCGCCGCTTTAACCGTATTCTGATTGATAATTCATCCACCGGATTGGCTTTGTGTACCTTCGATGGGAAAATTGTCGATACAAATAGCAGTTTTTTAGACATCATCGGTTTAAATAACGACAAAGCGAACCATCTCAATTATTTTGACTTGATAGCAGAAGAACTCCGTGATCAAGACAACAAATATCTCAATACCCTTAAAAAAACAGGCTGTCTCACCCCGTATGAAAGTATCTTTATCAATGCACATCACGAACGTATTGCTGTGAAAGTTGCCGGAAATCTTATCTCAATCAAAGAACAATCCTATATCTGGCTCAGTATCGACAATATTCAAGAGTATAAAATAAGAGAAGCAGAACTTCTATTGTCCGATGCCGTATTTCACAATACTACCGAAGTAATTTTCATAACGGATGCTTCCAAAAATATTATCAAAGTCAATGAAGCCTTTAGCAGTGTTACAGGATTTACGTTCGAAGAAGTCATGGGTAAAAATCCCAGAATCTTCAAATCGGGAAAACACGACTCTAAATTTTATGATGATATATTTATGGAGGTAAATACGACCGGAAAATGGCGCGGTGAAATATGGAATAAACGAAAAAATGGAGAAATTTACCCCTCATTGCAAAGCATTTCAGTGGTTCATGACGAACATGGAAAGCTGATACGGTATGTGGCCCTGCTGAGTGACATTTCAATCCAAAAAGCGTATGAAGAGCAACTGCTCATCGATTCTCATCATGATGTTTTAACGGGCTTACCGAACCGCCTTTTTTTAAACCAAATGCTCACTCAGACACTCTCTCGGTCTGAGCGGAGAAATAAAATCTTTGCCCTCTTTTTTATCGATCTTAATCAATTCAAAGAGGTCAACGATACCTACGGACATGAATGCGGAGATAAGCTGTTACAAGCCGTAGCAGAACGGTTGCAAGCGAATATACGCGCAGATGACTTTGTAGCCCGCTTAGGGGGGGATGAATTTACCATAATTTTTGAATCCATCCAACGCGATGAAGAAGCGATCATCGTTGCTAAAACCCTTATTGAGAAAACAAAACAGCCTCTTGTCTTTGAGGAGTGTACTATCACCCCTTCCCTCAGTATCGGAATCGCTTTTTATCCCAAAGATGGCAAGGATGCCTCAGAATTACTCAAATGTGCCGATCATGCGATGTACCATGCGAAGCATCAAACAGAAGAACATTACTTTATCTACGATACTTAACCCACCCGTTTACAGTTCCCCTCCGCCACGCACAATATCCATCCCGTATTTATCTCTCACCTTGGTGAGGGCATCCGTAAGGCTCCGCATTTTAGTATCGTTTTGTATTTCAAGCAGATCAAAGCTTTTGGGATCATGATGGATAAATTTCGTCGCACTCATCGCAATATGCGTCACCGGAATATGGGGATAGACATCAAGTTCTCTAAACTTTTCAATCGTAAAGTTTTGAAGAAATGTTTCGTTAAAAAGACGATAGAGGGTATATTGTTTTTTAGAACTCCCCCAATTCTCATACCCCAATGAAAAAGAGTAGGTCGTGGGATTAACCCCAAGTTTCATGATGGTGTGGCTCCAATGACGTACCAGGATATGAATACGTCGAAACAATTCATCCCGCTCTTTGATCGGATGATCCATGGAGCGTGATATCCCTATCCCTTTTCGTGATCGATTCGCTTGCACGGCTTCATTATCACTCCCTCTGAGCCTCGCATAAAGATCCAAACCTTGTCTTCCCCACGATTGGATCAGGGTCTCTGACTTCCATGCATCACCGACCGTTTTGATCGCATAACGCTCCATCTTAAGAGAAAGGACTTTTCCGACACCCGGAAAGTCCCTTATGGGGATATCTTTAACAAACGATTCGATTTCATCTTTAGGGACAACACAAACACCGTAAGGCTTCGCCGCAGAGGTAGCCAGTTTCGCAATCCATTTGGAACTGCTCGCCCCGATAGAGACGGGAAGCTTAAACTGCACGGAAATATCATTTTGAAGGTGTCGAATAAACGCGTGCGTATCTTCTTCCGCTATCCAGCCGCGAAGGTCTCCGAACATCTCATCAATACTGTACTGCTCCATTACGGGAACGACACTTGAGAGATACTCCATCAATTCATGACTCATCGTGTGATAGAGGAGATGATTGGGTGGGAGGAGGATCAGATGGGGACAAAGGCGGAGCGCCTCATGAACACTCATCGCTGTTTTTATCCCGTAGGCACGTGCTTCATAGCTTGCCGTAGTGATAATCCCCCGTATCCTATCCCCGTCTCTAAAATAATGGGTATTGTCATGGTCAGCATGAAATAAGGAGGGGACAAACGCGCCGGTATTCAACGTCATAAGTTTTTTGGCACGCGAGGGGTTTTTATCAAAAATAAACGGATCTCCTCTCCCCCCTACAGCCACACATTTCCCTTCTAATGAGGGATTACGAACCCGTTCACACGAAGCAAAAAAACAATCGAGATCTAAATGGATAATCATAGAGCGGATCATAGAGCGATTTTAGAGATTCGCTCCATTCCCTGTCAAATTGACATAGAACTACAGTAATTCGAGTTTATAAAGAAAGAGTCGCTCTTTATACGAGGGGATATCGAGTTCTTGACGGTACTTTGCAATGACACGGCGTACCATTTTTACCCCGAAACGTTCTTCGATCATCTCATGGAGCGTTTTATCGCTAAATGGGTCATCTTTATTCTCACTGCTGACGAGACGTTTGAGGAAATGTTTAATCTCCGATGTCGATACCTCGCCGATGGAGTTGGAGAAAAAATCTTTAAATGCAAACAATCCCCGCTCTGTTTGGATATATTTATCGGCAATCGCACGGGAGATCGTCGATTCGTTGAATCCTAATTCATCCGCAACATCCTGAAGGCGAAGCGGTTTTAGCTCTCCACCCATAAAGAAACTGTATTGCTTTTCCAATAAAACCAATGCGACGTTATACAAAGTCGCTTTACGTAAGTCGAGAAGTTTGACCAGTTCTCGTGCCTCTTTGAATTTTTGTTTGGCAAAATTATCGTATTTATCGATCATATTGACCTGTAAATCGGGATAAAAGGCATGATTAATCCGAATATTGAGTTCCGATCCTGAAAATTCGACAAATAAATCGGGGGTAATCTGTGCTTCAGGCTCCATGTACTCCAATGCGGGAGGATTTTTCAGATGCTGCAACACATGTTTAGCGTCATGAAGACGGGGATGGTTGATAAATTTTTCCATCTTATCAAATTGTAAAATCATCGCTCCAAGCAAGATACTCAGTTCATCATCCAAATCATAATCGCTGAGTTGAAATAAAAAAGATTCTTTATAATCCACTGCTCCGACACCGGAAGGCTCCAAATGGGCAAAACGCTGGCGTACCCGCTCTACCGTATGGACATCGGTATCACATTGGCTGGCGACCTCTTCAACGGAGCCTTCAAAGTATCCCTCATCATTAATGTAATAGACGATTTGACGTGCTATCTTTTGGGATATCGGCGTGGGAAAAAGAGGGGCTACGATCTGCTCATCGAGTTTTTCATAAAGTGACGTCGAAGAGATACTGAGCCATTCAATTTGCTCACTCGAAGAGTTGGAAACATAGTTTTGAAATGCACCGTATGCCGCACTACCGCCTGATTGGCTGTTAGACTCTTCAAAACCCGATTTTACTTCTAAACAGGGGTTTTCATTGGTAATAACTTGTAGGTGTTTTTCGAGGTCATTTAGGGAACATTGCAATAGGGGTAGCCACGTCTGCATGGAGAGTCGCGGGAGTTGTTTCTGTTTATAAGAGAGTGAAGTTTGCATGATAATCCGCCTAAAAAAATACACATTTATTCAACTAAATGCATATATTGTTCTTATGAAAAGTATAGGCTTTTTCTAAGCAGTTACATGATTAAAAAGTATACAACTCAGTTATAAAACCGAGTTGTATCGAAGAATTAGTATTTGATACGTACCAATCCGTTTGGCGCGACGACTTTCATTTGACAAGCAAGACGAGCTTTAGGGTTACTCTCATTGAGAGTTTTAAGTACCGCTTTCTCTTTATCGTTGATTGGACTCATAAATTCCATACCTGACTCGATCATTACGACACAAGTACCGCATTCACCGTCACGGCAACCGAATGGAAGCGCACTTCCTGAAGCTTCTACGATATCTTGGATCGTTTTGCCCGGGTGGACATTGATCGCCAAAAAGTCATTCATAATTTCTACACGTGTTGTCATCCCAACTCCTTTAATGATTATGATGTTCGCTAAACGAATTGTTTCCGTTTAGATGTTAGCCCGAAGGCACTAGAAATACTTAATACGGTTTGACTAAGATTGTATCTTTGATAACACATTGACATGCCAAACGTACCGGAGTAGGACGATTGAATTGTTGCGCAATTTCAGCCTCTTTTTTAGAGATAGCTCCCATTGTAATCAACGTTTCAAGCTCTTTGTCATCCATATAGACCGCTTTGCCTTTTGATGCGTATTCTTCTGCATTCGGATCCATAGACTCGTTTGTAGCGATGTCTTCGATCCGTACGATACAGCTACCGCACATACCGTCTTTACAGTCTGTCGGGATTACAATACCGTTGCTTTGGGCAACTCGCAATAATAGATCACCGGCTTTAGCGTATACACGTTTATTTTGACCTTCGCCGAAGCCGCAAAATATGACACTGACCATCTTGAACCTCCTCATATTTCCCACATGACATGCTCATGACTTCATGTTCAATGTAGTATGCACAAATCTCAAAAAGTGCAGATTACTCCCCCTCTTCTTGAGATTGCGCCGCTTTCTCAGCCGCTCGTGCAGCCCGATGCTCTTTGAGCCATTTCAACTCTTCTGCCACTTCATCGTATCCATCTTCTTCGAGAGCACTTTCAAGCTCCGCTTCACGACAGCCGAATGTCAAACCTTCTTCGATAAAGTTTACTTCATACACTCGAATGGTCTGTAAAAAATCTCCGATTTTACGAACATATCCTTCGGCACCTGCATCAACTAAGACATCACCCACACTTGCGTGAGGATAGGTTCCATCATTTCGTATAGCTTTTACAAGTCGAACTCTTTGACCGACTCTAAAGACAGATAAAATCTCATCTTTAGTCGACATTTTGTAAAGATTCGTTTTGCGTGCCTCATTGTTAATCGGCATTGTTTCACTCTCACGCGCACACGACTCTAATCCGGCTTGTGCGGCATCAGCCGTTTGCTCCAAAAAATCAGAAGCTGAGGGTTTGTTGGCTTGTACAGGCGTGGACTCCATGACTGACCTCCTCTACGTCGCTGCAGCTGCTTGATGTGGAACATGTTCCGCAAGCGCTCGGTTTATCAAACATTGCCCAAACATCAGCGGCAGAGGGGCTATAACCGTTTTCGAAATTTTTATAAACAGTGAGAAGGGCAAATTTATAGTATTCAAGCAATTTAGTGTCACCACCCATATCATGCCCGCTTGCTTTCTCAACAAGTTCACCAAACTTTTTCATGATATGAAACCGTTTTGCATTTACAAGACGCTCGTCGTATACGAGATCAAAAAACTCAAAAAAATCTTCCGTATCGGTTATTTTTTGAAATTCAGCTAACGTTCCCATAATAAACTCCTTATAGTCCTATCTCACTTTTGAGTTGACTTGCCCAAAGGGTTACACGTTCTTCAGTCAAATCTTCTTGATTAACATCATCGATCCCAAGCCCGCACAATTTCCCCTCACGTTCCGCGAGAGAAAACTCATACTCATATCCGGTTGTCGGTATATATCCGTAGGCTTCCGCACCGAGAGAAACAAACAAATCGTGCATTTTTCCCAAAGCACTTAAAAAATGCTCGCCGTGTGTTTTTTGATCACCCGCACCGAAAAATGCTACTTTTTTACCGCTCAAATCAGGGCGGTCATTACTCAAATCGTAAAGCGGATCAACCCAGTCACGCTGAGGATCACCCTGACCCCATGTAGATGAACCGAGGATCAATACGTCAAAATCCTCGAACTGCTCAATCCCATCAAAATCTTCTTCCATATCAATCAGCTCTGAACGTTTAAGCTGAGCATTGAGAAGTTCTGCCGCACCCCGTGTGACACCGCTACTGCTACCGAAAAAAATTCCAACTTTTGCCATTGCCTACCCCTTATCCTTGTTTATTGCACGGTTTGTATTGTTCATAAATCGCAATTGCATTTGAGAGGTGTTTATCACCATCTTCAAACAACGCTTCAAAAGTCCGAAAACCGAAACGGTGTGCGTCTTTAAAATACTTATCGACGATACAGATACGATCCGCGATAACCGCACATCGACCGAATCCCTCATGGCTCATCTCCATGATAACGTTACATACTACACCGGTTTGTCGCTCAAACGCCAAAGCAATAGCTTTATAGATCATTTTGATATCGTTGGTGAGCATTTCATCAATGTCAGCGATTAATGGGATGCTTTTAAGATCCTCTTTGGTTTTAACGTACTTTTTAACCAACAACTCTTCATCGCTTGTTTTAGCCCAGTTTCCGAATTGATCGAGTGCACGTATTTGACGTATCAACTCTACTCCAAATGCGTTCATTTGTTTTTCTGCTTCCATAATTATTATTCCCCTTCTGCCCATCGGTCTTGTCGTACGTCGTGTTCGGTTTTCATTTGTATAATTTGCTTCACCCATGGCGGCGGGTTACCGTTAATCATTTGAACTAAAGTTTTGAGAATTTCTTCGATCCGTGTGGATTCGGCGACTTTCATAGGGTGGATTCCCGCACGGATAACTTTTGCCGCTGCAGTCCCTCCGATGCTTTCGCAATACATGATATTGACCCCTTTAAGTGCACGTACACGAAAATCAGTCTTATCATCATCTTCAACATCGGCGTTATCGGTTTTGATCACTTCGGAGACTTCATATCCCCCTTGGGTAACGTTGTAAACGACAAACTCTTTGGCTCCTCCGAAATGGGCGTTTACCTCTTCCATGTCTTTGGTCGCAAAAGCAACTCGTAAAGCAGTGTCCATCGTACCATTCCCCTCTATACTGATTTTAGTGTTCATGTTTAACCTTTCTCAATTCGTTAGCAATCTCAAACAAAAAGTACGTGCTTCCCTCATACAGTTGATCGTTTTTAAGCTGATTGCCTAACTCTTCATAATTAGGAAATCCTCGAATAACGAGCGTCGTATTATCTATACTATGCAAGATTCGTTCTGCATGAAAATTACTGATTACCATATCCGCAGAATCGAAAAACTTTCGTGCATCTTCCAAATCTCCGACGAAAACACTCTCTGCCTCTATCGTATGCAAAACATCGCTGAATGTCGTGGAGATTGCGGCATCGACAGTTCCGCCCACACTGCGGATAAGCGCACACATACCGCTGAGCATATCCGGTTCGCCTGTAATAACGAAATGGGAACTTCCGATGAGAAAATGGGCATCCAACATCGCATCTTGCAATCGTGCGCGCCACCGCTTAATCATCGGTGTGGGTTCCGCTTGTCGTATTTTCATTAAGCATGCTACAAAATTGTCACACCCGTCCAATCCCATCACATGGTCAAAATGAAAATGCTCGATAAGGGGATTTTTCTTTTGCAATGCCTGCGCCGATTTTTTCATCGACGCACCGATGGAAATTACGACGCTTGAAGTTGCTAAATCACGGATTTGATCTACTGTGATTCCGCCGTTGGCCAATTTCCCCTGCCCCGCTTCCCAATATCCGTCCAGTGAGGTGGAGAGATCGGGGAGCGCATAAGTCTCAAACCCGAAATCTTCACAGAGTGTTTTGATCTTTTCTACTTCAATCGGCTGCATACTCAAATGGGGTAAAAAAACGAGTTTATTCGCTTTGACTTCACTCGCCGCTTCGGTCAGTTGATCAATCATTGCCGTAACGGTCAGTGACCAGCCGCTCTCCATCCCCCCCTCGTAATCGGGAGTGTTGACAAATACGTAAGGAATCTCGATGTGCATCCCCACACCTCTCACGTCATCCCCTTTGGTCTCCGTCAACCCCGTCGTATGTAACCCTATCATGGAGGGTTTGATATTTTTCTCTTTGTTTTGGATATTCTCAATCGCCATGAGTATCGAGTAATCCCCGCCATCAAGTACGGCGGTGATATCACTCACGGAAGTATTGTTAATCGCGATGGGTTCGTTGAAATGGCGAGTAAAAAAGACTTTGGTATACGAGGCACACCCTTGAGCGCTGTGCATCAGAGGCATACAATCTTTTACCCCCAAATAAGCGAGGGTCGCCCCCATGGGTTGGGAGTGTTTGATCGGGTTGACTTGAAGCGGTTTGTGTTCATGACGCGAAAGGGAGAATTCCATGGTAACTCCTTGTTAAAAGGAGTATTGCAAGAAGTGTGCGAGGAGAAAGTCTATATACTTAAAGTAATGTATCTATATCATTAATAAATGTTGATAATATTTTACCTTTCACTAAACCATTATTTGAATGTCCTAAATCTTTTCTGATTGCTAAAAGGAGTTCTTCTACTTCAAATAGAATACCTGAATTAGTTTTTCCTGCATTTGCAATACTGTTCATTCTAAATGCTACCCATGCTTTTACAACTTCATCTGATCCCCATACAACTAAATTTTCAGTAAATGAAGCCATCTTTTCAATCATTTCTTGATCGGTCAATGGTTTTAAACCTAGTTTATCCGCGAATACAAGTCGGATAATAAATTTGACCATATCTTCATACGATGGAGTCTTTTTATCTCTATGTTCCTTGTCAAGTAAGCTTTTATGTTCAAGCCGTTTAGCAACTAAAACTGAAATTATAGATACTACAACTGTTGCTGAAGCAGCAATTATTCCTGCACCAACCGTTGGATTAACTTTTGAAAAAGCCTCGATTATTATTTCAATTAACTTCAGTAACCCTATTCCAATGATAAAAATTAGTACCAAGCCAAATAATATATTTAGTTTTTCTCTCATTAATATCCTTTTTCTATATTTATTGATACTAATTTATCATAATAAAATTTAATTCAATTATTTAATGTCATTTTGCAATATTATTTCTCCCTCACCCTACAATAAACATCTTTATACCTTCTGTAACTCAAAAAAGTTAGAGAATTTCACGATAATTCCTTTTTCATTATCTTTAACTTATACGATTAATAAATAACTTTGTTGTATTATTTATTTTTTAATTCAAAAGGAAAATAATGTTTACTAGCAGTTTACGAATAAAAATAATCGCAGCCACTCTTTTTATCGCAACAATAACAAGCTTACTCTTTATGCTCTTCAACTATACGGCACAAAAAAATGTTTATATTGAGAATATAGATAATAAGCTCAAAGTTGCCTCACAAGCGGGAGGACTTTACTTAGGCAATGATTTAGTCGATCAGTTTGATCCATCTCGTCCAATGAGCCCCGATGAACATCTCAAAAGAGTTAAAAAATTAAGCCGTTATGCTCAAGAAAACGGCTTGGAATATATCTATTTAATGATCAAAGAGGGAGATAAAATATACACGGTTGTCAGCAGTGCGACCGAAGATGAACTTAAAACCAATGAGTATGACCCTTTTTATACTGAATATGATGCAAGTGAGGGAATTAAAAACGGTTTTCAGGAAAATCACCATTTTTATGAAGATACTTCCGATAAATACGGCAACTTTCGCTCTTATTTACAGATTAATAAATCTGATGGCGGGAAACTATATATGATCGGTGCAGATATGAAAGTCGATAATATTGAAGCTGCCCTCAACTCTTTGCTGATAAAAAGTTTCCTGATATTTTTGCTTGTATTGGTAATAGCGGGGATCATTGCATGGTGGACATCCGCCCTCATTACCCGTCGTTTGAGTCATTTAACACTTCAAGTGGAAACCCTCTCAAGTACCCTTGATTTGACAACGCCATTTGATCAAAAAGGGGACGATGAGATCGCACGATTATCAACCTCGTTAAAAAACTTTCTCAGCACTATACGCACCGTTATTTTTGAAGCGGTTACCGTATCTAAAGAAAATGTTTTACTCTCCTCAGAAACGGTTCAAGAGGCTAATACGGTAACGGATAAAGTAGTAAATACAAGAGGATTGGTACAAAAAAATATTAGCGTCATAAGTTCCATAAGTGATCAACTCCATACGATGTCCGGATTAACACACAGTGTGGTTAATTCACTTAACAAAGCGGACAACGAGTTGGAAATGACCCAAAAAAGTATCCATTCTGTCGTTGGCAATGCAAAAGAGAGTGCGGCGAATGGAGAAATGATTTCACAAAAACTCCGTTCACTTGAAAATGAAGTGGCACAAATACGCTCTATTCTTACCATAATAGGCGATATTGCCGATCAAACAAATCTCCTTGCCCTTAATGCCGCTATCGAGGCAGCTCGGGCAGGAGAACACGGACGAGGATTTGCCGTTGTCGCCGATGAAGTACGTAAGCTGGCAGAAAAAACACAGTCGAGTTTAACTGATATTCGTGCCACAACCGAAATTATTATCCAATCCGTAGGCGATATAGCCGACAGTACGATTAACAGCTCACATGCCATTATCGCCCTCTCAAAAACTTCTGAAACGTCCGAAGGGCTAATCAGTGACGCAGCTGAAGCAATGCGGGATGCCATTAAAGCAATGAATGAAGCACAAATCAGTTATGCAGCACTTCAAAAACATGGTGAAGACGCATCAGAACAAATGACCTATATTGATAAAGATTCAATGAGCAACATCGACATCATAAAACGGATGGATCAAAAAATAAGCCGCTTAAGTTCGCTTTCTTACGAGCTTGGTGAGAAACTCAGCTTTTGCAGAATGCAATCCGATTCATAAAATAGAGACTGTTTTACAATTAATTATACTTCCCACGGTGCGGGTTTTCCGACATTGGCAAACACGGGGTTGCGAAAGGCATATTTTAAATCCTCAGCGAGGTTTAGTAATCCGCCGTATCCCCCATAACTCGTTTTTTTCTCCTGATTGACATCGATAAAAGAGATTTTCTTCTTGATGGCGGTGTAGAGACTCCGTCCACCCGCTAGGAGAATATGCGCCCCCGTAGAGTCGATGATTTTCCCTTGTTCGGAAGCGGGTTTCGTCATCAAAACACCGTTTTCTCCCAAATATTCCCGTGCTTTATCGATATCATCCTGCGTCGATTTCGCCACACTCGTGGCGACCACTTCAATCCCCAAATCCTGCAATCCCGAGGCAATC
>JAGXFM010000039.1 GCA_024637215.1 Sulfuricurvum sp.
CACCCGGTTACTCCATGGGGTAAACCGACTAAAGGTGCTAAAACACGTAAGAAGAAAGCAAGTGATAGACTTATTATTACTCGCCGTAAATCAAATCCGAAGAGGTAGATAATGGCTAGATCAGTAAAAAAAGGACCGTTTGTTGACGGACACCTAATGAAAAAAGTGATTGCTGCCAAAGAGACGAAAAGCAACAAGCCTATCAAAACTTGGTCACGCCGTAGTGTGATCTTGCCAGATATGATCGGTTTAACGTTTACCGTCCACAATGGCCGTCAGTTTGTACCGGTTTTCGTAACGGAAAACCACGTTGGTTACAAACTTGGTGAATTTTCACCAACACGTACGTTTAAGGGCCATAAAGGTTCTGTACAAAAGAAAATCGGGAAATAAGGAAGAGATATGGCAAGAGCACTATTAAAATTCGTTCGCGTATCTCCGACTAAATCTCGTTTGATCGCTCGCGAAGTTCAAGGAATGAATGCAGAGCAAGCAATGGCTGCATTGGAGTTTACTCCAAACAAAGCGGCAAAAATCATCGCTAAAGTGGTTGCGTCAGCAGTGGCTAACAGCGGTATCGATGCGCAAGATTGTGTTATCAAATCATGCCGCGTTGATAACGGTCCGGTACTTAAACGTTTCACTCAACGTGCACGTGGTACCGCTTCTGGTATCCGTAAGCCGACAGCACACATTTTGGTAGAAGTAGAGGGTAAATAATTATGGGTCATAAAGTTAATCCTATCGGACTTCGTCTCGGTATCAACCGCAACTGGGAATCTCGTTGGTTCCCTAACTTTAAAACAGCTGCGGTTTCTTTGGGCGAAGACCATAAAATCCGTACCTATTTGAAAAAAGAACTCTACTATGCAGGTGTGAGCAACATCGTGATCGAGCGTACTGCGAAACGTCTTCGCGTTACGATCATCGCGGCTCGTCCTGGTATCATCATCGGTAAGAAAGGTTCTGACATTGAAAAAATCAAAGAATCTCTTCAAACGTTGATCGGTAAACCGGTAGCAGTTAATATCAAAGAAGAGAAAAAAGCACAAGCCTCTGCACAACTCGTTGCAGAGAATGTTGCTACTCAACTTGAAAAACGTGTTGCTTTCCGCCGCGCGATGAAAAAAGTTATGCAAAATGCACAACGTGCAGGAGCTAAAGGTATTAAAGTATCGGTTGCAGGTCGTCTTGGCGGTGCTGAGATCGCTCGTACTGAGTGGTACCTTGAAGGTCGCGTACCGTTGCATACGCTTCGTGCAAAAATCGATTACGGTTTTGCTGAAGCGCACACCACTTACGGTGTAATCGGTATTAAAGTTTGGATTTTCAAAGGTGAGGTACTCACTAAAGGAATTCAACCAGAAGCTAAAGAATCTAAAGAAGAGCGTGGGGACGATCAACAACGTCGTCCACGACGAAAGGCTAACTAATCATGTTGATGCCTAAACGTACGAAATATCGTAAAATGATGAAAGGGCGTAACCGCGGTTACGCCACAAATGCCAACAAACTTGATTTCGGTTCTATCGGATTCAAAGCAACGGAAGCGGGACGTATTAACTCTCGTCAAATCGAAGCGGCTCGTATTGCAGCAAACCGTCATATCAAACGTCAAGGTAAAATCTGGATCCGTGTGTTCCCAGCTAAACCATTGACTGCCAAACCACTTGAAGTGCGTATGGGTAAAGGTAAAGGTTCTGTTGACCAATGGGTAATGAACATCAAACCAGGCCGTATCATTTTTGAAATGGGTGGTGTTGAAGAGACTCTTGCACGTGAAGCATTAGCGCTTGCGATGCAAAAACTTCCGTTCAAAACCAAAATTGTAACTGCGGAGATGAGCAATGAAATATACTGATTTGAACGACAAAACAGCTGCTGAACTTCAAGGTATGCTCAAAGAGAAAAAAATTGAGCTTTTCACTTTGAAAATTAAGCAAAAAATGATGCAATTGACTAACACGAGCGAACTTCGCACGGCGAAAAAAGATATTGCACGCATTAACACTGCTATGAACGCAGTGAAGTAAGGGCAGAGCTATGACACATAAACGTGAAATTCAAGGTTTCGTAGTTACAAAAGCCGGCGAAAAAACAGCGACAATCGTTGTTGAGCGCCGTGTTATGCACCCACGTTACCACAAAACGGTAAAACGTTTCAAAAAATACATGATTCATGATGAGAAAAACGAATTGAACATTGGTGATGAAGTGATCGCGATCGAGTGTCGTCCACTTTCTAAAAGCAAATCATTTCGTCTTAAAACTCTTGTTAGAGGGGTAAACGCATGATTCAAAGTTTTACCCGTTTAGCGGTAGCCGATAACACAGGGGCTAAAGAGATCATGTGTATTAAAGTTCTTGGCGGTTCAAAACGTCGTTATGCAACAGTAGGTGATGTTATCATCGCTTCTGTTAAAAAAGCGGCTCCAACCGGTAAAGTAAGAAAAGGTCAAGTAGTTACAGCAGTCGTTGTACGTACGAAAAAAGAGGTTCACCGTGAAAATGGTTCACTTATCCGTTTCGACGAAAATGCAGCTGTAATCCTTGATAAAAAACGTGAGCCAATCGGTACACGTATTTTCGGACCTGTAAGCCGTGAAGTTCGTTACGCAGGTTTCATGAAAATCGTATCACTTGCTCCAGAGGTTGTATGATGGCAAAATTTAATTTCAAAAAAGGCGACATTGTAGAAGTGATCGCCGGTGACGATAAAGGTACTAAAGCAGAATTGCTTCAAGTTATGCCTAAGAAAAACAAAGTAATCGTTAAGGGTGTTCGTGTTGCTAAAAAAGCGATCAAACCTAGCGAGCAAAATCCACAAGGCGGATTCTTGAATAAAGAAATGCCTGTTGATGCATCCAATGTCCGTAAAGTTGAGGCGTAATCATGGCACGACTAAAAGATAAATACTTGGCGCTCAAACCTGAGCTTCAAACCGCCCTTGGAATTGCAAACGTTATGCAAGTTCCATCTCTAGAAAAAGTGATCATCTCTGTCGGTTGTGGTTTTGCCATGAAAGACAATAAATTGATCCAAAGTATCCAAGATACAATCAGCAACATCGCGGGTCAACGTGCATCCGTTGTTGTTGCTCGTAAATCGGTTGCAGGTTTTAAAGTACGTGAAGGGATGCCGGTCGGTGTTAAAGTTACACTACGCGGTGCTCAAATGTACGATTTCATGGATAAATTGATCTCTGTATCTCTTCCACGTGTTAAAGACTTCCGTGGTATTCCACGTAACGGTTTTGACGGTCGCGGAAACTACAACTTCGGTTTGACCGAGCAGTTGATTTTCCCTGAAGTTGATTACGATTCAATTATGCAAATCCACGGGATGAACATCACCGTGGTAACAAGCGCTACAGCCGATAAAGATGCGTTCAAGCTTCTTGAAATGATCGGTATGCCGTTTGCTAAAGGGAGAGAATAATGGCTAAAAAGTCAATGATCGCTAAGCAACAACGAACTCCAAAGTTTGCTGTTCGTGCGTATACTCGTTGTCAGATCTGTGGTCGTCCACACTCTGTCATCAGTGATTTTGGAATTTGTCGCGTTTGCTTCCGTAAAATGGCAAACGAAGGGTTAATCCCAGGCGTTAGAAAGTCAAGCTGGTAATCCCAGTTCGATACTACTTACGACTAAGATAAGGAAATAGTAATGATTAATGATTTGATCGCGGATTCGTTGACTCGTATCCGTAATGCGGCTATGCGTCGTTTAGATTCTACAACATTGGTTCACTCTAAAGTTGTAGAAGCGGTAGTTGCCATTTTAGTGGACAAAGGCTACATCGAGAGCTTTAACGTTCTTGAAGACGGCGTTAAAAAAACCATCAACGTAGTGTTGAAATACGACGAAAAAGGTCGTACGGTTATTAATGAAGTAAAACGTATCTCTAAACCGGGACGTCGTGTTTACAAAGGTAAAGATGAACTTAAACGTTTCAAAAACGGTTACGGTACCATCATTGTCAGCAGTTCAAAAGGGGTTCTTCCTAACGATAAAGCATTCGAGCTTGGCGTAGGCGGAGAAGTCCTTTGTACAATTTGGTAAGGAGATAAGATGTCACGTATTGGAAAACTTCCTATTTCTATCCCAGCTGATGTAAAAGCGACACTTGATGGAACGGTATTGACGTTTGCGAAAGGTGCAACAACACAAACCTTGGATACCCTCGGTAACTGTGGAGTGGTACTTGAAGATAACACTTTAACGTTTAGTACAAATTCTGATCAACGTGCTGATCGCGCATTCTGGGGCACATACCGTGCACTAGCGGCAAACATCATCACAGGTTTGACAACAGGTTTTGAGAAAAAACTAGAGATCAGCGGAGTTGGTTATCGTGCTGCGGTACAAGGTAGCGTATTGAATCTTCAACTCGGTTTCAGCCATGATATCAACTTTGATATCCCTGCAGGTGTTGATATTTCAGTAGAGAAAAACGTTATCACCATCAAAGGTGTAGATAAACAACAAATTGGACAAATTGCAGCTGTAATCCGTTCATTCCGTCCACCTGAGCCGTACAAAGGTAAAGGTGTTAAATACTCTGATGAGACTATCCTGCGTAAAGCCGGTAAGACATCTAAGAAATAAGGAGCGATGATATGACAGGTAAAACACTTAAAAATAAATCGGCAAAACGCCTTCAGCGTAAACGCCGTATTCGCTCTAAAATTTCAGGATGCGCGTCATTGCCTCGTGTCTCTATCTTCCGTTCAAACCGTTACATCAGCGCGCAAGCGATTAATGATGATACGGCGGTAACGTTAGCTGCAGTACACTCAAAAACTTTGGGTCTTAAAGCCAATAAAGCGGACGCGGAAAAAGCGGCTGCAGTATTTGCAAAAACCCTAAAAGATGCCGGTATCAATGAAGTTACGTTTGATCGTAACGGATTTTTGTATCACGGTGTTGTAAAAGCGTTTGCCGAATCACTTCGTGCAAATGAAATCAAGTTTTAAGGCACGATGATGAATCCAATTAACAGAGAAGAATTTTCAGAAGCGATTGTAAACATCGGTCGTGTAACCAAAGTTGTAAAGGGTGGTAGACGTTTTCGTTTTACTGCTCTCGTAGTTGTAGGAAATAAAAAAGGAACCGTAGGTTACGGAGTCGGTAAAGCCAAAGAGGTTCCCGACGCTATCCGTAAAGCGGTTGACGAAGCGTTTAAAAACTTGACTAACGTGAAGATCAAAGGTACTACCATTGCTCACGATATCGAAGTTAAATACAACGCAAGTCGTATCTTGCTAAAACCTGCATCTGAAGGTACAGGGGTTATCGCCGGTGGCGCTACTCGTCCGGTACTTGAGCTTGCGGGAATCCAAGACATCTTGACGAAGTCTTTGGGTTCTAACAATCCAAACACCGTGGTACGTGCAACAATCGATGCACTATCACGTATCAAAGGATAAGTTATGGCATTAGAAAACCTTACTCCTGCTGAGGGTTCAACCCACAGCACAAAACGTCTTGGCCGTGGCCAAGGAAGTGGCCAAGGTAAAACAGCCGGTAAAGGTCACAAAGGTCAAAAAGCGCGTAAAGGTTACAATGAAAAACGTAACTTTGAGGGTGGACAACAACCACTTGCTCGCCGTTTGCCAAAAATCGGTTTTACATCACGTGTTGTTAAACCAACAATTATCAATGTTGAAAAAACAAAGGTAATTGCTGAACTTGCAGAGATCACAATGGAGAGTATCCGTGGTGTACATCGTTTGAAAAAATCGGTTACTTGTGTAAAACTCGTAGGTGCAAGTGCAAAAGATTTAGCATCTAAAATCAAAGACGAAAACGTTACAACAACTGGTAAATAATGAACCAACAACTTGTAAACAAGATCTTAATTACGATCGGTTTTCTCTTTATCTTCCGTCTACTGGCATATGTGCCGGTACCGGGTGTTGACACAGCTGTCATCGCTTCGTTTTTTGATGATCACGCGGCAGATGCGTTAGGTCTATTCAATATGTTCAGCGGAAATGCCGTAGAACGTTTATCTATTATCTCTCTTGGCATTATGCCCTACATCACCGCCTCAATTATTATGGAACTATTAGCAGCCACTTTTCCAAACTTAGCGCAAATGAAAAAAGAGCGTGATGGTATGGTTAAATACATGCAGATTATCCGTTACGCAACCATTGTCATTACAATTGTACAAGCAATCGGTGTGAGTGTCGGATTGCAAAGTATGACCGGAAAAGACGGAAGCAGTGCTATTTTAGTTGATCACAGTACCTTTATGCTATTGGCAGTTATTTCGATGCTGGCAGGTACAATGCTGTTGATGTGGATCGGTGAACAGATTACTCAAAGCGGGATCGGCAACGGCGTTTCGTTAATTATCTTCGCAGGGATTGTTTCAGCCATTCCGAGTGCTATTTCTCAATCGGTTACAATGGTAAATACGGGTGCTATGAGTTTCTTATCACTTCTCGCCATTATTGCTTTGATTATTGCGACGATTTTGGTCATTATCTATGTTGAATTGGGTGAACGCCGTATTCCGGTTACGTATGCCAAAAAAACAATGATGCAAAACCAAAATAAGCGGGTGATGAATTATATTCCGGTTAAAGTAAACCTTTCAGGAGTTATTCCTGTCATTTTTGCTTCGGCAATTTTGATGTTTCCAATGACCGTTATGTCTTCGAGTACGAATCCGTATGTACAATCTGTAGCGGATGTTTTGAACCCGAACCACTATTTCTTTAACTTTTTGACTTTTGTATTTGTTGTTTTCTTTGCATTCTTTTATGCGTCTATCGTGTTTAATGCAAAAGATATTTCCGACAACCTCAAACGTCAGGGTGGTTTTATTCCGGGTGTTCGTCCGGGTGAATCAACGAAAGAGTTTTTGAATGATACGGCAGGGCGTTTGACCATTACCGGTGCTATTTATCTCGGTCTTGTGGCAACATTGCCATGGGTGATTGTTAAAGCGATGGGAGTACCGTTCTTCTTTGGAGGGACAGCTGTTCTTATTGTGGTTCAAGTAGCCCTAGATACCATGCGTCGTATTGAAGCACAGGTTTATATGTCTAAATATCAGACGCTTAGTGCGGTTGGCCTGTAACAATGGCGATTGCGCTTCGAAAAAATGATGAACTAACCAAACTTCGTGCCGCGAATAAAATCGTTGGTGCGACCTTAGAACTTTTAGCTGCTCATACTAAGCCGGGAGTTACATTAAAAGAGTTGGATGCGTTGGGTGAGGAATATATCCTTAGCCAAGGTGCTGTCCCTTCTTTTAAAGGACTTTACGGATTTCCAAGTGC
The DNA here is from genome assembly GCA_024637215.1 of Sulfuricurvum sp. Classification (GTDB taxonomy): domain Bacteria; phylum Campylobacterota; class Campylobacteria; order Campylobacterales; family Sulfurimonadaceae; genus Sulfuricurvum. The sequence continues at coordinate 7,295 of JAGXFM010000039.1, forward strand.
GGTATGTACTTCCGTCAATGACGTGATTATTCATGGCATACCGACCGATTACGCTCTTGTTGAGGGTGATATCGTCGGGTTTGACGTAGGGACGCAAAAAAACGGCTATTTCGGCGATGCGGCAATATCGGTCGGTGTCGGTAAAATCTCTGCAGAAGATGAAGCATTAATCGCATGTGCGAAAGATGCCCTTTATTTTGCAATTGAGACGATTCGTGAGGGGATGCGATTTAAAGAACTCTCTTATGAACTTGAAACGTTTATCACCTCAAGGGGATTTATCCCTTTGCGTGGATTTTGCGGACACGGAATCGGTAAAAAGCCGCATGAAGAGCCTGAAATCCCTAATTATTTGGACGGCCAAAATGCAAAAGCAGGCCCGAAGATTAAAAATGGGATGGTTTTTTGTTTAGAGCCTATGATTTGTCAAAAAGAGGGAACGTCCAAAATTTTGGCAAACGGCTGGGATGTGGTGAGCACGGATGGGCTGAGAGGCTCTCATTACGAGCATACGGTTGCAATTATCAACGGTAGAGCTGAAATATTATCAATCGCGTAAAGGAATAATATGGCAAAAGATGATGTCATTGAAGTAGACGGAAAGATTATTGAGGCACTACCCAATGCAACGTTTCGTGTTGAGTTGCCGAATGGTCATGTGATTTTGTGTCATATCGCAGGTAAAATGCGTATGCACTACATTAAAATTCTTCCCGGTGATACGGTGAAACTCGAACTGACTCCCTACAGCTTGGACAAAGGGCGAATAACCTATCGCTATAAATAAGTTACTTCCCCTTTCGGGGCAGGTGATAGCTATTTTTTGATAAGGATTTTCTCATTATGAAAAAATATTTATACACCCTTCTCTTCTCCTCTCTTTTTGCATCTGAGGCACAACAATCATTTTGGGAAACGTATACGGCAGCACTTCGCGGCGATAAAGTAGCCCAGTTTCAAACGGGTGTGATTTATGAACGCGGAATCGGTATAGAGCAAAATCAGACACAAGCAGCGCAATGGTATGAGAAAGCAGCACAGCAAGGGCATGTGGATGCTCAGTATAATATTGCAATTATGTATGCTTCAGGTTATGGTGTGAGAGCAGATGAGGGGCTAGCTATGATGTGGCTTGCACGTGCGGCTAAACAGAAAGATCCTGAAGCGCGAAGATTGTTGTTGAAAATAATCGACGGTGATTTAGAGAGTGATAAACAAGAAGATAAAGGAAAGAGTGTTTTCTCTTCGGATATCGTCAGCATAACTCCTACCGTATTGTATAGTAAAGAGAATGCTTTTGTTTGTGAGGATGAAAACCTATGTACTGAATACAAAATGCCTATGGTCTTTACCTCTATAAGTAAACGGGGTGAATACTATAAAATTAGCGGGACATTAACCCAAAAAGGGTGGAAAAAATACTCAAAAGAGGGATGGATACACGAAAATAATATAGAGCGGAAGAAGTAAGAATGAAGTCACTTTTTTCCCTCCTAATAATTTTGGTGAGCTTGCATTCTGCGGAACAAGAGTCTTTTTGGGAAACCTATACAGCTGCTTTACGCGGTGATAAAGTAGCGCAGTTTCAAACGGGTGTAATATATGAGCGGGGTATTGGGGTAGAGGCCAATCAAACACGATCAGCAGAGTGGTATCTGAAATCAGCACAACAGGGGTATATGGATGCACAGTTTAACGTTGCGATTATGCTGGTAAGCGGGCGAGGAGTAGAGCACAATATTACACAGGGGATGATGTGGCTTGCCTCGGCAGCCAAGCAAGGGGACAATGAGTCTCGAAAACTTCTTTTGGACGTGATTGATGGAAAGTATGACAAACCACTCAAGTCAATAGAATCTGAAATCAAAATCGGTGAAGTTATCCCTATCGCGGGTATTCGATTGAAAACCAATAAAGATACGATGATATGTGATCAAAGCGGAAACTGTACAGCGATTAAAGCGTATACAACAGTGACCTCAAGAGCTAAAAGCGGGGAATATTACAAAGTTAGCGGTACAGGCGGTAAAAAAGGGTGGGAGCCTTATGAACAAGAAGGATGGATTCATAAGAAAGATGTACAGGGAGATTAATCTCTGTACATGAAATTATTTTACAAAACTGCAGCAGTAATCGCTGATGGTTTTAACTTTCAAATGAAAAGCACTGTTGGCAGGTACGTCAAAACTTTGCGGCCCTGTAACACTCATCCATGCCTCTGAACCCGGAAGCTGAACGTCCATCTCTCCGCTCATAATTTCCATAATTTCGGCATCACCCGTGTTAAATGTGTATTCACCCGGCAACATAATTCCAAGGGTTTTAATACTACCGTCTGCAAAATGAAGGGTACGGCTGGTAACTTTTCCGTCAAAATAGATATTGGCTTTTTTATCAGCGGTAACGTTAGTAAATTGTGACATAGATTTCTCCTAAAAAATATGATGCAATTATAGCGGATTGAGCTCTTGCTTGATCTTTTTAGGGAGATGGGCAAAGGGGAAATCGGTGACGATCTTCGTCTCTTTCCCGTCATTTATATGAACTTCCAAGAGCATGGTGTCACGATTAAAACTTATGAGTGTATAGGTTTGATCATCTTCGCTGTAAACAAGATTACGCGCCTTTAAATGACTAAAAGGGCTTTTGCGTGGTCTATATCCCATAAATTCCGTTCTCCTGAACTGTTATTTTTTTACTATCGACGAGTTGTGTCAAGGCACTTTTAAAATTCTTTTTACTGAGTCCAAAGGCTTTTTGAATCAAATCGGGGTCACTTTTATAGTTGTACGGGAGCATCCCACTGTTGCTTTTAATCATTGAGAGGATTTTATCTGCGGCACTGGAGGCTTTTGCTTTTCCGACCATCTGAAGCGAGAGATCAAATTTACCATCGGGTCTGAGTATTTTCACAAAGCCGTTTTTGATCTGTCCGACACGAACATCTTCAAAAATTTCATTGGCATAGATCATCCCCTCGTATTTATGATCGACGATTACTTTGTACCCCATAGGGGTTTTGGCGATAATCATAAACTCTACGGGGGTATTAGGATAAAAACTTTTCGGAGGTATCTCTAATGCACCGCTGATTTTTTCCGTTCCGACGAGGCGGTTGGTCTGCTCATCGAGAATAACCCGAACGAGCCGTTTTTCGCCGACGGCAAACGGACGTTTTTGGAGGGCACGAGGTACGAATAGATCTTTCGGCAAACCCCAGTTTACAAATGCCCCTATGCTACTGGTATCGACTACCTCAACAAAGGCGATTTCATTCACCATTGCTTTAGGTGTTACGGTTGTTGCGACGGGTCGATCTTCGCTGTCGGTGTAGACGAATACGTCGATCGTATCACCGATGTGCATGGTGTCTGTAACGTATTGATTTGGTAGTAATATATCGCTCTCATCCAGTGCACGCAAGAATAGCCCCGGTACAGTGTCGCGATCAATTATGAGGATATTTATTTCCCCGATTTTTAGTGTTTCATTCATGGGTATAATTATATCGACTATTTGCTTGCGGGAGAAAAGGGATGAGGATTGTAATTACAGGGGCAAGTAGTGGATTAGGGGAAGCTTTGGCGCAATATTATGCGACTGGAGGTAATCAACTTGTATTAATAGCCCGCAGAGAAGATCGTTTGAGCGATGTTGCACAACGGTGTCGAGACAAAGGTGCCGAGGTGGAGACGATTGTCGCCGATGTTAATGATTTTGAGCGAATGAGAGAGATCGGAGTGCGTTTAGGTGAAGAATCGATTGATCGGATTATCTTCAACGCGGGAGTATCGGTCGGTCATGGTGGGGGAGTGACACCGTTTGAGGATTTTGAACGGCTCTTTAAAACAAACTTTTTGAGTATTCATGCTCTTTTGGAGCCGATCATTCCAAAACTGATGGAACAAAAATCGGGTGAGATCGTTTTTATCTCTTCACTCGCGTCACTTTTTACTATGCCGACCTCCATTGCCTATAGCAGTTCCAAACGGGCACTTAATGCCTATGCGGAGGGATTGCACTATCAGCTTCGCCCGCATGGAATTACCGTTATGACGATACTGCCGGGGTTTATCGAATCGGAGATGACGCAGAAGAATCAGTTTAAAATGCCATTTTTCATGTCTACCGAAGAGGGGATTAAACGTATTACAGAGGCGATCGAACGAAAAAAAATTCGTTATGCGTTCCCTTTTAGATTTTACTTAATGATTCGAATTGTCTTGTTATTTCCGCAGTCCTTAAGAGACAAAATTGTACACTTCACTAATTTTAAAAAGGGTGCATAACCCGTACTATCAAGGAAATATCCGATGGTGATCGACAGCGTTTGTACTTATTGCGGCGTGGGATGTGATATTTCCGCTGAGGTTGAGGATAATAAAATCCAAAAAATCTTTGCCAAAGAAGAGGGTGTCGTCTCTCAAGGGCGCTTGTGTATTAAAGGGAAACAGGGGTGGGACTTTGTAACGCATCCTAAACGTCTTCGCAATGCCCGTGTTCGCAAATCTTTTTTAGCCAAAAATAGTGGACTGTTTGCCGATTTGGATATGGATTACCTTGAGCCGGTCGATCATGATTTTTACGAGATCAGTTATGAGAGTGCGTATGAACTCGTTGCCCGTAAACTCAGAGAAATTACGGATCAATACGGTGCGCACAGTTTTGCCGCGATCGGCGGGGCACGTACCAGTTGTGAGGGATCGTATCTTTTTCAACATTTTACCCGTCACGTTGTAGGCTCTCCTCATGTTGATAACTGCGCCCGTGTCTGTCACTCCCCCTCACTCAAAGGGATGCGTACCACGATTGGAGAAGGGGCAATGACTAATCCCTTTGACGATATCTATGAGACCGAGTTTATGGTTGTTATGGGTTCCAATACGACGGAAGGACACCCTATCGTTGCTAATCGAATGCTCGATGTGATGAAACAAAAAGATATCGAACTTGCTGTATTGGATGTTCGCCGTATACAGCTTTCGAAATCGGCGACGAACCATTTGAGTATCCCCTATGAAGCGAATCTGATGATTCTCAATATGATGGCGTATGTTATCCTCTCCGAAGATTTGGTGAATAAAGAGTTTGTGAACAGCCGCACGAAAGGGTATGAAGCGTATAAAAGCTCAATTCTAAATGACCCGTATGCCAATCCTGAATTTTTATTGCAGATTCCAGGATATGAGCCGTTAGTGGAAGAGATTCGTATGGTTTCTCGCAAATATGCGACCCGTAAAAGCCTTTTTTTCTGGGGCCTTGGGATTACGGAGCATTTGGATGGTTCATATGCCGTTATGGCGATAACCCATTTGGCGATGTTGACCGGAAATATTGGGAAACGGGGTGCGGGGTTGATGCCGCTTCGAGGTCAGAATAACGTGCAGGGGACGTGTGATGTCGGAATGTTGCCGTATTACGCTCCCGATTATCAACCGCCTAAAGAGGTGGGGATGATGACTCCCGATTTGATTAATGCGATGGTTGAGGGGAAAATCAAGGCACTCTACAATATTAGCGAAGACATTGCCCATATCCATCCGAATCAAAACAAAATCCACGTCGCTTTAGGAAACCTCGATCTTTTAGTTGTGAATGAACTCTTCGATAATGAGATTACCAAATTTGCCGACATTATCTTCGGGGTGAAAAGTGCGTATGAGAAGACGGGTGTTTATGTCAATGCCGAACGCAGACTCCACCTTTCTCAACCGCTTATTAACGTGATGATGCCGGATGATTGGGAAGTAATCGCCGAAATATCCAAACGTTACGGTACTGATTTAGGATTTAAAACTTCTCGTGATGTGTGGGAAGCGGTGCGTGTTGATGCTCCGATCCGTTTTGGGGGTGCGAGTTATGAAAAACTTGAATCCAATCGCTTGCGCGGTTTGCAGTGGCCGGTGCAGGAAGAGGATATGCCGGTGCTACATATTGATACGTTCCGTACTAAAGACGGCTTTGGATCATTTCATTACCATCAATATTCTCCTCGTGGTCAGGTCGAAGAACTCATCAACACTCAAAGCCATGAGGGGTATTACCTTACTACCGGGCGTGTTTTAGTCCATTACAATAATAGTGCGCAAACGAATGCATGCGATAAACTAAGCCGTTCTCATAGCGAAGATACGTTACTTGTCAGTGTTGAGGATGAGGAGTTTTTTGAATACAAAGATTTTGTCGTTCTCAAAAGCGAGTACGGTCAAAGTGCTCCGCTTCGGGTAAAAGTGAGTTCAACCGTGAAAAAAGGGACGTTATTCACCACGTTTCATCATGCTGCGAGCAAGATAAATTTCCTTTTCGGAGATGAGGCGGACGAGTTGATAAAAACTGCCCGTTTTAAATCGATTAAAGTCGAGGTAATTAAACCCGACTATCTGGATTAACATCTATGCACACTCGCGCCAAAGGTAATATTGCCGAAGAGCGGGGGTGCGAGTATTTAAGATCCAAAGGTTTTCGGATAATTGATCGAAACGTATATAACCGCTTCGGAGAGATAGATATAATCGCACTGAGTTTAGAGGGGGTTATCCATTTTGTCGAAGTAAAAAGTGCGCTTAGTTATGAGCAAGCCGTCAATAATATCACCCGCGCAAAACTTCAAAAACTGGGGCGTACCATCCAAACCTATCTTCAACAAAAACGGCTTAACGGTGACTACTGTATAGATGCCCTGATTGTGACCGATGAGGGTGTAGAATGGATAGAAAACATTACATTGTAAGGGTACTCTCCTGAGAAATATTGTGAGAATAATGTAATAAGTCATTTTAAAGATTGTAGCGTTATAATGACTCATAATAAACATTCGCAATCAAGGAAGTACAATGGGTAAATACGTTGAATTGACAGTATCAAATTTTGATGAAGTAACCAAAGAGGGTGTATCGTTGGTCGATTTTTGGGCTCCTTGGTGTGGACCTTGCCGTATGATCGCTCCGGTTATTGAAGAGTTGGCGGCAGAGTATGAAGGTAAAGCAAATATTTGTAAAGTAAATACCGATGAAGAGCAAGATATCGCAGTGAAATACGGTATCCGTTCTATTCCTACTATCCTTTTCTTTAAAAACGGTGAAGTGGTTGAACAAATGGTAGGTGCGGCTTCTAAGCAAGCGTTTGCTGATAAAATTAACGCATTACTATAATTCGAACGACGAGGGAATAAAATTCCTGCATCTACGCTTGACCCTTTCGGGTCAAATTTCCCCCTAACTTTTATCTTCTCTAAATTTTTTCTAAAACGATTTTCTTCCGAACTCCCTTTTGGTATGGTTTAACTACAAGAGTGTATGATATACAAAATAAAAAAGCGGAGGCTTTGGATGTTGGATTGTGCAATTATCGGAGGAGGACCTGCAGGACTTACCGCAGGGCTATACACTACACGGGGTGGATTGGACAATGTAACAGTGTTTGAAAAAGGGCTTCCCGGCGGTCAGATAACAATGAGTTCAGAGATTGAAAACTATCCGGGGGCAACAGCCCATAATTTAAGTGGGATGGATTTTATGGCTCCGTGGCCGGAACAATGTCAACGTTTTGGACTTAAACATGAAATGAGCGAAGTAACCCGAGTTGAGCGACGCGAAGACGGTATCTTTTTAATCCAAAAATCGGACGGCTCATCCGATGAAGCTAAAAGTGTGATCGTCTGCACCGGTTCTGCTCCGAAACGTGCCGGATTTATCGGTGAAGATACGTTTTTCGGTCGCGGTGTAAGTACGTGTGCAACGTGTGACGGATTTTTCTATAAAAATAAAGAGGTAGCGGTTATTGGCGGTGGTGATACGGCACTCGAAGAGGCTCTTTATTTGGCAAAAATCTGTTCACGTGTCTATCTTATCCATCGACGTGATAGCTTTCGTTCCGCTCCTAATACTATTGCGAGAGTAAAAAATACAGCAAATATCGAATTGGTTTTAAACGCTATACCCGAAGAGGTATTTGGCAGCGCAATGGGGGTTGATGGGCTTCGTATAAAACTCCAAGACGGTTCACTGCGTCAAATTGATGCTCCGGGGGTATTCGTATTTGTCGGTAATAATGTAAACAATCAGGTTTTAATCCAAGAAGACGGTTCATTTTTATGCGAAATGACTCCATGGGGAGAAGTAAAAGTGGATTTGAGTATGAAAACTTCCGTAGCGGGGTTATATGCTGCCGGAGATATGCGTGAATCGGCTCCGAAACAAGTCGTTTGCGCGGCAGGTGATGGTGCTGTTGCTGCACTACAAGCGATAGCGTATGTGGATGGACATCAATAGCTTTTAAACACTATGAGTGTAAAATGTCATCAGAATAATGCAGTATAGGGATTGTCCACAATGATAAGAGCAGGTGTATTTGGCGCAGGCGGGCGTGTCGGGAAACTATTGATTGAAGATTTGCATCATGAGAGCGAAATCTCACTGGGTGCGGTCTATGTCCGTAATGAGCTTAATTTTTCGATTGATCCTTCGGTCTTGGTAACGAACGATATGGCGACCTTGCTTAAAGGGTCCGATGTTATTATCGATTTTTCACTGCCTGAAGCAACACAGGTGTTGCTCGAAAAAGCGATTGAACATCCTAAACCTTTAGTTATCGGAACGACGGGACTTGATACCCATCAGATGAATCTCCTTAAAACAGCGAGTGAATCGATGCCGATTCTCTATGCAACCAACATGTCATTGGGTGTGGCACTGCTTACTCAGTTAGTTCATATGGCATCTAAAACACTTGATGGATTTGATATTGAGATTGTTGAACAACATCATCGCCATAAAAAAGATGCCCCGAGCGGTACGGCGTTGACACTGGCGCATTCTGCGGCAGCAGGACGAAATCTTGATTTGGATGCAGTTCGTGTTAGCGGACGTAACGGTAATATCGGGGAGCGAACCAAAGATGAGATCGCCGTGATGGCATTGCGCGGAGGAGATATTGTCGGACGCCATACTGTCGGATTTTACAATGAGGGTGAATTCATTGAACTTCATCATACCGCAACCAGTCGCAATACATTTTCCAAAGGTGCTATCCGTGCCGCAAAATGGCTGGTCGGAAAACCAAACGGTCTGTACACTATTCAAGACTGTTTAGAATTAGTATAAGGAAAAAGAGTGCGTAGTTTAAATGAAAAATGTGCAGTAGTCGGTATTTTTGATCATCCTGAGGCGTCAAAACTGGCCTATTTTTCCCTTCATGCGCTTCAACATCGGGGTCAGGAAGCGGCTGGAATCAGTACCAGTGATGGGGAAAAACTTTACACGATTAAAGATCGGGGTTTGGTAACGCAGGTGTTTGATCCGCAAAAACTTAATACCCTTAAAGGGCATATGGCAATCGGACATACCCGTTATTCAACCGCAGGTGATGATTCCATACTTGATGCACAGCCGGTATTCGCACGCTACGATTTGGGAGAGATGTCGATTGTTCACAACGGTAATCTTACCAATGCTAAAGAGGTACGCGATGCCCTGATCAAAAAAGGGGCGATTTTCCAAACATTTATGGATACGGAAAATTTGATCCATTTGATTGCGAAAAGTGATCAGCACCATTTGACCGATCGTATTATTGATGCGGTAAAAAAGATCGAGGGTGCCTACTCGCTAGTTTTTCTCAGCCGCTCTAAAATGTTTGCAATGCGTGATCCGCATGGATTCCGTCCCCTAAGCCTCGGACGTGTAGGTGATGGGTACGTTGTGGCATCCGAGACTTGTGCTTTTGATCTGATCGGTGCAGAGTATATTCGTGATGTTGAGCCGGGCGAACTCCTTATTTTTGAAAAAGGGAAAGCCCCGAAATCGATTAAAGTGTATGAACCGACACCGAAACATTGTATTTTTGAATACGTTTATTTCGCCCGTCCCGATTCAAATGTTTATAACCAAAACGTGTATGAGATGCGTAAAGCGATGGGAAAAGCATTGGCGAAAGAGCAGCCGATTGAAGCGGATATGGTAGTTCCGGTTCCTGATGGTGGGGTTCCTGCTGCAATCGGTTTTTCACAAGAGAGCGGTATCCCTTTCGAGATGGCGATTATGCGTAACCATTATATCGGTCGTACTTTTATTGAACCGACACAAGAGATGCGTGATTTGAAAGTAAAAATGAAACTCTCTCCAATCAATGACCTTATTCGTGGTAAACGTTTGATTGTTATTGACGACTCGATTGTTCGTGGAACCACAAGCCGTCAAATCGTCCGTATGCTCAAAGCAGCAGGTGCTGCAGAGGTACATATGCGAATATCGAGCCCTCCGACGACGGATCCGTGTTATTATGGCGTTGATACCCCTGATAAAGAAAAACTGATTGCCGCCAATATGACCAATGCAGAAATTTGCGCTTTTATCGAAGCCGATTCATTGGGATATTTGAGTAACGAAGCATTGCTTCGCAGCGTTAATGGTAAAGAAGAGAATTACTGTACTGCCTGTTTTACCGGCAAATACATTATTTAATGCTACACATTAAAACGAACTCGTCCGTTTTAATGGCAGGGACAAATGTCCCTTGCAACCCCCTAAAGCTACAAAAAACTTTGTTTTTTGAGAAGTTCAAGAGAGTGAGTGTTTAATGAGGGAGCAGATTTTTACATTTGGGCAATATCTGCATCGCAAATTCGGGGTTAAAGTCTCCAAAGTCCCCGTCTCCATCTCCGGATTTACATGTCCCAACATCGACGGTACGGTGGCGAAGGGTGGATGCACCTTTTGTGAAAATGACTCCTTTAGCCCTAGCCTTGATCATGCGCGTGCACTCAAAGGATTTTACCTCAATCTCGATTCACCCGATAACCCCCATTTAGAGAAACAGTTACAGCAACTGCAATGGCAGTTTGACCCCCTCTCCAAACGATTACAGGAAGAGAACGGTGCTGAGAAGTTCATGGTCTATTTCCAAAGCTTTACCAATACCTATGCCCCGTTTGAAACACTGAAAGCTTTATATGAGAAAGCCTTATCATTTGAGAATGTTATTGGCCTCAGTATCGGCACTCGCTCTGATAGTATCAGTGAGGAGACATTTAAATATCTCGCGGAACTTGCACAAAAAACAGAAATTTGGATTGAATTCGGGATTCAATCGATTTATGATGAAACCCTAGTACGTATTAATCGCGGGCATGACAGTGCCAATGTCAAAGAGACCATTTTAAAAGCTAAATCATATGGGTTAAATGTATGCGGTCATCTTATCTTCGGCCTTCCTGGAGAGACAAAAGAGATGATGCTTGAGACGGCAAAAGAGGCATATGCGTTAGGGATTGATTCCGTCAAATATCATCCTCTGTATGTGGTTAAACGGACCGCATTGGCGAATGAGTTTGCACGGGGCGAGTTTGAACCGATCAGTGAAGCACTGTATTTGGAAGTTCTAATGGACGCTATATTGCTTAAGCCGCCTCATGTAAGTGTTCAGCGTATTAGTGCAGGGATTGATGATGAAAGCCTCATCGCCCCCTTGTGGTGCAAAGACAAAAATGGACAAGTACGTTCGATTAATAAAATATTGAAATCAGTCGGACTAAAATATTAACGTATTTTTCTTTAGTAGCCTGCTTTTGCAGTAACATCAAAGGACATCCGCTTAAAATGAGGCGGATAATCCATCATGATTCTAAACGTTTTAGATTTTCCGGGACTTAAAGATTCAGCAATAGTATGTTCTTCGAGAATATTTTGTTGCTTAAAATCGGGGTTATCCCCTTTGTATAACTCTGCAAATACACTTGGTTGAGAGAATAAAGATGCCTTATCTCCACCCCCCCCTTGTGAATTACTCAATTGAATAACGGCTACAACATTGGCAACCGGAAACTTTCCAACATTGCGGACTATCCCTTTGATCAGTACTTGTTCCGATTGATAAAAACGCTCTTGTTCCAAATTGGAGACCTCTACGAGATAAACACTTTCATTGATGAGTTTCCACATAAATGCGCCAATCAAGAGAAGAACAAGCGAGATAGTAATAAAAACAGAAGATTTTGAATTCGTGCGCATCGATACAAGTATTCCGACAATAAATAAAAGTCCTAAAACGATTAATAAAAGATAGTGCCAGGGTGTTAATGGACTCATCGACATTCCCCCTTTATAGTGATATTATAGTCTTTAGTATATCGGAACGGCTCAACGAAAAGTTTAAAGGGGGCAGATTCCCCCGGTGCAATTTTTTCTTTGAGTCTTAATGAACTCTTTTTAAAAGGGAAAGAGGGATAGATTCGATCCAAATAGTGATTATGGGTGACTTTATGGACGCCGGCATAGAGTGTACACTCTTTGAAAGAACGCTTTGATGTATTTTTAATCTCCCCTTTTAAAAGGAGCGCTTCGGTAAATTCGAGTGCTTTTATTTCATAGAGGGTAACTTTATTTTTAAAAAGGTAGTGGTGCAGGAAAATGTATCCGCTCACTGAGCCTGCCGTTAAGAGACCAAAGGCCAAGAGAACTAAAAAAATGGCTAAGATCATTTTATTCTTTAGTGCAATAGCTAAGATAAGCAGTAGAAGAAAGAGGATAAAAATTCCCCCGAACAGGAGGTAATCATATACTATTAAATGGTTGATAAAATCGATAATTTTTGCTTTCATTATTCCCGCGAGTTTTTCTCCGCAATCCCGCTCATCCCAAATCTACGGGCAAGCTCTTGTTTAACGCGATCCGGAGAAATATTTTTGTGTCCCAGTGCGACCAGAACATGATAGACTAAATCGGCACATTCGTAAATAATTTCATCTTCATTACCGTCTTTTATGGCAAAACTAAACTCTCCTGCTTCTTCAACCACTTTTTTGAGGATGGTGTTATCCCCTTTACTTAAAAGTTTAGCGGTCCATGAGGTTTCCGGATCGCTGTTTTTACGGCTTAGAATCGTATGATACAGTTCGTCAATAATACCGTAGGCTGCCGCTGTATCGATGGTAGGTTCACTCGTGGTTTTTCCTGACTCGATATCGGTAAAGAAACAGGACTTGCGTCCTGTGTGGCAAGCAACCCCTTCTTGGCGAACGATAAGCAAAAGGGTATCGTTATCGCAGTCTAAGAGAAACTGCTCGATATGTTGCAGATGGCCGCTTGATTCCCCTTTCTTCCAAAGACGTTTTTTAGAGCGTGAATAATAGTGCGCAATGCGGGTGGAGAGTGAAAGCTCCAAGGCCTCACGGTTCATATATGCCATCATAAGCACTTCCAGTGTTCCTGATTCTTGAACGATAACAGGGAGGAGCTCAGATTTTTGCCAATCGATAAGATCGAGATTCATAGGTATACCTTTTAAGGGTTTCTTTTGTACTCACAAATGAAGACAAAAGAAACTCTCCAAAAAGGAGAGTTTACAATTATTCTTTGGATGAAATTCTTTGGCTCTGCTCACTCTTCATATCAACCCAGATATTCGGAGTAGAACCTCCCGGTGTAAGGAAAATTTTCGCATCTTTATTCTCTTTAAGTGCTTCGTTAAATTTCCCTTGTACCTTGATTTGCTCCAATTTTAGTAATCCCGGAGTTAATGACTGGGCTACGAGATGGTTGGCTTTGGCTTGTGCACTTGCTTCGATTGTGAGGGCATTTGCGGTACCTTGAGCTTCTGTCTCTTTTTTGAACGCCTCTTGTTTCGCCCGTTCGACATCCTGTTGTGCTTTTTCAACCTCTTGTTTAGCGACTTGAACCCGCTCAATTTGATCTTTTACTTTTTGAGGAAGACCAATCTCGCGTAGTTGAATTGATTCAAGATCGGCAGGGCCATTTTTTTGGCGATCAACACTAGCTCGAATGCCCGCTTCGATTTTTAAAGCGATAGCATTACGCATAATAGGTAAGGTTTCTGCATCGTATTGACCGATGACGTTACGAACAACATCACGAGCAACAGGGTCGATGATTTTATCTTCCCAACTAAAGCCCCAGTTGGAGATTGTTTGGGCCGCTAGCTGTGCATTTAAACGATATTGTACAGTTAGCTCGATTGTAACCGGAAGTCCGCGCTTATCCAAAACCGTAATTGCGGGTTTGAGGACGATTCCATCCCCCGCCGTCGATGCACGTTCGATTTTGTCGGCATAGTTAATAATACGCACTTTCGTATCGACAATATAGACTTTTTGGATGAATGGAATCAGGAAATGGAGACCCGGCATTAATGCTTGATCTTCATATTTACCGTTGGTGGAGAGGATACCGCGTTCCCCCTCTGTGATAATAATGAACGGTTTTGCCAAAACGAGGAGCAAAATAAATCCACCGATGATCCATAACATTCCCGCTTTTTGGCTGTTCATATTAAAATCGAATTTTGGCGGTTTAGGAGTATTAAAACCACCCCCTTTATTGGCCTCATTTTTTTTCTTGTTGAAATAGTCGTTCATATCACTTGCCATGCAGGATCCTTAATTGATATAGGTTAAATAGTGGTCGTAATCCGGATTACGCCCGCATACGATGTCGAAATAAGCCGTTTGGATTTTCTCCGTCAACGGCCCACGTCCGCCTGCGCCGAGTACACGTGCGTCTACTTCGCGAATCGGGGTAATCTCTGCGGCAGTTCCTGTAAGAAATGCTTCATCGGCTACGTAAATCTCTTCACGGGTGATTTTTCTGCGCGTTACTTTAATCCCCATGTTTTCCGCCATCTCGATAACGGTTTTTTGGGTAATCGATACGAGCGAGTTGTCATTCGGTGGGGTGATGAGCTCACCGTCTTTGATAAGAAAGACCGAGGCACCGCTCGCTTCGGCAACGTATCCCTCATCATCAAGGAGTAACGCTTCATCGTATCCTGCTTCAACCGCTTCAAATTTTGCCATTTGGCTGTTGAGATAGTTTCCGACTGCCTTGGCTTTACCCATATTCGATTTGTTGTTCGGACGACTGAATGATGAGATTTTTAAACGGATTCCCCGTTTCATCCCCTCTTCACCGAGATAGGCACCCCATTCCCACGCCGCAACGGAAACTTCGACCGGTGCTTCTTTGTGGTAGACACCCATAACACCGTATCCGAGGTAAACGATAGGACGGAGATAGACGTTCTCTCCGGTAAATTCGTTGGCTCGCAAGAGCTCGATTTGCGCCGCATTGAGTTCTTCTACAGTATAGGGAACTTTAATGAGGGTCATTTTTGCCGATTCGATCAGACGTTTCGTGTGGTCGTTTAGACGGAAAATTGCATACCCTTTTGGGGTTTTGTACGCTTTAGTCCCTTCGATCGCACCGTTACCGTAGTGCAGTGTATGGGAAAGGACGTGAATTTTTGCTTCACTCCATGGGAGTAGTTTGCCGTTCATCCAAATGTATTTGGCTTCATTCATAGGGAAGTTCTCCAAAAGAAAATTGGGAGATTTTAGCGTGAAAGGGGTTTGATGTTTATTAAGTTTATAACAATTCCCGCAACTGCGGGAAAAATTAATGTGAAGGGGTGTTAATCATCCAGATCGAAAATATATCGAGATAGTCCCAAAACGATTGGATGTATTCAGGATTTACCCCTTCGGCTTCGAGCGGAGGGAGGAGTTCCGCATAAAATTCGAGCCATCTTTTGCGTCCGTGTTCATCAATACGAAACGGTGCATGGCGACCTACCATGCGGGGTTCTCCACGCGTTTGGGCAAAATAATCAGGCCCCCCGCAGATTTGAATCAGAAAATCAGCGGCATGTTTTTTGGCCGCCGCGAAATCTTCTTCGTCGTTGACCGGGAATAAAAAGGAGATATCACTGTTGCGGATCATTTCATAATGATCATCTACTAATTTACGAAAACGCTCTTCGCCGACTTGGAAAAAGAATCCCGGATGGGGTTTGGTAACGGGAGGGTGTACCCCTAAAACACCGTCAGTGATCGTTAAATTCATCGTCTATCCTCTGCGTATTTTTGAGACACATTCTAAAGAGAAGATGAAAAGAAACAGCTTAAAACATCCTCTTCCGCCACTTTTTAGGTGATGATTTGTATAATCGAAACATAATTTCATGGCGGAGGAGATGGTATGGACGCACACATTTGGATGGGATCACAACACATTGTTGCTCAAAACTATACTGAACGTCTCAGTCCGTATGACGGACGTGTTGTTTCACGCTCGGCGGAGTGTAGTGCTGAAGATGCACGACAAACTCTTTTGATAGCGCAACGTGCGGCAAAAAAAGGGCGTAAAATTCCGCTTCATCAACGATGTGCATGGATGCAGGATGTTGCTTCCAAACTGCGTGAACAGCGCGAAGCATTTGCACGTATATTATGCGATGAGGTGGGTAAACCGATCACCTATGCGCGTATTGAAGTGGATCGGTGTATCGAGACGATTATTCTCTCTTCTGAGACGATGCGCACCATGCACGGCGAGACGATCAATACCGATGCCATGTCCAGCGGAAGAGCTGCACATGCGTATTGGCGACGAGAGGCGGTGGGCGTTGTGGTAGCGATCACACCGTTTAATTTTCCCCTTAACCTTGTTGCGCATAAACTTGCCCCTGCGTTGGTGGCAGGGAATGCGGTAGTGCTGAAACCGACCCCCGAAGCCCCTCTTTGTGCCTACAAATTGGCACAGCTTTTTATCGAAAGCCCCTACGCAACACCCGATGCACTGAGTGTTGTCTACGGTGATGCGGAAGTGGGGAGTGCTCTGGTAGGGAGCGATATTCCCCGTATCATCAGCTTTACCGGATCGGTAGGGGTAGGGAATATCATTACAAAAAGTGCGGGGATCAAAAAAGTCTCCTTAGAACTCGGCGGTAATGCGGCGACCTATATCGATACAAGCGCCGATCTCGAATACGCTGCCTCACGATGCGCGATAGGGGCATTTGTAAATTCGGGGCAAGTTTGTATTTCTTTACAGCGTATTTATGTTGATACTTCCATATACGATGCGTTTGCTCTCAAAATGGCAGAGGCAACGGCGAAGCTTGTAGTCGGTTCGCCGTACAATGATGATACTTTTTTAGGGCCTCTCATTAATGATGAGGCGGCGGAGAGGGCGATGAGCTGGGTTGAGAGTGCGATTTTAGAGGGGGCACGTCCTTTAACCCCGCCACGCCGAGAGGGACGAATTTTCTACCCCTGTGTGATGGCGGATGTGAGTGAGTCGATGAAAATAGTGTGCGAGGAAGTATTTGCTCCGATAGTGAGTTTGGTGCGGGTTAATGGAATAGACGATGCAATTGAAAAAATGAATAATTCACCGTACGGATTGCAGTTTTCGGTCTTTACGAACAATCTTTCCCATGCGACGAAAGCGATTGACGAACTTGATGCGGGCGGTGTCGTTATCAACGATATGCCGACACTTCGTTTCGACATTCAGCCCTACGGCGGTGTGAAACTCAGCGGCGTCGGGCGTGAAGGGCCACGTTTTGCCATCGAAGAAATGACAGAAATTAAATCAATCGTAATTTTATAAAAAGGTATTAAAAATGTTAGAAGTAGGAAGTGTTTCCCCCGATTTTTGTTTGAGTAACCAAGACGACGTAGAAATTTGTTCTCGCGATTTGCGCGGTAAATGGATCGTTTTGTATTTTTACCCGAAAGATTCTACTCCGGGGTGTACTACCGAAGCGTGTGAGTTTAGTGAAGCAATGGATGCGTATGATGATTTGGGGGCGATTATCCTTGGGGTAAGTGCCGATAGCACTGCGTCACATCGAAAGTTTATCGAGAAACAAAGCCTTGACATCACGTTGCTCAGTGATCCGACTACTCAGATGATGCAAGATTACGGTGTATGGGCGATGAAAAAAAATTATGGCAAAGAGTATATGGGGATTGTCCGTTCAACCTATATTATTGATCCTAAAGGGGTTGTGAAAGCCGCATGGAGCAATGTGAAAGTCAAAGATCATGTAGCAAAAGTAAAAGAAGAGCTAGCCAAGTTACAAGGGTAAATGCCTGCAAAAGTGGGTCATCATAACAAAATCCATTTGAATAATGAGAGTATTAAGCACAGCTAAAATTAAGTCCCCTTTCAGTATAATTCGCCCGATTTTCTCTCCTCATTTATGACGTAAGAAAAAAATCGCAAGCGAATCGTGCTGTTCTCGTGCATCCGATGTCTCATCGGCTCTGTTTGCGCTCGCCCAAGTAAACGAATGAACACAAAAATATTTTAAACACAGGAGCCACTTATGGTAACTATGAAAGACCTTTTGGAATGTGGTGTACACTTTGGTCACCAAACACGTCGTTGGAATCCGAAAATGAAAAAATACATTTTCGGTGTTCGTAAAAATATTTACATCATCGATCTTCAAAAAACATTGCGTTATTTCCGCAATGCGTATCAACAAGTTGTTGATGCTGCGGCTGAGGGGAAAACTGTCCTTTTCGTAGGAACAAAAAAACAAGCGCGCGTTGCGATCCGTGATGCAGCTGAAAAATGTGGAATGCCATACGTTGATAACCGTTGGTTAGGTGGAATGTTGACAAACTTCCCGACTATTCAAAAATCAATCCGTAAACTTGATATCATCGAAGAGATGCAAGCAAACGGACAAATCAACCTTTTGACTAAAAAAGAAGCGTTGATGATGAATCGTCAAAAAGAAAAATTGATTGCATACCTCGGCGGTATCCGTCATATGAAAACTTTGCCTGATTTGATGTTCGTAATCGATGCGGTAAAAGAACACATCGCGGTTCAAGAAGCGCGTAACCTTGGAATCCAAGTTGTTGCTCCACTTGATACTAACTGTGATCCGGACGTTATTGACATTCCAATCCCTGGAAATGATGATGCGATCCGTTCTATCCAGCTTTTCTGTAAAGAAATGGCTGAAGCGATCAACGAAGGTAAAGCACTTCGCAATGGCGGAAACGACGAAGCGGTAGCGGAAGAAGAAGTTGTATCTGAAGTAGCAGTTGAAGCAGCTGTTGAAGAAGTAGCAGTAGTAGCAGAGGAAGCGTAATCATGGCAGAAGTTACAGCAGCGATGGTCAAAGACCTCCGCGCGGCGACTGATGCGCCGATGATGGATTGTAAAAAAGCCCTCACTGAGTGTGATGGCGACATGGAAAAAGCAAAAGAATTTTTGCGTGACCGTGGTATGGCGCAAACCGCTAAAAAAGCGGATCGCGTAGCAGCTGAGGGACTTTTGGGACTTAAAGTTTCCGATACGTTTGCATCTGCGTCTTTGGTAGAAGTTAACTCTGAAACCGATTTCGTTGCTAAAAATGACGGTTTCATCAACCTCGTCGGCAACACAGCGGCACACGTATTTACGACGGGTGTTAGCAGTGTTGAAGAGTTGAACGAAACTGCATACGAAACCGCTACCTTTACAGAGTACTTTACCTCTCAAGTAGCCCGCATCGGTGAAAAAATCGTAGTACGCCGTTTTGCAACTCTCAATGCAGGTGCAAATGGATGTGTTAACGGTTACGTTCACTCAAACGGCCGTGTCGGTGTTCTTGTAGCAGCAACCTGTTCGGATGCAAAAGTAGCCGAAGCACTTGCTCCGATGCTTAAAAACGTTGCGATGCACGCTGCAGCGATGAAACCGACGACATTGACCTCTAAAGATTTCGATCCTGCATTCGTAGAAGCGGAAACTATCGGTCGTATCGAAGCGATCAAAACAGAGAACGAAGAGTTAGCGCGTTTGAAAAAACCGTTGAAAAACGTTCCTCAGTACATCTCAGCATCACAATTGACTCCTGAAGTTATGGCTGCAGCTGAAGAAGCGATCAAAGCGAAATTGCTCGCAGACGGTAAACCGGAAAAAATCTGGGCAAACATTATCCCAGGATCATTGGCTCGCTTCGTAGCGGACAACACGACTTTGGATAAAGAGCTTGCACTTTTGGACCAAAACTACGTTATGGATGATTCTATGACCGTAGCGGAAGCGGTTACAAAAGAGGCTGCTAAACACGGCGGTACTGCTGAAATCGTCGAATTCGTTAAATACGAAGTCGGAGAAGGTTTAGAGAAAAAAGTTGACAACTTCGCAGAAGAAGTCGCTGCTCAAATGGCGTAAGCCAAACCGCTCTCACTTTATTTCCCCATACGGGGAAATCTTCAGATTTTTTTACTCCCCTTAAACATTTTTTCCCTATAATCTCTTTATGACACTATTAAATGCCACTTCTTTATCTCATGCCTATGAGTATCCGTTATTTGAAAATATTTCACTCACCCTAAAAGCGGGGGAATCCATCGCGATTGTTGGTGTGAGCGGCAGCGGAAAATCGACCTTGCTCCACATTCTCTCCTCCTTACTTCGTCCTAATTTTGGTAAAGTTGAGCTGTTTGGAAATGATATTTATGCGCTGAACGATTCGGCTTTAGTGCAACTGCGCCGAGATGATTTAGGGCTTATTTATCAAAGCCATTATCTTTTTAAAGGGTTTAGTGCGTATGAAAATTTGGAAGTTGCCGCAATTTTGGCACGCCAAAGTATTGATGAACATTTATTGCAGCGTCTTGGGATTGAGAGCGTTATTCGGCAAAAAGTGACCGAACTCTCCGGTGGGCAACAGCAGAGGGTATCAATTGCCCGTGTCCTATCCAAAAAACCGCGTCTGATTTTTGCGGATGAACCTACCGGAAATCTTGATCATACGACGGCATTGGAAGTGATGGATATTTTTGAAGATTATTTGTCTCAAAACGGTGCCGGAATGGTGCTGGTTACCCATGATGAGTCGTTAGCCGCGCGGTGTAATCACATTTACCGTATGCAAAACGGTAGTTTGCAGCAGGGATAGAGTAGTATGGAATGGGCTGAAATATTTAGCGAAGGCCGAACCGTTGCTTTCTTTTTGCTCTTTACCCGTTTTACGGCATTATTTATGGCGGTGCCTATATTTTCCCATATGAATATACCGATGTCGGTCAAAGCGGCAATGGCTTTTTTCTTTACGGTCTTTTTTTTCGGTGCGGTTCCACCGCTTAATATACCGACGGATGCCCTTAGTCTGACCGTTGCCATTTTAGGTGAAATGCTCTTTGGTCTTGCCGTGGGAATCGTATTGCAACTCGCCTATCATGTTATTACCTTTGCGGGGGGACAAATATCGTTTATGATGGGTTTTTCACTCGCTTCAGCGATTGATCCGCAATCGGGTGTATCGATGCCGATCATAAGTCAGTTTTTGGCATTATTGGCACTTATGGTTTTACTTGTATTTGATTTACACCATTGGATTCTTTTATATGCCTCTGCTTCGATTGCAGCGGTTCCGCTTGGTGGATTTATGATGACACCGTCACTGTTTCAATATATTATGCATGCTATGACCAACATGTTTGTGGTGGGATTTATGATTGCATTTCCGATTACCGCACTTTCAATGTTGGCGGATCTTATCTTCGGGATGCTGATGAAAACTATGCCGCAATTTAACCTTCTCGTTATCGGTATGCCGATTAAAATTGCCATATCCTTTGTGGTTCTTATGGTAACACTGGGCGCAACGTTGTTAATTGTCACCTCTCAAACTCAAGGTGCTTACAACTACCTCGAAAAATTATTCTAAATAACTGTGGCCATTTTTGAGGATAGGATTGAGTGCATCTCGAATAGCTTTAATTTTTTTAGGATTATCACTGCATTGAAGTGTGAAATGATTTGAGCTAAACGTCTCCTCCTGTATCGCCTTATCTGTAGTGCATACTTCTCTTTGATCAAAGAGAATGACACTTTCGCTCAAAGGGACGGAAGAGGTATAAAGGGTAAACCCCTTGTACTGAACCAGTGAATAAGAATCGCCGTGGAGCTTGTGTACGAATAATGTGACACGGCTTCCGCGTTTGATGCCGGATAGAATACTTTTTGTAAGTTTAGAGTGGTGATAGGCAGGGGTAAGGATAAGAATATCGGAGCTGTTTTTAAAAGAGTGATTGAGGTGGTGGATTAAACGGCTATGGTGATCGGGTAAAATAAAGAGGGTTTCTTGAGCATAAAGAGCGGCAAAAGAGAAAAGAAATAGAATAAGTTTTATCATTTAATTTTTTTTTAGTTACAATGATACCATTTAGCTTTTGATAGAACAAGAACATATTACAGAGGGGTAGCAAAGATCATGAAAATTTTGCTTTTTAACGATAATCCGGTAGTTCGAAAACTGGTAGCTCTCAGCGCACAAAAAACAAAAGACGATTTGAGTGTAGTTTGGTCTGCCGATGAGATCGAAGAGAGTGAATATGATTTACTCATCATTGATGATGCACTTTACAATGATGAGATGTTTGAATCTCTTACCGAGAGAATACACGTTAAAAGCAAACTGCTTATGGCAACACGGGGCGAAGCTATTCCTGCCGGATTTGACAATGTTATCAACAAGCCGTTTTTGCCTACCGACTTAGTAGACATATTTGTCAAAATTGAAAAGAAAATTATTTCAGAGTCTGATAAAAGTAGCAATTCATTCGAAGAGAACCTAGCTTCACCCGCCTATGATATCAATTTGGAAGAAGCACTTCCTGATATGGCAGAATTAGATACGGCGGAAGATGATTTTGATTTCGGCGATTTAGAAGATTTTGATGAGAAGCTTCCGGAAACCGCTATCTTGGATAAAGATGAGGTGCAGGAAGTTCAAGGGCTTTTGGAAGATACGGAAGAAGAAAATTTAGAGATCGATGAATTTAATATGCCGGAAGAGGAACTCGCGCTTCCAAGTGATGTGATAGATGATTTGTCATTGGATGATGAGCCGGTAGTGAATGAGATAGAAGACGAAATTTTGAATTTTGATACGATGTTGGAAAATGACCGATTGGGTCATGAAGATGAATTGGTGCATAAAGAGTTATTAGATGAGATTGATTTTGAACTTCCGGCTTCTTTGCAAGAGGATGTAGCTGTTGAGGATGAGGAGTTACTATCTGCTTTCGAAGAAATCGGTTTGGAAGAGAGTGCTTTGGAAGATGACGAAGAGTTTGGTGAGATGGACACCTCTTTTCTTATGGATGATGAAGAGTTGGGCAATTTGGAGTCTAAAATTGAGGATGCCGTGAGTGGATTAGAGAGCGAAGAGTTGGCAAGAGAATTAGAAAGCGATGATTTAGGACTTGAATTGGACGATAATCTATTGGAAGAATTAACATTGAACCAACAAGAAATGACGGATGAAGAGATAGAGGGTAGCGGAGATCTTGATGAGCTAGATATGCTTGATGAACGCGATCTCAAACGTGCCGTCGGTGAAGAGATAGAAGATGATGAACCTCTTATCCATGCGGCTGAGGGGGATACTTCATTAAGTGCTGAGATATTGGATGAGGTCTTGAATGAATCGGACTTATTTGATGAAGTGGATGAAGAAGTGTGTGCAGTTGAAGCTCCTTCTCATACCGATGGAGTCGAAGCACTTCAAGCGCTTCTTAAAGCACTCTCTAATGAAGATGTAGCAAAATCTCTCAAAGGGATGAATATTAGTATTAACATCAATTTCGGGAATAATGAATGAATCGTCACAGTGGAGCGATACTTGTTCTCTCCGGACCTAGCGGTGCGGGAAAAAGTTCGTTAATTAACAAAATAAAAGATCATATCGGTCCTACCTATTTTTCCATTTCAACGACCACAAGGGGAAAACGTGAAGGGGAAGAGGAGGGTGTTCACTATTATTTTGTCGATGTGGATGAGTTTAAAAGTGATATTGAACAAGAGATGTTTTTAGAGTACGCGGTAGTTCACGGCAATTATTACGGTACCTCTTTAGGGCCTGTCAAGAAGGCTCTTAAAGAGGGAAAACTTGTTATTTTTGATATTGATGTACAAGGTCACGATGCCGTTCAGAACAGACTTAGTGATATCACCACCTCCGTTTTTATCACCACCCCCTCACTTGAAGAGTTAAAACGACGTCTGCATAACCGTTCAACCGATAGC
Source organism: Sulfuricurvum sp. (assembly GCA_024637215.1). GTDB lineage: Bacteria > Campylobacterota > Campylobacteria > Campylobacterales > Sulfurimonadaceae > Sulfuricurvum. The sequence goes on from JAGXFM010000039.1 coordinate 31,132, forward strand.
GAAGAGGTTATTGAGCGTCGAATTGAAATGGCAAAACGGGAAGTTCAACGGATTAGTGAGTATGATTTTTTAATAGTCAATGATACGCTCGAAGAAGCTGCTGAAATTTTGATTTCGATTGCTAAAGCGGCACGGATGAAAATACCGACGTTGCAAATCAATGAATTTGTCCAAACATGGGAAGCCTCGTAGTAAAACGCGTTGCTGAATTAATCGAAATACGTTATACTTCCCCACTTAATTTTACATAAGGAACTCCACCATGAGTATGCCAAGCGGAACTGAATTATTATTAATTTTCGGAATAGTTATTTTATTATTCGGTGCGAAAAAAATTCCTGATCTTGCCAAAGGTATCGGTCAAGGGATCCGTAATTTCAAAAAAGAGATGAAAGAGGAAGATGCTGCTCCAACTGCGTCTACAACTCCTGAAACTCCAAAGCAAGTGGATGCTGCGGCATCAACAACGGTAGAAGCTCCTAAAACTACTACACAAGCGTAAGCCTTGAAGCAGCGAGTCAGTGCGCTGTTGCGCGAAACGTTTAATTGTGATGTAATTCTTGAAAAGCCGAAAGACCGTTCTTTCGGTCACTTCGCTACCCCTATTGCTTTTTCCCTCGCCAAAGAACTCCGAAAATCTCCTATGGCTATTGCTGAAGAGATCGCCACCTCGTTTAATGAGAGTGAAATGTTCGGTGCGGTTGAATCGGTCAAAGGGTATATCAATTTCCGGCTCTCAGAACAGTTTTTAGATGAGTATGCTTCATGGGCGTTACAGCATGGCAATGAATTCGGAAGCAGTGATAAAAAAGGCTCTATTCTCCTTGAATTCGTCAGTGCCAACCCGACCGGACCGCTTCATATTGGACATGCACGCGGCGCCGTTTACGGTGATACGATACTCCGTCTCGGACGTCATCTTGGGTATGACATCACGGCAGAGTATTACGTCAATGATGCGGGAAATCAGATCGATTTGCTGGGTGTATCCTTACAGCTTGAGGGGCGTAGTTCTCTACTTGATGAGAATGTCGAATGGCCCGAAAAATACTATCGCGGCGAATATCTCAGTGATCTAGCTAAAGAGGTTGTAAAACTCTTCGGTGAAGAAGCACTTCGGGATGAGAGCCGTCAAAAAGAGTTGGCGCTTTGGGCAAAGGATAAAATTTTAACCCTTATCGTTGAGGATTTGGCGGCGATTAATGTCCATTTCGATACCTTCGTCGGGGAAGCATCCCTCTACAATGAGTGGGATCGTGTTATGGTTAAAATGGGTGAGGGTGTTTACCAAAACGAAGGTAAAACCTTTATCCGATCCTCTGAATACGGTGATGATCACGACCGCGTTGTAGTACGTGAAGACGGCCGTCCGACCTACCTCGCAGGTGATATTATCTACCATAACCAAAAGTTTGAGCGTGGATATGAGGATTACATCAATATCTGGGGAGCGGATCATCACGGCTATATCGCTCGTGTGAAAGCGGCGGTGAACTTTTTAGGGTACGACTCAGAGAAACTTGAAGTACTCCTCTCTCAAATGGTAAGCCTTCTCAAAGACGGTGAGCCGTTTAAGATGTCCAAACGTGCCGGAACCGTGATTCTCATGAGCGACGTGGTTGAAGAGATTGGAGCCGAAGCGTTACGCTTTATGTTCGCCTCTAAAAAGTGCGATACGGCGCTCGAATTTGATATCGAAGAGCTTAAACGACAAGACAGTTCCAACCCGATTTACTATATTCAGTACGCCCATGCACGTATCCAAACGTTGATCGCGAAAAGCGAAAAAAATATGGATGAGATTATGGCTTCCCATTTGTACGGATTAAGTGCAGATGCGGACGGGTTGTTGTTTGAAGCGTTGTTATTGCCGGAGATTATCGAAGATGCCTTCGAATCACGGCAAGCGCAAAAACTTCCCGATTATTTGAAAGTTTTAGCGGGACGTTTACATAAATTTTACTACGATACCCGTATCATAGGTACTGAAGATGAGGCGAAACTGCTTAAACTTCTCCTCGTCGTTGCCCTCTCTATTAAAACAGGACTTTCACTACTCGGAATCCAAGCTAAAGATCGAATGTAAAAATTCGATCTTCAACCTCTTTCTTTTACCCCAACAATCGCGTAATATTTTGTCGAAGAGCATCATTTTGATGGGCGATTGCAATTTGGGTTACATCTAATTTGAAATTATTTTGTTGGAAATCTTTGGCTGCATTCTCCATATCGGTATCGGAAATCTGACTTTTTGCTGCGGACATCTCTGTGATTTGGTTGAGAAGGGTATCGGTTGCACTGATAAGGTTTTGGGTCGTAGCACCAATGTCCGAAGAAGCTTCCATTAAAGCTTCTCGGTACATTTCGATGCTATAGAGACTTTCAATCGATAAAGAAGAAGTGGTGAGTGCCGGGATAGATGTTGTAATATTCCCCTCACCCAAAGAGAAGGTAGTATTGCTTCCAAACAGAGATTTTCCGTTAAAACTACTGCTCTCAATATTTTGCTGCATCGACTCCAGCGTACGGTTAAATTCGCCCTGTAACACTTCTTTTTGAGATTCATTCAATGCGTCATTATTGTAGCGGACACCGAGGTCATTTAGTTTTTGGGTTTGCTCACTTAGTGCATTCAGGGTTCCTCCGGCGATCTGCATCATAGAAATACCCTCATTCGCATTCATTAGCCCCTGTGAAACAGTAGAAATATTGCTTTGAATCATATTTGAAATTGTACGTGAGGAGCTGTCTTCCATTTTTAGTTCAGTCGCAGCCGCTATTTTATCGAGTGTCTTATCTCTTTTGGATGTTTCACTGTTGATTTGTGGAAGTGGATTGAATTGGGTATCTAATTTCATAGTAATCCCTTCTAAAAGTATCATATTAAATTATAATATCACTGAACAGATTAAAATGGGATTAATATTTTAAGGGTAAGTAGCAGGTACGCGAGAGAGTAGCAATGCTATAATTCCGTTATTGCGAAGCGTAAGGAGTAAAAATGGTTAAAGTTGCGGCAATACAGATGCAAATGAGTGAGGATAAAGCTTCCAATAGAGCAAAAGCCGAAGCTATGGTGCGTGAAGCGGCACGTAACGGAGCCAATATCATTTTAATCCCTGAATTATTTGAAGGGCACTATTTTTGTAAAGATATGGATAAAAAATATTTCGAGTGGGCGCAACCGCTCCTCAATAATCCATTGATTACTCAGTTTAGTTCTTTAGCCAAAGAGCTTGGGATTGTGCTTCCTATCAGCTATTTCGAGCGTGAGGGGGATCATTATTTTAACTCTCTTGTGATGATCGATGCCGACGGTACTGTGCTAGAGAATTACCGCAAAACCCATATTCCCGACGGTCCCGGATACGAAGAGAAATTTTATTTTGAGCCGGGAGACACGGGATTCAAAGTGTGGCAAACAAGATTCGGAAATGTTGGTGTCGGTATCTGCTGGGATCAGTGGTTTCCTGAAACCGCACGCTCACTTACCCTTATGGGTGCCGATATGATTTTCTATCCGACCGCTATCGGAAGTGAACCCGAAATCGGGGTTGATTCGGTGTCGCATTGGCAGAGGGTTCAGATGGGACACTCTGCGGCAAATATCGTCCCCGTTATCGCTGCCAACCGTATCGGCGAAGAGAAGGGGGAGAGTTGTACTCTGACGTTTTACGGTTCTTCATTCATCACCGATCATACGGGTGCAAAAGTTGCCGAAGCGTCGCGGGACAAAGAAGAGATTCTCTATAGTGAGTTCAATCCCGCCGCTATTCGTGAGCATCGTCACTACTGGGGATTAGTTCGTGACCGCCGTCCGGAGTGTTACGGGGAGATTGTAAAAAAATAATTTTTTGGAACTCCTTTTGCTTTAGTAAGGTAATGAGTTACTAACGGGGGTTGCCGTGAAAGTTGTTTTACGCAATAACGCTATCTTTGTTCAAGGGAGTACTAATACTCTCGAAGAGTCATGGATGGAAGAGTTTTTCGATCATCACATCCATAACACGCTTTTTTTGGACAACGGGGTATTGGTTCTCAATAACGAAAATTCTTCCGACCAAAAAGAGGAGTTTCTAGAAACATTGAGTGAGTGCTATACGAAAGCAAATGAGCTCACAGGAACGTTTTACAGCCGTTCGCTCAAGCGTTGTAAAACGGCAGCCGTTCGGATCGAAATTCCATACCGTGAGAGTGAAAAAGTAGATATTGAACTCTATGCCTACAACTCCGGATGCGTCCAATTCACTTTTTTAACTCCGAACCGTTGGGTGATGCGTTATCTCAAGCAACAACTTTCTAATCTCGTCACAAGTTCCAGTGAAGAGGATATTTTTATCGATGTGAGTACGGCTGCGGCGAAGTCACGTCTTGAAAAAACCCTTAACCGTCGTGATGTACTCCACTTTACGATTAACTACCAATACGATGATGAGTTTATGAGTCGGCTTTACGGAAACTACAAAGGATGGGGATTCGGGAATGATGCCATCGACAAGATGATCCGTTACCACGCTATTTTTGAAATTCCGATGGGCTCATCCCCTGAAGATTTGAAAAAACGGTACCGTACTTTAGCTAAACGGTATCACCCTGATCGCGTCCAAAGCAAAAACCCTAAAATTATTAATAAATATACCGAAAGATTTCAGCTTCTCCAAGAGGCATACGGCGCTTTAAAAGCGGTCAGTTAAAACACTTAAATCTTCCGCACAGAAACGGTAAAGCCGCTTATCTTTCATCTCATTTAGTTCGTTTGAAAATCCCCGTTTGGTAAAGAGAAATATTTTATCGGGGAGAATCGAGAGCTTGGTACATTTTTCCTCAAGTTTGTGAAACTCTTTTTTATTCACTTTGTGGTTTGTCCATTTACACTCTCCAACCCATATGTCCCCCTCCATAGTTTCGCTGAGAAGATCAATCTCTACTTCACGATTCCAGTAACTTCCTGAATCGAGCAGCTCATTTCCAAATTTTACAGTGAGTATTTCACGAATGTAAAGATCACACACTTCTTCAAAGGTAAATCCGACGAATGCATTGAAGTGAGTATGAAAATGGTTGAAAAAAGGGAGATAATTTTCCTCTCGAATCGAGCCTGAAAAAGGTTCAACAAAGGCAAACCAAAAGCGTAAAAAAGGGGTCGTAAATCGGAATTTATGAGAAATTCGATGGTGTTCAATCTCTTTTTTAAAACGTTGTTTCGGATGGGAACGTATCAAAGGCATTTCGCGTGAACGCTCTAACGTAAGATAACCGCTGGCGCGTAAGAAGTCAAAAGCTTCATTCCCCCGCTCTTTGCCGATACGGGCACGTCGATAGGCTGATCCTTGACGTCGATCTCCGATTGCAATCGCATGGAGAAGATTTAAATACAGAGGGTCATCGTTTAGCAGGGTGAGTAAATGCTCCCGATGGGATTTAAAGGGCTTGAGTATGTGGTGAGTGATGAGGGATTCAATCGGAGTGTCGGTATCGATAGGTTCGTCGTATCCACCGAAAATAGAGAACAGTTCAACGCATTGTTCTATGTCGGAAGGGAGATTACGGTGAAAAAAATTGTGGATTAAAAATCTATTCATTGGATAAATTATAGCGCAGTTTTATGTTCGGAGAAAATGGACAATAGGGTACAATTAGACAAAAATCGCAGGAGCTAGAGAATGCAATATCGTTATATCGGGCAAAGCGGTTTACGGGTTTCGCCGATTTGTATGGGTACGATGACATTCGGAAGCCAATGCGATGAAAAAAATGCGTTTGCGATTATGGATAAGGCGTACGATGCCGGAGTAAATTTTTTCGATACGGCGGAGCTCTATCCTGTCCCTCCGCAAGAGAGCCTCGTCGGATTGACGGAAGAGATGGTAGGGCGTTGGCTCAAAACGAAACCTCGTGAAAGTATTATTTTAGCGACGAAAGTAGCGGGTGCCGCGTCGGGGTGGTTTGTCCCTCCGATCCGTCACGGCTACACGGCGATTGATCGGTTTCATATCGAGCGGGCGATTGAGGGATCGCTGAAACGGCTCGGAACGGACTATATCGATCTTTATCAGATGCACTGGCCTGATACGATTGTCCCTATCGAAGAGTCCATGAGGGCGTTCGATGCATTGGTGCAAAGCGGCAAAGTGCGCTACATCGGAACCTCTAACGACACCGCACGAGGGACGATGAAATCATTAATGGTTTCTAAATACGAAAAATTGGCCCGTTTCGAGTCAATCCAGAATAATTTTTCGCTTCTCAACCGACGTGATTTGATTGAGATCGGTGCACTGTGCCGTGAAGAGAAAATTTCACTCCTCCCTTACTCACCATTAGGAGGTGGAGTGCTGAGTGGAAAATACAACCAAGATATTAATACTCACGGGCGATTCAGCGATTACGTCAAATCTTCCAATAAACGCCAACGTCTGATGGCGGCGCGATTTATGAACGATAAAACGCTTGCCTCGACGCAAGAGTATCTGAAAATTGCCCATGAAGCGGATGTCCATCCTGTGACAATGGCAATCGCATGGAGCAAGCAGTTCGATTTTGTCGCCTCGACGATTATCGGGGCAACAATACCTGAACAGCTCGATGCGAGTTTAGCGGCAATGAACGTCACTCTGAATAGTGAAATACTCCAAAAACTGGATGAGGTACATGCAAAAATTCTTTATCCTATGGGTTAGTCTTATTACCCTTTTTATCGGAGGGTGTAGCACCAAGCACTATTCGATCAGTGAGCCAAAAATTATTACGTTGAAAACTCCGAAACTCAAGTTTGCCGATACGGGATACGTTCGCCATGATGAGACCTCGGTGGAGGTAGAACTCTTTACTGCCGGAGTTGCGGTCGAGAAAATTTCGATTGACGATCAGGTATGTGTGAGTAGCGGATGTATGAGTGAAGAGGCATTTGTCAAAGAGTATTTATACCCTGATTATCCCGCCGACACGATGCACAATATCCTCTTAGGCAAGGATATCTTTTCAGGTCGAGGAAAAGAGGAGATGTGTGACGGAAGGTTGTTTCAATTTATCCGCAACGATGAGATGGATATTATCTATCGACGTAGCAAAGGGGAGATCTATTTTAAAGACCGTCTCAACAGCCTCATTATTAAGCTTGAGGATTTAAAGGAGAACAATGCGACTGAGTGAACGAAGCTCTCATGTAGAGCAATCCCATATCCGCTCAATGACGCGGGCGTGTAATGCCATAAACGGGATCAATATGGCGCAAGGGGTCTGTGATCTTGAAGTTCCCCGCGAGGTGATCGAGGGGGCGTATGCGGCGATGAATGAGGGAATTAATATTTATACCCCGACCGAGGGATTACCGCGATTACGTTCGGCAATAGCCACTAAAATGAAACAATTTTATGAGGTCGAAATCGCACCTGAACAGGTATTGGTCTCTGATGGAGCGACGGGGGCGTTTTATACAGCGTGTATGGCGCTCTTGAACCCTCTCGATGAGGTGATTTTATTTGAGCCGTATTATGGATATCACCGTTCCACGCTTACCTCACTTGGAGCTGTTCCGACCTATGTCCGTCTCGAAGCTCCTGAGTGGAAACTGGATATGGAAGCACTCGAAGCGGTTGTAACTCCTAAAACCCGTGCGATGGTGATATGTAATCCTGCCAATCCAAGCGGTAAAGTCTATACCCGCACAGAACTCGAAATGATAGGTTTATTTGCCGAAAAACACGATCTGATCGTATTTGCCGATGAGATGTACGAGCACTTTTTATACGGGGATGCGGTTCATATCACGGCACTTAGTATTCCGAGTTTAAAAGAGAGATGCGTTGTCCTCTCAGGCTTTTCCAAAGTATTCAGTATTACGGGTTGGCGATTGGGATACGCTATTGCCCCCGTGAGCGTTATCGAAGCAATGGCACAGCTCAACGATCTCATCTACGTCTGCGCCCCTGCACCGCTACAGATCGGTGCGGCGGTCGGGTTGGAGCGTTTGGGAGATGACTATTACACTGAGCTTGCCCGAATCCACGAGCATAAACGTGACCTATTTTGTGATGCGCTTCGTGATGCGGGGTTGACTCCGAGTATTCCTATGGGTGCGTATTACGTCATGACCGATGTGAGCCGTGTGGCGGGAAATGATGATTTTGAAAAAGCGATGGCAATTTTAGAAAGAACAGGGGTTGCATCGGTTCCGGGACGGGCATTCTATCATGACGATGCGGGGAAAAATATGGTGCGCTTTTGCTACTCTAAACCTCTGAGTGTACTTGAAGAGGCGGCGGAGAGAATACGACGACTGTGATATAATAATGGGAGTTGTTGAAACAATATTTTCCCGTTCGCCCTGAGCCTGTCGAAGGGTTAGTTCATGGTTCGACAAGCTCACCACGAACGGAAACATCAAACAAATGGAAAAAATCATGAAATGTTTGATTTGTAAACATGGTGAGACTCAATTGGGTGACACAACAGTAACACTTGAAAAAAACGGGTCTATCATTGTCATTAAACACGTTCCTGCTCATGTGTGCGATAACTGCGGAGAAAAATATGTCGATAGCGAAATTAGCGCAGAGCTTTTGAAAAAAGGGCAAGAGATTATTAACAATGGTGTCGAAGTTGATATTCGTGAATTTCAAAGTGTGGCGTAACTTTTCTCGTCATTTCCAACTCAATTGGGAATTCAGCTAAAAAATATAGTTGTAAGGATAATTGGAAATTGCAAACAATAAAATATTTATATATTAAATCAAAACTAATCCTATTCCGAGCAATATCTAATACTCAATATTTGGTAAACAATATTTTAAAATTGTCTATTTTTACTCTAGTTGCTATTATATTTTTTTGGATCATATGTTTTTTTGATCTTTCTATGGATTTACAGGAATTCGATTTTAAGAATGTTTTACTTGCAATAGCGACTATATTTGCAACAATTTTAGCTTTGGTATTTACACTCTCTCTGATACCTATCCAAAATGCTGCACAAATGTGGTCATTTTCTATTTTGAAAATATATAAAAAAGACAAGCAAACTTTTTGGACTTTTTTTATTTTTGGACTTTTTACTTTAGTTTTTATAGTATTAACTATTTTTGAGGAAAAGATATCTGATTTCTTATTGTTTAGCTTTATAGTTTTGTCTTTTAGTGTAATTCTTGATGTATTGAGAGGATATCATTCACATGTGGTATCGCTCTTCGACCCAGAAAGTATTCTAAATAAAATAAAATTACAAGCTTTCGAAACGATTGATTATTTAGACAATACTGTAAAAGAAGTAGCTAAATACAATCATTTACTTTTGGATAAAGATAAAAAAATTGATATTAAAATACTTGAAGCAAAAGCATACAAAACTTTACCAAACTATCCACAATCTATAAACTATTGGCTACGAGATTTAAGCGAAGTATATCAAAAATCTATTTCTAGAAATGATTTAGCAGTTTCCAAACAATCTATTTTTACTATGTTAGAAGTTATAAAATATTATGTAGAAAAAAGAAAAAACAACATCTATTTTTATACAGTGATGACAAGTTTAATTCCAATACAAGAAGCAGACATAGATAGAGATGTACTATCGCCATTTTATGAATTAGCAATGAATTTATTTAAAGTATCTGTAAAGCGATCATCAGAGAATAATGCTTTAGAAATTATAGATTTTTACAAAAATATTTCAATTTATTTGGCAAATATAAATCCAAAACTTTCATCAAAGCCGATTAATTACGCTATGGAGTGTATCAAGTATTCACAGACAATAAATAGTATCGAAATACCTTTTCAAGCATCTCAAATATTTTTTGAAATATCAAATACAATAGGAGATAAAAATTTAGATTATCAAGATGTTGATTCTCATATTATGAAGGCTATTGAGCAGATTGTATTGTATCTGTATATAAAAAATAGACCAGAATTAAGTGAATATTCTACTAAGTATCTTATGAAATTGAATAAGTCTGATGATGATTTTATTGAAAGATTAGAGAGGATAATGGAGATAGTAGAGGGGTTTGTCCCTTTTGCTCTATTAAGTGAACAGAATAAAGGAAAAATAAGTGGTTATATTCCTTTAAGTGAAGTCTACAGTCTTACATGTGATTATTCTATTGGGAATATTTATGAGTATGCTGTAGCGTTTTGTAAAGTTGATAAAAAAAGAGAATTCTATAACCCTTATCAAGTGTTGATTGATATTTTAGATATTTATTGGAGACATTTACGTGCAATAGCAGAAAAATATGATATTCAAAATAGTTTTATGATACACGAAATAGATCAAACTATTAAGTATATTGCAGGAATAAACATTGAATTATATAAAAATCCAATAAGAGATAAAGAAAATGATTTAGAAGAATTAAATGAAAAATTTATTTGGCTAATGTCATTTTATTGGGTTTCTTTTGAGTATAAGAAAACGTTTAATGAATATTTTTGTCGCAAAATTATTGGGAGTTTAAAAGAGATAACTGGTGAATATTTAGAGCAAGATTTGATAGAAGTTGCTGAATATTGTGTTAGTCATATTGAGTCAATTATTAATTCAATAGAAAAAATTTCTAATAATATACATTTGCTAAATGATTTACTTGAGGAAGTTTTAGAAATTAAAAATTTATCTGATACAAGTACAAAATATAAAAGTATTTCGGAAAAATGTATAAAAATAGAAAAACGATTAGAACAAATCGAAAAGGAAAAAAATCATGTCAAATAAATTTGTTGGAGCTCACGTCTCAGCCTCAGGCGGCGTTTTTAACGCTCCGCTTAACGCAATGAAAATCGGCGCAAAAGCATTTGCCCTTTTTACCAAAAACCAAAAACAGTGGGCGGCGAAGCCTCTCGATGAGGAAACGATAGCTCTGTTTAAAGCCAATCTTGCCCAAAGCGGAATCCTCCCGAAACACATTCTCCCCCATGATTCATATCTGATCAATCTGGGTCATCCCGAAGAGGATAAACGGCAAAAATCACTTGAAGCATTTATCGATGAGGTACAACGGTGCGCTCAGTTGGGATTGGATCGTTTGAACTTTCATCCGGGGAGTCATTTGAAACAAATCAGTGAGGAAGAGTGTATCGATCGGATTGCGAGTTCTATGAATGAAGCGTTGAGTGTTACCAACGGGGTCACATTGGTAATCGAAAATACAGCGGGTCAGGGGAGCAACCTCGGATGGAGATTTGAACACCTGCGTGCGATTATAGAGCGTATAGAGGACAAATCACGTGTCGGTGTTTGTATTGATACGTGTCATATGTTTACCGCAGGGTATGACATCCGAAGCCGCGCGGCATATGATGCAACGTGGGCGGAGTTTGATACAATTGTAGGATTTAAGTATCTCAAAGGGATGCATATCAACGATTCTAAACCTGATTTAGGGGCTCATGTCGATCGACATGATTCACTCGGCAAAGGGAAAATCGGGTTGGATGCGTTCGGATTTTTGATGAACGATCCGAGAATGGATGATATTCCTCTGGTACTAGAGACGATCGATGAGACGATTTGGGCTCAGGAGATTAAACTTCTGTACGGAATGGAGAAATAATGAGGATTGTGGCTCTGTCGGTGATTGTATCAGCGACAGTGATGGCAGGGGGATATAAAATCCCTGAAAGCTCAATCAATGGTACTGCCTTGAGTGCTGCGTATGTCGCTAATGCTCACGGAGCCGATGCGGCTTATTATAATCCTGCGGCGATGGTCTATAACGAGGATGTCAACCTACTCGAAGTGGATGCAACGTACATCGGCCTTAGTTCGATTGATTTCGACGGGGCGAGCGATTACGGTTCTAAAGAAGAGAATTTTTTAATTCCATCCCTTCATTTTAGCTCTAAAAAATTAGGAGACAACAATGCTCGTGTTGGATTTAGTATTGTTGTTCCTGCAGGGTTGTCCAAACGGTGGGAGAACCCGACGCCTAAAGCGACCGCAGAAGAGTTTACGTTGGAGACGGTTGAGTTTAATCCCTCTTTGGCGATACCGCTTGGCGATACTGTCAGTTTCGGTGCCGGAATTCGTGTTATTTCGAGCAGCGGTATCGTTAAGAGCAGTGCCGCAGTTTCAAGAGATATGGAGGGAAGCGGGATTGATTACGGTTACAATCTTGCCCTCATGGTTAAACCGACTTCCGCATGGGCTTTAGCGGCAACGTACCGTTCTAAGATCGATTTATCGATTGAGGGAAACGCTAAGCTTTATTCAGGAGCTACATTAGCTTATAACGGTGATGTTAGTGTGAGTGTTCCGGTTCCTGCGGCATTTAATCTCGCTGCTGCTTATACATTTGATACAGGGACAACAGTCGAAGCGGTATTCGAGAGAACATTTTGGTCAGCTTACAAAAATTTAGATTTTGACTATCCTGTATCCATCGGAGGATTGAGTAGCTTCTTTGATGATCCTAAACCTAAAAACTGGAAAAATACAAACTGCTACCGCCTCGGATTGACTCAAAAATTTGATCAATGGACGGGTATGGCGGGTTTTGGATACAGTGAAACACCGGTACCGGAATCGACACTCGGGTATGAACTTCCCGATTCGGATGATTGGATGGTATCTCTTGGGGGGCGCTATCAGTTGGATGAACATTGGAACATTGGTTTAGCCGGATTGGTTGATGTTAAAAAATCACAAGAAGTTCATAATAGTTCTATCAACGGTGAATTTAGCAATGCACGTGCGTATTTGGTCACGGCAGGAATCGAGTACCGCTTTTGATTCACTATCCATATGAGAATTTTTATGCAATGCTTCGTGCCGTGGCAGAAGAAAACCCTTCTAAACGGGTTATTTTCGTCGACGATAAAAGTTTTAATTACAAAAGCTTTTTAGAGGGTGTTGATCGGGTTGCCCGTTCTCTTGAACTTATCGGTGTCGAGAAGGGAGATCGGATTGCTCTGATCTGCCCCAACAGTATTGAATTTGTCCAAAGTGTTTTTGCAATCAGTAAACTCGGTGCAGTTACGGTACCGATTAATACGATGCTCAAAAATGAGGAGTATCGCTATATTTTGGATGACTGTAGTGCGAAGGCATTGATTACATCATCCAAGTTTATCAAAGAGGTAGGCGATTTGTGTGATTCGGTTGAGACGATCACTCACACCATCTGGATCGATAAAGCACCAAAAGAGGATTCACAACATTTGGTGTTGGATGAGATACTAAGCGATCACTTGCACACGCACAGACCTTCTCCCTCTCAGCTGGACGATACGGCAGTTATTTTTTACACATCAGGTACTACGGGCTACCCTAAGGGGGCGATGATTAGCAACCGTAATCTTTTCTCTAATCTCATAGGGGCCAAAGAGAGATTCGATCTCCGTTCGCATGATCGTTTTATTGTTTATTTACCTATGTTTCACTCCTTTACGTTTGCGATTATGGTGATATTGCCGTTTTTTATCCGTGCGTCGTTTGTCATTATCCCCTCGATTTTGCCCTTTAGCAATATCATTAAACAAACACTTTTCAAACGGGTTACGGTATTTATGGGGGTTCCTGATATTTACAATGCCCTTATCCGAGCTAAATTACCATGGTATTTTTTATGGTTTAACTCCATCCGCTGTTTTATATCGGGGGGGTCAGCATTGAATGAAGATACCCTTAATCGTTTTCGCGTTACTTTTAAGCGTGCAACCATGTTGGAAGGGTATGGTTTAAGTGAATGTTCTCCGGCGGTAGCGATCAATCCTCTTAATAGGCAAAAGCCCCTTTCGGTAGGGTTACCGCTTTATGGATACGATGTAAAAATTGTAGATGATGAGATGATGGAGCTTCCTATCGGTGAGGCAGGAGAGCTAATCGTACGAGGAGATTGTGTCATGCAGGGGTATCTTAATAACCCTGAGGCTACGGCAGAGACGATTCAAAACGGATGGTTACGTACCGGTGATATTGCAAAAGTAGACGATGAGGGGTATGTGTATATCGTTGATCGGATCAAAGATTTGATTATTTCGAAAGGGCTTAATATATATCCCCGCCAAATCGAAGAGCAGATGATGCTTTTGCCATCGGTTAAATTGGCCGCGGTAATTGCACAGAGTGATCCACACAGCGGTGAAGTTCCCATTGCCTTTATTGAGCTTGAAGAGGGGTATGAAAATACACCTCCTTCCAAAATTAAATCCGAATTGAAAGAACATTTGGCATCATTTAAAATCCCTAAAACAATTACCGTGGTAGAATCATTACCGAAAACCGCCACAGGTAAAGTACTCAAACGAGTTTTAAAACAAGGAATCCATTGAAATATCTTATTGACTTTTTAGAAAACAAAACAATCGAAGAAACCCATATCTTTTCACAACTCAAATGTACTGTTGAAGAGGCAAAAATTTTGCAGCTTCTCACCCGAAAGTTTTTACAATCTCAAGAAGACGTCATTGTCGCTGAGCTCCTTCAAGAACTTTACGGAGCCGATGATTATTCGTATCTCAGCCATTTTGGGGAAGTGAAAACTCTTTTGGAACTGGGATGGATAACCCATCACTCTTTTACTCCGATCAAAATTAGTGAGTTGTCGCATTTGGAACTCTATAACACTCCCGTTGCGGTGACGTCGGTTTTTATGAAACTTCTCGAAGAGGGCTCCTTGGAGATGACACTTCCCGATATCAAACCTTACGCCGATCATTTGGAATATCTCCAAGATCAGTTTTTCCGTATCGAGCTGTATCAGAAGATGTCGATTATCCGCCACAACGGAAATGAGCATTCGCTGGGGATAAACCGCATCCAAAATAAACTTGATCTCCTCGAAAAACGGATCGATGAGCGGATTGCGCAAACCTCACTCGACGTGGTACTCGATCGCTTTTTCAAACAAAAGAAACTTGAGCCTAAAGAGCAGGTGATTTTTCTTGCTCTTCTCAAAGAGGAGTACAGTGCGACCGAGGGGAATTTACGGGAGATGAATACCCTCATCGATCTGATTAGTTTCGATGATTACGAGCGGATTAAAAATCGTGCTCTCCTCGAAGACGGTGCTCGTCTTATCAACGAAGAGGTGATCGATTATGAGGAGATGCTCAACCCGTTCGGCGGTATTAGCCGCGCTTTCTACATTGTTGACGAGGTACTTCAGTCGATTATGCATCCGCAAAAAAAGAAGAAAGTGCGTAAGCTCAAACTCGATATGCTGATCAAAGAGCAGGAGATCTTCGAGCTGATTGAGCCGACAACCTCACTGGAGAATGTTGTTCTGAACCCTTCCACGGAACAGACCCTCTCGAATCTTATGCGTCAGTTGGATCGCGAAGTGATCGCACGGCTGCATGAATGGGGAGTTAAAGATAAAAAAGCGGGGATTGATGCACGGATTATTTTCTACGGTCCTCCGGGGACGGGAAAAACCCTCACTGCTCACTCCCTTTCACGCTCATTGAAGCGTCAGGTTTTGAGTTTTGATTGTTCCAAAATTCTTTCGATGTACGTCGGTGAGTCGGAGAAAAATGTCCGTAAAATTTTCGATACCTATGCGGATCTTACAAAGCAGACGAAAACAGAACCGATCTTGCTTTTGAACGAAGCCGATCAGTTTCTCTCCTCACGCTCATCAGGAGTCGGTTCCTCCGCTGATCAGATGCACAATCAGATGCAAAACATCTTCTTGGAGCAGATCGAGAAATTTCAGGGGATTTTGATTGCGACGACCAATCTCCTTGAAAACATTGATCAGGCTTTTTCACGTCGATTTAATTACAAGATCGAGTTTAAAAAACCGGATCAAAAACAGCGTATAACATTATGGAAAATGATGCTTCCGCCGAACGCACCCTATGAGAGTGGATTCGATATTGAAAAATTGGCTTCTTATCCTCTAACAGGCGGACAGATCAATCTAATTGTCAAAAATACGGCATACCATGTTGCCGCACGAGCTGAGGGAATATTCAAACTCGAAGATTTTATCGGTGAGATCAAAAAAGAGCGTTCCGGTAGTTTTGAAGGGGAAAAATCGATGGGATTTATCAATCATTGAAGTAATCAAAAAATAATCACATGAATTAGTAAAATTAATACTCTAGGATAAATTTTATTAGTATAAAGAGTATAATCACCAACTTGACGTAAAAAAGCTAAAAAAGAGGCTAAAAATGGGTTGGTTTAGTGATGATGCACTATTGAAAGAGGAACTTTCAACACTACGTAAAGAGAATAATGCTCTTCAGAATCAAAATGAAGAACTCATTCATAAGGTTCAAGAATATGAAGCCGCGATAGCTGAAAAAGATGAACACCATAGATGCGGTAATGCCTCAATGATGATGACGTATCAAAATGAACAGCTTAAAAAAAATCTTATCGATGTTCAAGGGAATATGGCTTCCTCCGTCTCTTCCTCAAAAGAGAACATTACACAATCTACAGAATTATTAGAAAACATTGTTGAACTTGGGCAAAAAGCATCGAGTATTTCAGAGACTTTGGAGGGGCTAAACCACTTGGCTCTTGAGTCAATGGAGACCGTTAAAGCTCTTTCTGAACGGGCACAAGATGTTGCGAACATATTGGTGCTGATTAAAGATATTTCCGATCAAACAAACCTATTGGCATTGAATGCTGCTATTGAAGCGGCACGTGCGGGTGAACATGGACGAGGCTTTGCCGTGGTCGCGGATGAAGTTCGAAAACTTGCAGACCGAACCGATAAAGCAATCAGTGAGATTAATATTTCGTTACAATCGATGAAACAAGATGTCACGACAATCGGTGAGAAATTTGAGCAGGTACAGGAGAATATAGAAGAATCCAACGAATCGATTGGAAGCTTTAATAAAAATATGGATCATAATGTGATGATGATGCGTGAAACTTTCAAAAATACAGAAAATACAGCTGAACAAACTTTTATGAGTTTGGCAAAACTGGATCATATTGTGTGGAAAGTAAACACCTATCTTTCCGCTATTACACGAAAAGAACAATTTAAATTTGTGGATCATCATAACTGTCGTTTGGGTAAATGGTATTATGAAGGAGAAGGGGCTGATTTTTTCAAACAAACCCCAAGCTATACTTCCCTTGAATCGCCACACTCTGTTGTCCATAACTCAACTCATAAAATATTTGATTTAATGCAAACGGAAAGTATCGGATCGGACGAATTTGTGAAAATATTTGAAGAGATGGAACATGCGAGTGACGGTGTCTTTGCTACATTAGACCGTATGCTTCAAGAAAAACATTAATATTGCTTCGATTAGTAGCACATGAGTATCTCTCGCTAAGCTTATAATTCTCCTCTCGACCCGTTATATTGTTCCGATTTGACACGATATAACGGTAGTTTCACTAAAGTGTTACGAAATATAACATTTATCTCCAAAACCCAATACAACGGTGTTTCTTATAGTGACAGACCTATGAAAATATCGGATAGATAAGGGTTTGTTTAATTCTCTTTTTGTTATAGTGCAATAACTGTTTTTATAAAAACCGTATATTGTGGCAGAGAAGTACTCTGTCATGGGATATGCCATCAACCACAAGAAGGTCGGAACTATGGAGCATTACAACGTAGCAAATCCCTATTTTGGAGTATTTGTACTGTTTGTGTTAACGTTTGGCGCATTTTACGCCACAACCGTCATTGCACGCTTAGCCAGTCGCGCTTTAGCGGCCAAAGATACTGAGAAAATTAAACTCTCGGTTTATGAATGCGGACCGGAAGTGACAAAGCAACCCAACCGTATCTCGACGCAGTTTTATCTCTTTGCGTTGTTGTTTTTATTGTTTGATGTGGAGATCGTTTTTATGTTTCCGTGGGCGATTGACTTCAAACTCTTGGGCTGGTTCGGATTCGTTGAGATGATGATGTTCATCTTATTGCTGGCAATCGGTTTCGTTTATGCGTGGAAGAAAGGGGCTCTCGAATGGCACAACATCAAGTAAATTATCTTAAAGACGGTGGACTTCCCGTTGCGTTGACAACGATTGACAAAGTGGTCAATTGGGGTCGATCAAACTCTCTTTGGGCATTGACGTACGGTCTCGCCTGTTGCGGTATCGAAATGATGGCCTCAGGAGCATCACGCTATGACTTCGACCGTTTTGGTACGATTTTCCGTGCCTCTCCGCGTCAAGCAGAGCTTATGGTGGTAGCAGGAACATTGACGAAAAAACATGCCGAGTTTATTCGCCGTCTGTACGATCAAATGACCGAACCTAAATGGGTCATCTCTATGGGTTCATGCGCCAATACCGGCGGTATGTTTAACACCTACGCAACCGTTCAAGGGGTTGATCGTGTTATCCCTGTCGATTTGTATCTTCCCGGTTGCGCGCCTCGTCCTGAGACGTTGCAATATGCGGTGTTGTTACTCCAACAAAAAATTCGACGTGAGAGCGCATCCCGCGCTCAAAAACCAAAAAGGTTGATGTAATGAGAGCTTACACCCCTAAAGACGACGTACAGAAAAAACCCTATTACACGGACCGTTACTGGGTTGCCCCACAGGTAGCGAAAAGCGATGTTTCTGCAGATGCGGTATTCGCTGCGGATCTCGAAGCGATCAAAGCAAAGTTTGAGGTCTTAGATGCCTATATCCAAGTGAAGCAAATGGTTGTTGTGATTAATGCTGTAGATAACTTTAGCGTGATTGAACTCCTTAAAAATGAGCTTGAGTACAATCAACTTTCAGAGATGTCGGCGATTGATTGGTTAGCAGACGAGGGAAAATTTGAGATTTTCTACCAAATGCTCAGTATGTCCAAGCGCAAACGTCTCCGTATCAAATGCAAAATCGATGAGAAAGAGTCACTCTCAAGCGTCTCTTCCCTTTTCCGTTCCGCCGATTGGTCAGAGCGTGAGATGTACGACATGTTCGGTGTCGTAGTAAACAACCATCCGTTTATGAAACGTATTTTGATGCCGGATGATTGGGAAGGGTTCCCCCTTCGTAAAACCTATCCGCTTCAAGGGGATGAGTTTGCTCAATGGTACGAAGTGGATAAAATCTTCGGTAAAGAAGCACGCGAGATTATCGGGCCTGAAAACCGTGATCCTGCCCGTGTGGATCGTTACGACACCGAACGATTTTCGCGTTTGGGGCATGAAGTACCACGCGGTGCCGACATCAGCCAAGGTGAACCGGATACTCCTCTGGTGTACCAAGAAGAGGGTGGAGTATTCCTCATCCAAAAATTTGACGCAGAAAAAAGCGTCGTGATCTCTGATCGCGATCGTTAAGGAATTACAGTATGCAACAAGCCAATAGATTACGACCTTTTTTTGAAAATATTACGTTTGATCGCGATGACAATGAACTGATCCTCAACTTCGGGCCTCAGCACCCCTCTGCACACGGACAATTACGTTTAATGCTCCATTTGCAGCAAGAGCAAATCACGAAGGCCCATCCGGATATCGGATACCTTCACCGTGGTATGGAAAAGATGGCGGAGAACATGATCTACAACGAGTTCATGCCGACGACAGACCGTATGGACTATATCGCTTCAAGCTCAAACAACTACGGCTTTGCGTTAGCGGTAGAAGAGCTTATCGGACTCGATGTCCCCCGTCGTGCCAAAGTGATCCGTATGATGCTTCTTGAGACCAACCGTTTGATGTCTCATCTTTTCTGGTTGGCGACGACGGCTCTGGATATCGGGGCTATGACCGTATTCTTATTTGCATTCCGTGAACGTGAGTATTTGATGGATTTGATTGAAGATTACTGTGGGGCACGTTTGACCCATGCGGCAATCCGTATCGGCGGTGTACCGCTTGATCTTCCGGATAATTTCATTGCGGACTTGCGTAAATTTCTCGATAAATTGCCGGAAAACATCAAAGACTACGAAGACCTTCTCGATACCAACCGTATTTGGTTGATGCGTATGGAAAATGTCGGGGTTATCTCTAAAGAGATGGCACTTAGCTGGGGATGTTCAGGGGTAATGCTCCGCGCTTCAGGCGTTGAGTGGGATATTCGTAAAGAAGAACCGTATGAGCTTTATGATGAAGTGGAGTTCAATGTTCCGGTTTCGGACAAAGGGGACAACTATGCCCGTTATAAACTCTACATGGCAGAGATGCGCGAATCGGCGAAAATCTTGTACCAAGCAATCGATATGTATGAGGGGACTGGGCTTGAATTAATGGCGCATGCACCGCAATATATTTCAGCACCAAAAATCGACATTATGACCCAAAACTACTCGTTGATGCAGCACTTTGTCCTCGTGACCCAAGGGATGCGTCCTCCGGTCGGTGAAGTGTATGTGGCGACTGAATCACCTAAAGGAGAGCTTGGGTATTACATCAACTCTCAAGGGGGAGCCTATCCGTACCGCCTAAAACTTCGTGCGCCCTCATTCTGGCATACAGGGATTTTGACCGACTTACTGCCGGGTCATTATATTCCGGACGTAGTATCTATCATCGGGACGACCAACATCGTCTTCGGTGAAGTTGACCGCTAAAAGGAGCATGCAGTGAAACGTTACGATTTACGTCATTTAAAAGAGAACTTTGCAGGCCGCATGTCCGACATTATCAAAAATGAAGCAGCACAGGGTGAAGTGTTGATTTTCTTGTTTGAGATTGGTGATTTTACCCCCGTGCAGCAATCGGCTGATTTGGTTAAAGAACTGGGATGTGAACTCATGAACTCGTTGAAATTCAACGAAGCTGACTGGACCATTGTGGTCAAGAAATAAGGAAACGGTGTGAGTAAAGTCTATTTCTCCACGTGGCGGGGTGAGCAAATTAACAACATCGGTAAAGCTGACGATGCTTGGGAAAATTCTGCTTATAACCTTCCGTTGGAATACAACGAACATGCCCATTCCAAAGCGTTTATCGGTTGGGACGGTGTAGCACTGTTTAATCCCGATGTGGATGTTGTTCGTTTAGCGACGGAATACGCAGCGCAATATCAGGTCTACTCCGAAGCATGCGGACGCTGTGCACCGGGTCGATGGGGCGGACGTATTTTATACGATTTGCTTGATAAAATCGCGCGCGGTGAAGGTGCCCTTTCAGATATGGAGCATCTCAAAGAGGTTTCCCGTACGATGCAGGAAACTTCTAAATGTGAAATTGGAAAAACGGTTCCTACTCCTTTGCTTGATCTTATGACTCACTTTGAGTCTGAGTTTATCGCATGTATCGAGAACCAAAAACCTTCCAAGCATTATCATTTGGAAGATACCAGCTATATCGCGAAGATCACTGCGCCGTGCATGGATGCGTGTCCGGCACATGTCGATATTCCGGCCTACATCGAGGGTGTTCGCGATTTGCGCTTTGATGATTCACTGATGGCGACTCGTCAAACAATGCCCTTAGCGCATACCTGTGGACGTGTCTGTCCCCATCCGTGTGAAACTGAGTGCCGCCGTACAAACCTTGACGAGCCGATTTCGATCATGGAACTCAAACGTCTGGGTGCTGATTATGAGACCAATCATGGATTTGGATTCTTTCATCCGAGCGAGAAAAAAACTTCACTCGGTAAAAAAGTAGCCGTTATCGGTGCAGGTCCTGCGGGACTTACGGGAGCGTATTATTTAGCATTAGACGGTATCGATGTGGATGTGTATGAAGAGCTTCCGGTTCTCGGCGGTGAAGTAGCCGTCGGGGTACCGGAATATCGGATGCCGATTGATAAATATAACCAAGACATTGAAGCGGTACGCTCTTTAGGGGTTAATTTTATCACGAACACCAAAGTGACCGCCGATATGATGCGTCAATTTGAAAATGAGTATGATGCGACATTGATTGCTACGGGTACCCGTATCTCGAAAAAAGTCTATTGTGATAACGAGCGTCCTGAGATCCAAGGATACTGGGGTGCCATCGACTTTTTGGATAAAGTAAACCTCCAAGTTAAATACGACATTATGGTTCCCGAAGCCGATCAAAAACGTCATATGCTTCCAACAGATTTTGTCGACTTGAGTGGTAAAACCTTGGTCTGTGTGGGTGGAGGATTTACCTCTATGGACGTTGTCCGCTGTGCGATCCGTGCAAACGCCAAAAAAGTGGTGATGTTGTACCGTCGTGATGAAGCGACGATTATTAAAAATACAACGTACGAAGAGTACCATGAAGCGGTCGAAGAGGGTGTTGAGTTTATTTTTCACTCTGCCGTTGCGAAGATGAATGATGAGAATGATGTTCTTAAATCCCTAATAGTGGACCGTTTCGAATTGGTTCCCGATCCGAACGGCGGACGTCCAACGTTGGAAAAAGTCGAAGGGGCGAGTTTTGAGATGGAGTGTGATTATCTCATCCCGGCCGTTTCTCAAAGTGCCGATTTGAAACTGATCCCTGAAGAGTGGGAGATTGAGCGCACTTCATGGGCGACAATCAAAACGAACGGGAAAGATTATATGACCTCACGTAAAGGGATTTTTGCAGCGGGAGATTGTGAATACGGACCAATGACGATTGTTAATGCGGTCGGTCAAGCAAAACGTGCCGCCTCAGTGATATCACGTTATGTACAAAGCAGTGAGATCACATTGAGTAATGATGAGATTATGGAAGATCACCTTCGTAAGCTTAAGGTCTATAATAAAAAAGAGAAGATTGTCGGTTGGCTTCCGGGTCTGCCGAGGGCGCACAGTGAAGTCCTCACCGTCGATGAGCGGCGTGACAATAATCGTGAAGTGAAATACGGCTTTACCCAAGAAGAGGCATTAGCCGAAGCGGAGCGCTGTATGCGCTGTTATTACATCGCGATGATCGCACATTAAGGGGGGATGGATGATTAACTTTACCATTAACAATCAACCCGTTACGGCGCAAAAGGGGGAGAGTATCCTCCAAGCTGCGCGCAAAGCGGGATTTTATATTCCGACGATGTGCTATTTGGAAAAAACAACACCGTGTGCCTCATGCCGTTTATGTGTAGTGGAAACCGATAAAACGGACGGATTGATTCTAAGCTGTCAAACCCCTCCGACCGAAGGACTCTCCGTTACCATCGATTCAGATCGTTTGAAGCAAGAGCGCACCAATATCATGCGTCTTTACGATGTTAATCATCCGTTGGAATGCGGTGTATGTGACAAATCGGGTGCATGTGATCTTCAAAATAAAACATTGGAGTTCGGTGTCTCTTCACAGCACTTTAGTGCGAAAGATCAACCGCGTAAAATTGAACATTGGGGATTGATCAATTACGATCCTTCACTGTGTATCCTGTGTGAAAAATGTGTTCACGTCTGTAACGAGATTATCGGTGACGATGCGATTACCCTCCAATTTGGGGGATATAAATCTGCGGTTATCCCGAAGAACAGCGATGTGCTGGACTGTACTTTCTGCGGGGAGTGTATTGCGGTATGTCCGGTAGGTGCATTGATAAGCTCAAATTTTCAATACAGTGCTAATGCGTGGGAACTTTCTCAAATTCCGGCAACCTGCGTCCACTGTTCGGCGGGATGTTCATTAAGTTATGAAGTAAAACATACGTCGACAACGAATGGTGAAGAGCGTATTTATCGTGTTACTAATGATTTTGAACACACGACACTGTGCGGTGCGGGACGATTCGGATTTGATTTTGCGGTTGAGGGAACCAAAAAGGAATCAGAATTTGCTCAGGCGACCAATGCCCTTCAAAATGCTAAAGCGATCCGTTTTAGCTCTTTGATTACGAACGAAGAAGCGATGATTCTTCAAAGTCTCAAAGAAAAGCTTGGGGTAAAACTGTATAACGAAGAGGCCCGTGCGTATCAAAACTTTATGAGCGCGTATGCTTCTATCAGCGGTAAATTAGGTTTTGGTGGAAGCATTGACGCAATTAAACAAAGTGACGGGATTATCGTATTCGGCGGGCGTATCACTACCGATAATCCTGCAGTGCGCTATAGTGTTACCACAGCGGCGCGCCATAATGGAGCAAAAGTCGTTTACATGCATCCGCTTGAAGACGATTTACTTCAAAATGTCGTTACTCAGTTTGTAAAGTATGAAGTGGGAACAGAAGAGGGGGTTATCGCCATGTTGGCAAAAACCCTTCTGAATCATTCCGATATCTCAGAGGAAATACGTGGATATTTTGACGAACTTGATGAGGGTTATTTGTGTGCAGAGTCTAATGTCGGAGATGAAGAGTATGCTCACATTGCTAAAACATTCGTAAGAGCTAAACGTAAAACACTCATCATTGGAAGCGATGTATTGCATCATAAGCGCGCATCCAATATAGCACGCTTGTGCGCTATGGTTGAAATCTACACTGAATTTTCGGTGGTAGTTGTCGCTCCGAGTGTTAATACCGTCGGGGTTTCGTTGATTTGTGGTTTGGATGCGGATAATGCTGATGAGAATGTACTCGGCTACAATGCGGCAGGTGATTACACTCTGGGCTCACTCGGAGATGTCAATCTCAGAATGGGGTCTTTGAATCAACAAGAGGGGACATTTGTAAGTCTTAATTATCACGTATTGCCGACAAATGTTGCGGTTGGTTTTGAGGGCTACACATTAAACGATCTCGCCTCTTCTGTGGGAATTATGGCAAAAAATACGATTGACTATACCGCTAAACTTCCTACTTCGAAAGGGTTTAACGGCACAGCATTTGATGAGCTTGGGAATTTTTTCGGGGCGTTTTGGGAAGATAATCGAGGTTATATGCTCGAAAACCGTGATATTGAAGCAAACGGTCAGCTCGAAGAGATTGCCGATTTACCGGAATTTAACGGTACGGTTGTGTATCGCTGTAATCCGGTAAATCAGTTCAACGGTTATACGGCACGCAGTGAACAGCTTGAAAAAGAGGCAACTTTACGCGGTTCGGCACAGTTTGCGGCAGCTGCAAAAATCAGTGATGGTGATAAAATTCGAATTGAATTTAAAGCCGAGACGCAAGAGCGGATTTTCAAACTTGATTCTGCCCTAAAAGGGACTATTGCTTTGGTTCCTACGTATGACAGTACATTCGGTACATTACATGAACAATATCGTTTTGAAAAGGTGAAAATTATGAGGATGGGGAGTGAATCATGAATGAAATCACGATTACCATAGACGGTCGCAGTGTTCAGACGCAAGAGGGTGAATATATCCTTAATGCGGCACGTGCCAATGGGATCTTTATTCCGGCTATTTGTTATTTGACGCGATGCTCACCAACGTTGGCATGTCGTATTTGTTTGGTTGAGGCTGATGGCAAACAAGTGTACGCGTGTAATGCCAAAGCCAAAGAGGGGATGGAGATTACAACCACGACGCCGAATATTTTGGCAGAGCGCAGAGCGATCATGGAAGTTTATGACGTAAACCACCCTCTAGAATGCGGTGTATGTGATCAATCGGGTGAATGTGAACTCCAAAACTATACACTTGAAGTGGGGGTTGACGCGCAAACGTATTCGATCAAAGATACCCACAAACCGGCACAAGACTGGGGCTTAATCCACTATGATCCGGCATTGTGTATTATGTGTGAGCGTTGTATTACCGTCTGTAAAGATATGATCGGGGATGCGGCACTCTCTACCGTAGCACGAGGATCTGAAGCAATTGAGGCTGAATTCAAAGAGTCTATGCCAAAAGATGCCTACGCGATGTGGAATAAACTCAATAAATCGTTGATTGCCCCTAATGGCGGTGACACCCTCGATTGTACGAATTGCGGGGAATGCAGCGCCGTATGTCCGGTAGGTGCATTGGTAAGCAGTGATTATCAGTACACCTCAAACGCATGGGAACACAAACAAATCCCGGCAACATGCGCCCATTGTTCGGCAGGATGTCAGCTCAGCTATGATATCAAGCACACCTCGATCGAAAATCCGCAGAGCAAAATCTACCGTGTTAAAAACGAGTGGAATTATGTCTCTTTGTGCGGTGCAGGGCGCTACGGGTACGATTTTGAAAATCGCAATGTCGTAAAAAATCAAACTGCTTTTGATGCGGCGATCACCGCTTTCAAAAAAGCCGATACCATCGCATTTACTTCAACCATCACGAATGAAGAGGCAATGATTCTTCAACGTCTCAAAGAGAAATTTGGGTATCGTTTGGTGAATAACGAAGCGTTGGCACTTAAGAACTTTTTGAACAGTTACAGTGCGATCAGTGGCACATCGCTTTACGGCGGTGATTTGAAAGCGGTTCATAACGCCGATTTCGTCGTCTCTATCGGAAGTGCACTCAAAACCGATAACCCGAATGCCCGTTTTGCGATGAACAATGCCCTCTCCATGAACAAAGGGGCTGGATTGTATTTTCATCCGATCAACGATCCTGTTATCGCCGATATGTCCAAAAACGTGACGCAATTCAATCATGCACCGATGATGGAAGAGGCGGCGCTGTATTTGATGCTCGATCTTTTTGGGGATAAAGCGGCAATGCCATCAAGTATTACAGAATATTTGGCAATGTTCCATTCGACGAAAACCGTAACAGTGGAAGATACAGTCGATGAAAAAGTGACTGAAACCGTGATTAAAATGGTTCTTAATGAAGAGAGCGGTGTTGAAGA
Source organism: Sulfuricurvum sp. (assembly GCA_024637215.1). Taxonomy (GTDB): domain Bacteria; phylum Campylobacterota; class Campylobacteria; order Campylobacterales; family Sulfurimonadaceae; genus Sulfuricurvum. The sequence continues at coordinate 57,616 of JAGXFM010000039.1, forward strand.
AGAGGTGAGTGAAGAGGTCACAAAAACGATCAAGAAAAAAGTCTCGAAAGAGGTCGAAGTGGATGAAAACGGCCTCTTCGCCCTTTTAAACGCACCTGCTGGATTTGGCGATACACTCACCAAATATTTGGCAAAAAAAGAGAATTTCACATTGATGGTGGGGCCTGACTTGTATACTCATCCGCATGCGGAAAATTGTGCACGTCTTGTTGCTTTGATTGAAAAATATACACCGTTTAGTGTAACAATGATCCCGAACCTCTCCAACACCCTCGGTGTGGCGATGATTTGTGATCTTGAGAGTTCACGTGGAAGTTATACCATCGGTTACAACACCGCGGGTGATTTTACCCTTAGCGCATTGGGTAACGGTGATTTGGATATGCCATCTCTTAATCAGCAAGAGGGGACACTCACCGGTATCGATAAACGGGTTAATCCAACTAATGCGGCACTCGGTTACGGCGGATATGTTCTGAATGATCTTGCCAACGCCCTTGGGGTGAATGCAAAACTTACCGTTGATTATACGGCGCAACTTCCTGAAAATAGAGGATTCAAAACAACGCCATTTGATGCTCTTCCAAACCACTATACCAATAGCGGCGAAGAAGTTCGCGGTTACTGCCTTGAGATCCAAAATGTAGGGGTAAGCGGCGATGAAAACGTAGCACCGTTTAATGCAGATGCGGCAATTCATGAAGCGGGCGTTTATTTAGCGAATCCTGTTTTACAGTTTTCGCCGTTTACGGCGGCCTCTCATCAGCTTGAGGCAAAAGGTGGTCTCTATGCATCAAGAACGCTTATGGAAACCAATGGCTGGAATGAAGGGGATCGTGTGAAGGTTAAAACAGCACACGGTGAGTTAAGCGTTAGCGTTATCACGGATGGCAAAATAGAAGGAGATATCGCGTATCTTCCGACATTTGATGTCGCTATTAATTCTGAAGCACTGTTTGACGGTTACCGTTTTACAGGTGTATCAATTCAAAAGGTGTAAAGCATGGATGTAGCATTTATCATCGAAACGATTGTTAAAATCGTCGTCATTTTATTAGTTTTTTCAGCGCTTGCTGGTCTTGGGACCTATTTTGAGCGTAAAGTGCTTGCATTCATGCAACGCCGTCTTGGGCCGATGCATGTTGGACCGTTCGGATTGTTGCAAGTGGCAGCGGATGGGATTAAACTCTTTACTAAAGAGGACATAATCCCTCAAAACGTTGTTAAGTCGATCTTTAAAATTGCTCCGGTTATTACAGCGGCAACCGCATTCATGGCATCAGCCGCGATTCCATTTTGGCCGCAATTTACAGTGATGGGGTATACCGTTCATCCAATCGTCGCCGATATCAATGTCGGTATCCTCTATGTATTGGGAGTTATGGCTATCGGGCTGTACGGACCGCTTTTGGGAGGTATGGCTTCGGCGAATAAATGGTCGTTGATCTCTGCGGCACGTAGTGCGGCGGTATTTATTTCGTATGAGGTTATTACGGGACTATCCTTGCTGGCACCGCTCATGATGGTTGGTTCATTGTCACTAATCGACATTAACAACTACCAAGCGGGCGGTATTACGAACTGGATCGTATGGTCTCAGCCGGTCGCGTTTATTCTCTTTTGGATTGCGGCATTTGCGGAAACCGGACGTACCCCATTTCACTTAGTGGCGAACGACCATGAGATCATCGACGGATTCGGAACCGAATATTCGGGTATGCGTTGGGGTCTTTTCTTCATCGGTGAATACGCCAATATGTTCTTTATTTCGTTTGTAATCGCCATTATCTTTTTGGGCGGTTTTGGTGATGGCACTATTGCCGGAGCGATTCAGCTCTTACTAAAAGTAGCGTTTTTCTTTTTCTTTTTCCTCTGGACACGTGCTGCATGGCCGGATGTCCGACCTGACCAATTGATGTGGTTGTGTTGGAAAGTATTAATGCCGATTGCGGTGATCAACATTGTGATCACCGGCATCGTGATGATGTTCTAAGGAGGTTGGGTTATGAATCATGAAGAACCATTTACAAACCGTAACGTGAGCGAGTCATCGGCTTACTATTACGTCGATATCGAAACCTATCCGACTGCAGGGTGGGATAAGTTTAAACAAGTTGTAAAACGTACTTTTAACGGAGAACTTTTTGTAGGTCTTTGGGTAGTACTCCGTGAGATGATCAAATTTGACATCCATACGGTTCAATACCCCCTTGAAAAACTCCCGATCGGACCGCGTTACCGGGCTGTTCATAAACTGCTTCGTTTGTGGGAGTCGGGATATGAGCGTTGTATCGGATGCGGATTATGCGAAAAAATCTGTATCTCTGATTGTATCCGTATGGACACCCGTATCGATGAGAACAGCCGTAAAGAGGTAACCGAATACAGTATTAATCTCGGACGTTGTATTTTCTGTGGCTACTGCGCTGAAGTGTGCCCGGAACTGGCTATTGTTCACGGACAGCGGTATGAAAATGCTTCGGAACAACGTGCCCATTTCGTCATCAAAGACGATATGCTGACCCCGCTTGATCTTTTAAAAGCGGGTGAACAAGCAGAATACCCAGGCTTCGGAGCCATCATCCCAGGAAGCGACGCGTCGGTCAAAAAGACCCCGTTGGCGTATTAAGGAGTAGGAATGTTTGAAGCAATTGCTTTTTATCTGTTTGCGACCCTCACGATTGTGATGTTTACCATCACGGTTATGACGTCTCAAGCGCTGTATGCGATTACCGCAATGGCGGCGGGGATGATTTTCATCTCGGCATTTTTCTTTATTTTGGGTGCCGATTTTTTAGGGGCAATCCAAATTATCGTCTATACCGGTGCGGTTATGGCATTGTACGCGTTTGGTATGATGTTTTTCGACACTACGCGTGATGTGGTCGAAAAACGTACCAGTCCTCAAATCGTATTTGTTTTGGGTGTATTAGCGGCAGTAATGGTAGTAGTGATTTTCGTATCACCGATTGTCTCTAATAATATTCAAGCCCTCTATCCGATCCAAGAAGGGGTTGGTAACTCACAAGCGGTGGGTATGGTTCTCTTTACGAAATACCTTGTCCCTTTCGAACTTGCCGCGGTTATGTTATTGGTTGCGATGATCGGGGGAATTATTTTGGCCGGTAAGAAAATGGATAAATCATTGACGTTGATGGCAGAAGAAGAGATTGGTTCAATGGATGAGAGTTTTGAACCGCAAGAAGGGGGACACTGATGGAAATTACACTTACCCATTATCTTGTTTTATCCACGATTTTATTTGCTATAGGTTTGATCGGGGTTATGCGCCGTAAAAATCTTTTGATGCTTTTTTTTGCTACGGAGATTTTGCTCAATGCAACCAACATTGCATTTGCAGCGATCTCTCATTATATCGGGGATTTGAGCGGGCAAATGTTTGCGTTTTTTATTATCGCGATTGCGGCATCCGAAGTAGCAATCGGGTTGGGTCTACTCATTGTATGGTTTAAACGTACCGGTAAGATCGACCTAGACCAAATGAATTCAATGCGAGGATAGGCTATGGAACTTTATTTATATATTGCACTCTTCGCTCCGTTAGTCGGCTCGCTTTACGCGGCTCTTTTCGGTGCATCACCTAAATCGCAGCATGTCGGTATCGTGGCATCGGGGTTACTCTTTACCTCATTTGTGAGCAGTGCTATTTTGCTCAGCTATGTGATGAGTGGGCACATCGTACATGTTGAAATGATGACATGGATGGCAACAGGGGATCTTTATATCCCATTCGGATTTGTCGTTGATCAGGTAAGCGTCGTGATGATGATGGTAGTTACCATCGTTTCCACGGTTGTCCATGTCTACTCTATCGGTTACATGGATCACGACAAAGGATTCAACCGTTTCTTCTCATGGCTTTCGGCTTTCGTTTTCTCGATGATGGTGCTTGTTATGAGTGACAACTTCGCAGGTCTATTTATTGGTTGGGAAGGGGTCGGTCTTTGTTCGTGGGGACTTATCGGATTTTGGTACCACAAAGAATCGGCGACATGGGCAGCAAACGAAGCGTTCATTATGAACCGTATCGCTGACCTTGGGATGTTGATCGGTATTTTCTTGTTGTATTGGAATACGGGTTCACTTCAATACGACGTCGTATTTGCTGAAATCGGAAATCTTCCATTAGTCGTTACAACGTGGATCGGCATTTTCCTCTTTATCGGTGCAATGGGTAAATCGGCGCAGTTTCCGCTTCACACTTGGCTTGCCGATGCGATGGAAGGTCCTACTCCGGTTTCTGCGCTGATCCATGCGGCAACCATGGTTACGGC
>JAGXFM010000004.1 GCA_024637215.1 Sulfuricurvum sp.
GATATGGAGCGCTCCGTTAAAGGGGAAGTCTACAGCTCAACCTTTGATGAACCGGCTAAAAACCACGTCAAAGTAGCCGAAATGGTAATCGAACGGGCAAAACGACGTGTTGAGCTTGGTAAAGATGTCGTGATCCTCCTCGACTCCATCACCCGACTTGCTCGTGCCTACAATACCGTAACGCCGAGTTCAGGAAAAGTCCTCTCAGGGGGAGTCGATGCCAACGCATTGCACAAACCGAAACGGTTCTTCGGAGCGGCGCGTAACATCGAAAACGGCGGAAGTCTCACCATTATCGCCACAGCCCTTGTCGATACGGGAAGCCGAATGGATGAAGTTATTTTCGAAGAGTTCAAAGGGACGGGTAACTCTGAGATTGTCCTCAGCCGTAAAATCTCCGATCGCCGTATCTTCCCGGCTATCGATATCCTCAAATCAGGAACCCGCAAAGAGGAGCTTCTCCTCGGGCCGGATGTCTTGCAAAAAGTGTTTGTCCTTCGTTCTATGTTACACAAACAAGAAGACGAAGTGGAAGCACTCCGCTTCCTCTACAGCACCATGCTCAAAAGCAAGTCCAATATCGAATTCCTCGACAGTATGAACGAGTCGACTAAATAAGATGAGAGTCGGAGTCTTTGACAGCGGTGTTGGAGGACTGAGCGTCGTAAAATCGCTGTTGGAGCATAAACTCTTTGAAGAGATTATCTACTTCGGCGATACTGCCCGTGTCCCTTACGGGGTCAAAGATAAAAACACGATCATCCGCTACTCTCTCGAAGCCCTCGAATTTTTCAAAAACTTTGAAATCGATTTACTCATTACCGCCTGCAATACCGTTAGTGCGTATGCCCTTGATGAGATGAGAGAGCACAGTGACTGCGACGTTATCGGAGTGGTCGATCCTGGTGTGCTAGCCCTTAAAAACGCTATCCCCTCCACTGAGGCTAATATCCTCATTTTAGGAACCAAAGCAACCGTCAAATCAAGAGCCTATGAAAAAAAGCTACACGAATTAGGATACAAAAATCTTAGCGCCATCGCAACCTCTTTACTCGTTCCTATCGTTGAAGAGGGGCTGTATGAGGGTGAGGTGCTGCAAAGTACCCTTCGCCACTATTTTCGTGACTTGGATAAAACACCCGATGCGATTATCCTTGGATGTACCCATTTTCCACTAGTCGCCCGTGCGATTGATAACTATTTCGAGGGCAAAAGTTCTCTCATCCACTCCGGAGAAGCAATTGTCGAATATCTGGAGAGCCATTACGATTTTACGAAACGTTTTGAAGATACAAGCCTTAAATTTTTTGCTTCCGAAAATCCCGAAGGGCTTCGCCGCGTCGCAAAAGAGTGGTTATCCCTATAATATAATTTTTACCCTAAGCACGGTAAACTTTATCACTCAGAATCAAAGAGGTCTCCATTGAGCACATCCGAAGTACTAGCACTTAAATACCGCCCTAGACGTTTTGAGGAACTGATCGGTCAAGAGAGTATCTCTCAAACCCTTCCTCTCGCACTTGATTCGGGACGACTCTCTCACGCCTACCTTTTCTCAGGACTTCGCGGTTCGGGAAAAACCTCTACGGCACGGATTTTCGCTAAATCGTTGATCTGTGAAAACGGCCCCACTTCCGCACCGTGTGACGTCTGTAGCCACTGTGTTATGGCAAACGAGGGGCGTCACATCGACATCATCGAGATGGATGCCGCTTCCAGCCGCAAGATCGATGATATTCGCGACCTGATCGAACACACGAAATACCGTCCGGCGAGTGGCAATTTTAAAATCTTTATTATCGACGAAGTGCATATGCTCACCAAAGAGGCGCACAATGCCCTCCTTAAAACCCTCGAAGAGCCACCTGAATACGTCAAATTTATCCTCGCGACAACCGACCCACTTAAACTACCGCCGACCATTCTCAGCCGTACCCAGCATTTTCGCTTCAAACGGATCAGCCATCCTAATATCGTCCATCATCTCAGCCACATCCTCCATCTAGAGAACATCGAGTACCAAGCCGAAGCGCTTGATATTCTTGCCCGCAGCGGTTCGGGAAGTTTACGTGACACCCTCACCCTCATGGATCAGGCGATCATCTACTCCAAAGGGTTTGTGGACGTTAAAACCGTTGCCGATATGCTCGGGCTTCTCGATCCCGATTACATTAGCCGTCTTTTTGACGCTATTTTTGCCAAAGACCGCCCATCTTTGATCCAAATGCTTCAAGAACTCGAAGCATACGAGTCAGAGATGGTCGTCGATGAGCTGATCGCCTACCTCAAAGAACGCTTGTATGAGGGGGATCACCGTTTCAGTCCGCTCGTGATCGAGCGATTTTTCCGAATCCTCAGTGATGCCAAAACCCTTTTTGCGATCAATGCCGACGGTGGCTTTGTGGTGAGCCTCGTGCTATTTAAAATGATCGAAGCGCTCAAAATCAAAGAGATTGATGAGATGATCGAGTCTCTCGAATCTCGTGTTACCCATACACCGACAAAAGCACCTATCACTGCAAGTGTCAGCGAAACACCGACTATTCACGTTACCCCGACACCCCCTGCGGTAAAATCATCTTTCGAGCAGCTGTGTGAACGCATTAGTGATCGAAGCGATGAACTGGGAGTCTGTTTTAAAAACAATGTCCAATTCCTCTCTTTTGAAGAGGATACCCTGACATGGGAAAGTTGCGCCGAAGGTGAGGACAAAGAGCTTCTCAAAAACAGTTTCGGCATCATTCGCCAGTTTGTTAGAGAGATTTACGGCATTGACACGCAGATCAAATCCCAAGGATGCACTAAATCTACAGAGGAATTAACCTCTCCCCTCGATACACGAAACGAAGAGCGTATTCCGGAACCCGCTTCGATGGTCGAAGAGGCCGAAATCGGTGTCGGAAGTTGCGTCAGCGCGTGTGATGAAACCAGTATAAAAGAGTTTGACGGCGGCGATGTCCTCAAAGAGCCGATGATTCAACAAGCGGCAGAGCTGTTCGAAGCGACGAAGATTACGGTGCAATCAAAAGTCTAGTATTTATCGTCGCTTCCGTTTCCAAACGGACATCTGTGAAAGTGTATATTGATACTTTCGCGGCGTCTCGCGGATAACGAACGGTACATCTTCGACCTCCACCAAATCAAAATTATCGTTTAAAATTGCTTTGAGCCCTTCTAGGGTCCTTACTTCATCCCCTTTTGAATCGTAATACCCCCCTATCCAAAACTCTTTTGCTGTATACTCTTCCATCCAGGTATAGGGCGATGTCAAGACCAAATATCCCTCATCATGGATACGCTTATGGATAGTGTTCAAAAAAAGCTGCGGTTCATACAAACGATCAATGAGATTGGTCGCCATGATTAGATCGTATTCGGCTAAGAGCGGCATCAGATCACATGCGTCTCCTTGAAAAAACTCAACTTTTTCCCCTACATCATTGAGCCCAAGAGCGTTCAAACAAACCTCTTTGCATTGCTTAATAGCACCCTCACTGTTTAGGGCATAGGAAATACATCTCTCCTTTTGGATATCTTTAGCGACGTTTATAAACGCCTGTGAGTAATCGACACCGTTGACGTACTCAAAAACTTTTGCCAGTTCAAGCGAAGCACGTCCCGTTGCACACCCCAGATCAAGCGCACGTTTTTGCGGAGTTGTCGCAGAATAAGCAATCGCTTTTTGAGCACACACTTTTGCAAAATTTTCGATGCCTAAATATTCGTCGCCGTATTGAAACTCACAATATTGAGAAACCAATGCATCCGTTTCATAAATATTTTCTTTTCTGTTTTCCATGTATGTTCCTTAGATTCCGGTTATTTAACTTTTGAGTAACGGAAGTTTGTTCAGCAGGTTTTCGCAATATTCCCATTGATCGAGGGTCTCCTTCCACTCACGGGGAATCGCATCCACCCCTTTATAGGCACCGAGCACCATTCCGATTGCAATGCTCCGTGAAGCGTTATCACCACCGACCATCGCATTCGCCTGTAGGGCCTTTTTCAGTCCCTCTTCCTGATCGGCGTATTTTAAAATAAAATAGACCGCGCCCGGAAGTGTCCCCTCCGTTGGGCTTGCTTTACCCACTTTAATCGGTTCGGAACGACCGATGTCCCACAACCGAGCCATACTCGTTAATGCCAGATCATCCGTAAACTGCTCTTTAAAAAGTGCCGAATTCAAATCCGTTGCTTCTCGGAATTTTGCAATGGCCTGTGCGACTTTCGTCTCAAAAAATCCTCCCATTTGTACCGCTACCGCTTCGATAGCATCGGCAGGTTTTGCCCCTTGTATCACACGATGGGTCACACGGGCGAAAAATTCCCCTCCTCCTAAGGCATGGGTATCTTTATGGGTAAACATCGTTTTGCGTGCAACGTCGGAGAGTTCCTCTTCGCTCTCGTAATATCCATGTGCGGCAACATGGCGAATCGCCATTGCATTGGAAATACCTCCAAGCTGTTCGACGCTCATCCCACATTTTACCTGTCCATAGGTCTCTTTGGTCATGGTACATATCCATGAGCCCCATCCGTTCTCAAGCCGATTCATCCAATGGGGAATCATCGTCACTACGTCAAACGCTCTTGCGGGTTCGGATATCACCGCCAAATGTTCTAATACTAAAATATTATAATCACCGTAATCCGTACTTCCTCCGGCGCGCTTGCCGGGATGGTAGTTGCGTTCACCCCATCCGATACCGTGCGTCTGTCCCCCCATCATCTCACCGGGAGACATATACTTTTCTATCGGTTTTTTCCCATAGGCTTCATAGATTTTGTGTGCATCATACTCATAATGGCTTCCGAGACACAGTGCATCACCAACAATGGCACCGAAAAATGCCCCTTTTATCGCTTCTTTTTTGGATATCGTATTCATACTTGCAACCTAATTTTTGCTTGATTGTAGCTACCAAAATTTTAATTTTGCCAAGATATTTTGCATCTGTTTTTCTTCTTTGACTTCTTTAAGGCTAAAACGCAGAGAGTCAACCCCCTATTTGAGGTACTATAAGGGGAAACACAGGGATTTCCTTGCTATTAAGTTTTTTTTCAGCTATAATATTTCCATTGAAAGATGATTTAGAGTTTCATCTTTGGTTTGCTTTTTATTGAAGACCTTTTAGTTAACAGTACGATCTACCATAAGAATACTCCACTTTATATTTTCGACCACCTCGGCAACGAAGTGTATTTTTAAAACAAAGGGTTTACTATGGCAGACGTACTAAACGGAACCGTTAAATGGTTCAACAGCGAAAAAGGTTTTGGATTTATCCAACAAGATAACGGCGGTAAAGATGTATTCGTACATTTCCGTCAAATCAACAGCACTGGTTATGGCCGTGTTTCTCTTGACGAAGGTCAAAAAGTGACTTACACAGTAGGTCAAGGTGACAAAGGTCCACAAGCAGAAAACGTTACAGCTCTGTAACTTCCCCTTGGGCAGATTTTTTCTGCCCATCTCCTCCTCAAATCATTTTACTAAGACACTGTCAGGTGTTTTTCCAAGCCGATTTTAAAGGATACTTATGGAAAGCAGAGAAGCCGTTTTGAGCGCATTAAAAGAGGGTAAAAAGCTTACCAGTAACGTTACAGGGTTACAATATACCCTTATCGGCGGTCAACTCCACGCCCGCAACAGTGAAAAAACCGACTGGCACGAAAGTGAACTCAGTTTCGACAACCCTCCCTCATGGCTAAACCTTCGCGCGTAAGCGCAAGGTAGCTATGCCCTCACCCTTACGATTCCGTTATCAAACCCTCGAATTTATCAACGCTGACATCCACGTTCGAACCCTCAGAGATACTCAACAATATCACGATACCGACGATATGGCTCACAACCTCGGAATATCCTCCGCATCATGGCCGCTGTTTGGGGTGATCTGGGATTCGAGCAAGATTCTTGCCCATCTAATGAGTGATTTTGAGATCGAGGGAAAACGGATTTTAGAGGTGGGATGCGGTATCGGGTTGGCGCGTCTCGTTCTCAATCACCGATCGGCTGATATCACGGCTACCGATTACCATCCCGAAGCCGAACGGTTCATGGATGTAAACGTCCGAATCAATAATGACAAGCTTATCCCTTTTATCCGTACCGGATGGGGAGATTTAGACGATACACTGGGTGAATTTGATCTTATCATCGGAAGTGATCTCCTCTATGAAAGAGATCATATTAACCTTTTAGCGGGATTTATCGATCGTCATACGAAACAACATTGCGAAGTGATCATTGTCGATCCGGGGCGCGGCAACCACTCTAATTTCAGTAAAAAAATGGTGAACCTCGATTTCTCCCATACTCAGAGTAAACCGCTAGATATTACCTATCTTACCCAAGCCTTTAAAGGGCAACTTCTCCGTTATGTCCGTTAGAAAATTTTAACTCTCCTGTGCTACCCTTTCGTACTTAACCATTACGAGGCAACTATGTATCTACACAAACACATCGACACCATCGAAGCGACTCCCCAAAAGGCGGGCAAAGGGGTAAGTATGAAGATGCTCCTCTCTCCCGATGAATCCCCCAATTTTGCCATGCGTAACTTTACCATCGACGCAGGGGGGCATATGCCGCTGCATACCAACACGGTTGAGCATGAACAATACGTTCTCGGCGGTCGGGCGCGTGTCGTGATCGGGGATAAAACGATTGAAGCGGGGGCAGGAGATGTGTTGCTGATCCCTGCAGGAGTTCCGCACAGTTATGAGACCTTGGGTGATGAAACCTACAGCTTTTTGTGTCTTATCCCAAAAGGGCAAGACGTCATCGAAGTATTAGCGTGCTAAAGGGGATACGGGATTAGTTATTAGTCCCGCGAACGACACGCTTTACATCATCGATACCATCACCCACACCATCACCAAACTCTTTTACCGTGCATCCGCTAAACATTAAAATTGTCACTATTGAGAGCATTACGAAACGAATCATTGATTCTCCTAAAATTGTAAAAATGTTTAGAATTATAACGCATTTGCCGTTCACATACCGTTTGCAACAACTCATAAACACCACAGAAATCAAAAATCTGTTATAATCTTCCTATGAAGTTAACTAACACATTGAAAGATCAAATCATCACTCAACTAACACCGCTAAATCCTATGCAGGTCGTTTTATTCGGGAGTTACGCCTACGGTGAGCCTACGGAGAACAGTGATATAGATTTGTATATTGTGACGGAAGATGAGTTTATCCCTCAAAATTGGGGTGAAAAAAACCGCATTTATCTCAAAGTTGCAAAAGCGTTGGAAAATATTGTCCGAACCCATCCTACTGATTTAATCGTCCATACCAAAGCGATGCACAGAGAGTTTATCGCCATGAATAGCTCTTTTTCGAGAGAGATCACGACCAAAGGGATCAAGCTCTATGAATCGGCTTAGCCAAGCATGGCTCCAAGCCGCCTCCGATGATCTCGACGTCATCGAACAAATCCTATCTCAACCTCATCTAACCCATCTCGTCGCATTCCATTCTCAGCAAGCAATCGAAAAAGCTTTTAAAGCACTGATGGAAGAAAACGGCGAAAATGTCCCGAAAATTCATTCTCTCAATAAACTCTTCGACCTCAACAAGTCCGAATTTGTATGCGACGATACCGATCTGTTTCATACCCTCGACGAACTCTATATTGAATCGCGCTATCCCGGAGATTTCGGCTTGATGCCCAACGGAAAACCATCCGTCGAAGAGGCAAAAGAGTTTTATGAATTTGCTAAAACAATCTACCAACAAACAAAACAAAAAATCGGATAATGAGAGACCAATACAATTTTTCAGAATCCATTATAAATCCCTATAAAAACAAAGAACAAGGATCAATTATGGACGGCAAAGAGCGGAAAAATATTATGTCCGGCAAACGGGTGAGCATCGTCCTCAAAGAGGATCAATCTACTGGGAGATTAACAGAGGGGGTAGTTCGTGACATCCTCACCAAATCACCGAACCATCCGCATGGGATAAAAGTGCGGTTGATGAGTGGGGAAGTGGGACGAGTTAAAGAGGTGTTTTGAAAATTAGATTGAATTTTTTACTCAGATTTTTCTGTTTTATATTCACATTCTTCAAACACCATTGATTCGTCTATATCAGGACGGATACAGTTTACAAAAGTGCATTTCACAAATTTTGTACTCGTATAAGACACCATCGAAATATCCATATTTTGAAATAAAGAGTTCTGAAAAATTACATTTGTAAATTTTATATTATCAAATATACAATTTCTAAATTGTGCATAATAAAACTGTGAATCTATAACCTGTGCATTCCTAAATGTTGTAGCATTAAAATTAAATGCATAAAATGTATTCTTTGAAAAGCTAGGTCTACTTAAATGGCAATTTGTAAAGATTGTTCTTGGATTATTACAATAATCTGCAAAATTAGCAACTAAATTACCGTCAACACGATTAAAATTTGCGCCATTAAGTATTATATTTGTAAATGTTACATCCGTAAGATCTGATTCTTTAAAATCAAAACCAAAACTTTTACCTACATCACCAATAATATTGATGTCATTAAAATGGCATCTTGATAAATTGACATTTTCAATACCCAATTTATGCAAACGTTTTAATATTCCTATAACTCTATAACCAGCTTCTTTTTCATCCCAGTCTCTAAAATCATCAAGTTGTTCTGATAGTTGGATTATTTTTTCCTTTTTTTGAAACATCAATTGAAATAGATAAAAAATAATACCGAATATGACAATATCAAAAAAAGCTCCCGTCAACTCGATATGAATATTCGTTTTATAATCGTTCCATTCATTCTGATCAAAAGGTCTAATGTACCAACTAAGATAAATCGCAACAAATAAACCTATGAAAATGTAGAAAAATAGATGCCAGTTATTATCCATAAAGTTATTAGTACGCTTCAATTTAGAAACTAATATTTGAGATTTTGTTGCAATCATTTTTATGATATTAAAATTCAACTTAATACCTTTTGGATGAGTAAAATCTGTTCTATACTAACAACTTTCCCTTTACTATTCCTCTTCACATACTCCACAATCATCCCATGAAACCGCGCGTAAGCCGCAGGGAGTTGTACCTCATCAAAAGAAGTACGCACCCCCACTTCGCACCACTCCTGCAACTCATCGTAACTCTCAAACTCATATCCGAACGCATTTAAAAGCCGCGCCGTATAGCTATCGACGACCATCGCGGGACGCTTACAGGCGTAACACAATATCGAATCTGCACTCTCAGGGCCGATCCCTTTTTGAGACAACAGCCAGTCGCGATCTACGCTGAGGGCAAACGTCTCGAAATCACCGAAATCGTCCATCATGGCACGAGAAAGGCGGATAAGATTTTGGGCTTTGGCTTTAAACAAACCGCTTGGGCGGATCAGCTCCATCAATACCTCAACATCGCAATGGGCGAGAGCATCAGGAGATAAGAGTCCGTTATTACGAAGATTATCGAGGGAGTTCTCAACCCGTGACCATTGGGTGTTTTGGGTGAGGATGGCACCGACGACGACCTCAAAGGTTCCATACGACGGCCACCAAAGCGGCGGAGAGTTCTCTAAAAGGTAAAGACGTTCTAATGTGCTGAATAGCTCCCAAGAATCTTGTAACTCCATTTATTCTTCCACCCACGCATCGGTTCGGTAAACGCGCCCATCATCGAAGATTTTGAGTTTGAACGCTTCACTGCATTTCCCCTCATCGAATGTCATTATAGCGATTTGGAGGATTTTGCGGCATTTTTCAGGCACTTCGAACCGTCCCGATACCCCCGTGATAAACCGCTCTAACGGAACTTTCGAATCCATTCCGATAACGTTGTCACGACAACCGCTCAAACCGATGTCGGTGAGGTACGCCGTCCCTTTGGTAATCTGGAAATCATCACTCCCCACATGGGTATGGGTTCCAATAATACCGCTCACTTCTCCCGATAGTAACATCAACATTGCCCGCTTCTCACTGGAAGCTTCGGCATGGAAGTCGAGGAAAATGTGATCCACTCCGTCGTTCTTGAGCTGTGCTACGGTGTCACGGGCGCAACGAAAGGCGTTATCGACATACGGCATCCCATAATGCCCCATGATGTTGAGGATGGCGAGTTTCTCCCCCGCTACGTCGAAGATACGACATCCCGTCCCTTTCACCCCATCGGGATAGTTATGCGGACGCAAGAGCGGCAAAGAGTCCAACAGCGGCTCAATCTCTTTTTTGTCCCACGTGTGGTTTCCGCCGCTCATGCAGTCGATCCCCATACCAAACAGCTCTTGGGCATTTTTCATCGTCACCCCGAAGCCGTGCGAAGCGTTTTCGTAGTTGGCGATAACGAAATCGATGCCGTGTTCACGTCTGAGCTTTGAGAGGTGCTCTTTTATCATCATTCGTCCCGGACGTCCGACAATATCTCCGATAAAGGCTATTTTCACTTTTGCTCCTCCATAAGTTCCCCTCTCAGCTCTTTTAAACTTTGACGGAAATTGGCACTGTCACCGTACTTAAAAAACTTCTGATACCGCGCGTGGATGGATTTGACCCGTGATGCATGACGGATCGGACACCAATACTGCTCCGTTCGGGCGGCAACCTCAGAAACGTATCCCATTAGCCCGTTAAAATAACTGCAATAAAGACAGTTGAGTTTTTCGATACTGTTGAGATACGCCAGACGATGTCGGTCAATAATAATGTAATCACTCCGTTTGACCTTGGTTATCTTATAAATGGGAAAACAGACCCACTGATAGACACTCACAAATAGATCAAGAACCAAGGCGGGGATGATAACCGACCAAATGACCGGAGCACTCAGCATATGCAAGATCGGTGTCGTTACCAAATAACGTAAAACTCCCTGACGGTCACGCCGGTACGAAGCGAGAAGTTCTTCCCGTTTTTTGGTAATTTCGCAGGTAAATTTCTCATACTCTTGGTGCAGTTCCGCTTCCAACTCCGATTCGAGTGCTTTGATCTTTGCGACGAGTTCGTCGATCTTTTGATGTTCCATCTCGAACCTTTGCGTAATATGGTGAAACTATACTATAAGATAGCAAAAGCTCACGTAAGAGATACGGGTAGGTTGGGGATGTGCAAGGGGTTATAGTGTATAATTTCAGATCAAAATTTAAAACAAAGTACGCTCATTTTATGCTCAAATCAATCCTCAAATCTCTTTTACTACTCGTGGCTGTTTTCGGCAGTTATGCCATGGCAACCGAATTACCGAATCCCTGCAGTCGCGATCAAAATCCAAACGAATTTACCGTCCTCAGTTATCATGAAATCGCCGATAAAAGCGAAACCCTTGATTCAACCTATGCGGTCACTCCGTCTCACTTTGAAGAACAAATCCATTGGTTGATGGATGAGGGGTATCACTTTATCAGTATCAACGATATTTTAGCGTATCGAAAACACGCAAAACCCTTACCTAAAAAAGCCGTTTTAATGACGTTCGATGATGGGTATCAATCCGTGTATGCGAATGCTTATCCGCTCATCAAAAAATATAAAATCCCCGTTGTCATCGCATTAGTCGGCAGTTGGATGGAAGCCAAAGAGAGAGTTGATTTCGACGGGCAAATGATTCCACGCGATAAGTTCCTCAGCCAAACCCAGATTAAAGAGATGGTGAACAGCGGATTGGTAGAGATCGGCAGTCATACCTATTTTTCACATAGAGGGATTCAAGGCAATCCGCAGGGGAACATGCAGCCTGCCATCATCACACGCCAATGGCTGAATGATACACAACGCTATGAAGATGAAAAAAGCTACCGTCAACGGATCACTAACGACCTCTCTAAAAATAATCGCTTTTTAGAAGCGTACACGGGGCAAAAACCCCGTGTGATGGTTTGGCCGTATGGCTATTACAATAAAGCCGCACATACCATCGCAGAGCGTTTGGGAATGGAGATCGGGTTAACCTTGGATGATGGGAGCAACACTCACCTTACCCCGTTGTGGTCTCTTCGGCGGATATTGATCGATAAAACCATGACCCTCAAAGAGCTTGAGCAAAACATCCGCTCACGCAACGCCAATTTAATCGATAATGATCGAACCACAAAAGCGGCGCATATTGATTTGGATTATATGTACGATCTCGATCCTGCACAGCAAGAGAGAAATCTGGGTGATTTGCTCGATCGGATCAAGAAACTAGGGGTCAATACGATCTATCTCCAAGCATTTGCCGATCCTGATGGCAACGGTGCGGCCGATTATGTCTATTTCCCCAATCGAAATATCCCCATGCGTGCCGATCTGTTTAACCGTGTAGCATGGCAAATCGCAACGCGCACTCAAGTCAAGCGGATTTATGCATGGATGCCGATGATGGCGTGGCAATTACCGAAAAACCATCCAGCCGCCAACGATACCGTAGTGACGTTACAAGTCGATCCAACCCATCTCAACATGGGCTATCCGAGACTCTCGCCGTTTTCTTCCAAAGCGCAAAAAGTCATCAAAGAAATCTATGAAGATTTGGCCGTATCACCCCGCATTGACGGACTATTGTTTCATGATGACGTGACATTGTCCGATTATGAAGACGACAGTACCTTTGCCCGTAAACAGTATAAAAAATGGGGACTGACCCCCAATGTGATGAAAATCCGAGCGGATAGAGAACAGTATGAGAAGTGGAGCAACCTCAAAACCGACCATTTGGACGATTTTGCGATGCAGTTGGCTCAGATCATAAGAGATGCGCATCCGGGGGTAAAAACAGCCCGTAATTTATACGCCCAAGTGGCACTCAATGAGTACGCAGAAGAGTGGTATGGACAAGGGTTAGCCGAGTCAATCAAGCGATACGACTACACCGCTATTATGGCAATGCCGTATATGGAACAAGCTGATAATAGTGGTGAGTTTTACGATAAAATCGTCGAGCGAGTGAAGCAAGAAGCGTGTGGACTGGAACGAACGGTGATGGAACTTCAAACGCTCAATTGGAGAAAAAACGATGAACCGATTTCATCACGGGAGTTGTATGATACGATAACGCATTTATATGGATTAGGAGTTCATCATATGGCCTATTATCCCGATAATGTCTTTAAAAATATCCCTGATGCCGATACGATCAAAAAAGCTCTCTCACAAAAACCGATCTATATGCATCTATCCACACCAAATACTACCATCCCAAATAGCCAAGAGC
Source organism: Sulfuricurvum sp. (assembly GCA_024637215.1). Classification (GTDB taxonomy): domain Bacteria; phylum Campylobacterota; class Campylobacteria; order Campylobacterales; family Sulfurimonadaceae; genus Sulfuricurvum. The sequence goes on from JAGXFM010000004.1 coordinate 13,189, forward strand.
AACGATGATGACTTTCGACATATTTTGGCATTCACTCTGGCACTTTGTGTTGGGGTATGTCTTTTATTATCCGCTCTTTATGTCTACTCTATGGATTATCGGAGCAATCTTTTTTTATTACAAAAATGAAAAACCCTATCTCAAAAATATTATTCCCCCATTGAGAGATAAAGAGAACTGGGAAGGGGTGAGCATTTTAATCCCCTGCTACAATGAAGGGCAAAATGCGATCGAAACCATCACCTATGCTCTCAATGTGGAGTATCCCGAATTTGAAGTGATCGCGATTAACGACGGCAGTAAAGATAATACGTTAGAGATATTACTCGCGTTGGCGAAAACCAATCCGAAATTAAAAGTGGTTAATTTAGCTGAAAATCAGGGTAAAGCGTTGGGGCTTCAAGCGGGTGCCTTAATGGCTAAATATGAGTATCTAGTGTGCATTGACGGAGACGCCTTGCTGGATAAATATTGTCTCTACTGGATGGTCAAACATTTTATCCGCTACCCCCAAGTTGCCGCCGTAACGGGTAACCCGAGAATTCGAAATCGGACGACGTTATTGGGGAAAATTCAGGTGGGCGAATTTTCTTCTATAGTGGGGATGATCAAACGTGCCCAGCGCAGTTTTGGACGGATATTCACCGTTTCGGGGGTCATCACAGGGTTTAGAAAAGCGGCCGTGCATGAGGTGGGCTATTGGAGCCCCGATATGCTGACGGAAGATATCGATATCACGTGGAAACTGCAACGCAACGGTTGGGATGTCCGTTTTGAACCTCGCGCATTGGTATGGATATTAATGCCGGAGACATTAAGAGGACTATGGAAACAACGCCTCCGTTGGGCTATGGGTGGCGTTCAAGTGATGCTGAAAAATTTTAAAGTTTTATTCTCACACAAACAAACCCATCTGTGGGGGCTTATGACCGAGCTTATGTTAAGTACACTGTGGGCGTATAGCATGGCATTGGTATTTTTAGTCTGGTTCATCAGTTTGTTTGCTCCAATCAATTATTTAATGCCTCAGCAATCTCCTATTTTGCCTGACCAAAGCAGTGTTATTTTAATCGGTGCTTGTTTGATACAATTTGCGGTTAGTAAATGGTTGGACGGCCATTATGATGAAGGTTTAGGGAAAAATTACTTTTGGATGATTTGGTATCCGTTTGCCTATTGGATACTGAATCTTTTTACCGCCGTCGCCGCTTTTCCCAAAGTTTTATTCAGCAAAAAAGGTCGTGCCAGATGGGTGAGCCCGGATCGCGGTGCCCATCAACAGTTGGAGAAAAAGAGCTAAGATGTCTATGGAAACTTTAATTATTAACAAACGTCGCGAGTTACCGAAAGCCAAACGATTGATCTGGGATATTATAACTTTTTTACTGTGGATCGGTTTTTTCTATTTATGGAAACCTTTGCTGATCGTTTTTTACGGAATCCTTACGTTAAAAGTACCGCCTGAAGAGATATCGGGGTGGATTTATGACAATATTCACAGCGTAACATTTGAAAATGCTATCTCTATGCTCATCGCAACCCCTGTTATACTGTTTATACTCTCAAGGCTGAATAGACATCAAGCACCAAGTCTCCATTTGATCTATACCTCGAGTGATTATTCAAACTATTTCAAAGTAGATGATACGCACTTACAAGCGTGTGTGGAGAGCCAATTGGTTACGGTTCACCATGATCATCTTGGACATATCGTTCGTTTGGACAATCAAGTTACCCTCAATAACCAATGAATACGCCGCTCAAATATCTATCCCACTACAGCCAAGAGATACGTTCGCAGGTACAGAACCTGATCGATACGGATACCCTCGGCGAGCGTCTTTTACTCAAATATCCCGAAGCCCATACGTACAGTACCGATAAAAGCCTCTATGATTACGTCATGGGGATTAAAAATACCCATTTTCGGAGTTCCTCCCCTATCTCCAAAGTGCTCTATGACACCAAAATCCGTGATCTAAACTCGGCACTCGGTACCCACACGTTCGTTTCACGGGTGCAAGGGGGAAAACTCAAAGCCAAAAACGAGATTCGAATATCGCATCTGTTTAAAAAAATGCCTGAACCGTTTTTACGGATGATCGTTACCCATGAACTCGCCCATCTCAAAGAGAAAGAACATAATAAAAGCTTTTATAGTCTCTGCACTCATATCGAACCACAGTATCATCAACTTGAATTTGAGGTAAGACTCTATCTCACCCACCTCGATCTATTTGGTGAACTTTATTCGAGTACCAACTCTACTAAAACTTCATAATGTACAGTGTGCGGAAACATATCAAACAGCTGAACACGTCGAACGCTATAACCGCTCAATGATTCCAAATCTTTAGCTAAACTCATCACATTACAGCTCGAATAGAGTATCCGTTCACTACTGACGCGCATCAGCCATTTACAGATTTGTTCTCCCAGCCCGCGGCGAGGAGGATTCACAATAATAAGATCGGGTTTTTCTCCCGCTGTAGCACTAAACGTTGCCGTATCAAGGGATTCGAAACGAAGATTGCTCATCTCTAACTGAGCCGCCGAATCACGAGCGCACTCTATCGCTTCAGGTTCGATTTCAATCCCGACAATACGCCGCTCCGGTGCCGTGCAATGCAATGCAAATCCCCCCACCCCGCAAAAAAGATCCCAAAGAATTTTCGGTTTGCTCTCGTCCGCCCACTCAGCGGCAGTTTTATAAAGCTTTTCAGCAACGTCGGGATTGGTTTGGAAAAAACTTTTAGGACGGATGAAAAGGGGAATACCGTTAAGTCGCTCTTCCAAACGGCGCTGTTCCGTGAAAAATATTTCCTCTTCCCCTTCCAAAATCGCCATGTGTACCGGTTGTATATTGGCGGTAACGACTTTTAGTTCCGGCGCCCGTTTCAATAAATCATCCAAAGAGTTTTCCAATCTTGCAATAATCCCGTGAGAGCGGAGAACGAAACGGATCATCATCGTATTATTCGATTTGCTACGGGTGAGGAGAACGTATTTCAACTCCCCTTTTCGCAAACGTACATCATACCCTTTTACCCCTAGCTCTCGGAGCCACTCTTGGGTCGTGTGCAATACCTTCTGCATACTGATGTCGTACAACGGGCACTCGATCAGGCTGACCTCTTCGGAGAGTCCCAACACTACCCCCTCTAGAGTAGGAGTAGCCACCATTTTGGCTTTGTTTCGGAATCCTTTGATCGGTGATGTAGCCAGTTTAAGCCACTCTTCTGGCTGATATCGATTGAGGAGTGCGTGTAATTGATCACTTTTGAGTTTCAACTGCTCGGCATAATGGTAATCGATCCAACCGCACGAATGGCAAAAATGGGCATCAAAATAGGAACAAAAGCTCATTAGACCCCCTTTGGTTTTACGTTGCGAAGATAGTGTAACACGGTGCCGATCAGATCATCATCGTCTTTGCTCTTACTCTGCAGTGTCTCTTTGGTGCCGCTTTGGTACTCAATGGTGATGTTTTGATTATAGTTACTGACCATTTTTATTTTCTTTTCGATACAAAGGAGTTTAATCACCATGATCTCAAAAAACTGTTTTGTCGGGGTATCAGGCTTACCGAAACGATCCCCCACCTCTTCTTCAATCTCATAA
>JAGXFM010000040.1 GCA_024637215.1 Sulfuricurvum sp.
GCTCGATACGATAGCTCCGACAGGGACGATAAACATAAACACCCCCGTTCGGTGCGCCCCTACTTTCCCCGCCGAAACGAAATAAAGCGCCGTGCTAAACGTCCCCGGAATAACCCCGATAAAGAGGATCGTCCACCAAAACACCTCATCGTACGCCCCAAAATCAAAAGGATGGTGCGGCAGAGCAAAGAGCATATTGATAAACGTCGTGATACCGAAAACGACCAGTGTGTAAAACATCAGATGCGCACGATCCGCCGCTTTTTGTGAGACCACCGTCACCAGCGCCCACACAACCGCACATCCGAGGAAATAAGCACTATCGACATTCAAGAACGCAAATCCATCAAAGGGTACACGAAGCAATATCAACGCTCCGAAAATACCGATAGAGAGTACGCCGATTTGGCGCATGGATACCTTGGTTCCCAAAAAAGAAATAGAGAGGATATAGGTGATGATGGGGGCAAGTGACGTAACCATCGTCCCGCCGTAGCCCGCATCGCCGTGCGAAAGTCCCGCGAAAAAGAGATAATTAAACAGAGATGTCAAAATCCCCGCTATCACCATATACATCAAACCTGCTCTATCGGTTTTAAGGGGTGTTTTCAAATACCAGATAATGGGAATGATGCTGATAAACGAGATCGCATAACGCCAAAAAGCGGCGACTTCGGCATTAGAGTGTTCCGCCGCAACTTTCCCCGCCGTCCACGCAAACCCCCAAAAGAGCATCGCGACGATCATCCATAAAACGTATTTGGTGGTGTTTGACTGAGTCATAAAATAGATCTTTTATATTGTTTTGCGGAAGTCTATCCCCTATTTACTTAGAGTAAAATCGTTTGTAGAATTTCTCAATTATTGTTTATGAAAAACCTCACTCTTTTCGAAGTGAGATATTACTATAATCATAAAAATTCTTACTAAAGAGTCTACTATGAGTGACACAACTGAACCTATTTCCAAAGCAATTCCCGCTTGGGAACAAAAAATCGAAGATTTTATGCAAATAGGTATTCAGTCTCTCCGTCTCTTTTTTATCGCCATTATGATCGTCTATCTTTTTTCCTGTCTCATAGGTCTCTCCACCACGCTCATCGACTTGACGTTGCAACATGGCGCTCTCAATTTTGAGAATATGAAAAATATTTTAACCGATGCATTGTTTACATTGATTGTACTGGCAATCGTCCGAACGCTCTTTATACGCAATGGCTAGTTGTATGCGCTCACCCTGCTCGAAATCGGATTTGTCGTTATCATCCGTAAACTCATTTTGCTCGAAGTTGATCCGAGTGAGACATGGCTTCTCCTCATTTTAGGGGGTATCTCCGCACTCTTTTTCGGGTTAATCATCTTTGCCTATTCTTCTAAATTTCGTAATAGCAAGGTGACATAAAAAGTTAGTACAACTCCGATTTATCCTTGGCTTGTTTGTTCGAAGAACTCAACATCAGTTCCAAAAATCCTGTATCCGCCAATCCCGACGTTTGCTCATCATTACGGGTAGCTTGAATATTTTTAAGTATGTCACTGCTCATTAATGCGGTATTCTCAGGCGACTTATTCTCTTCCTCCGTTTTTTGTGCCTCCATCAGCTCCTCTAGCAGCTGTTTTCTAAAATCACTCACCATTTGGTTAATATCCATCGGCTTATCAGGATTCTCTGCTTTTTCTTTGAGTAGTTTTTGGCGGTACTCTTCGACCATCGCTTCAATCTTCTCTTCATTGAGCTCTTTGAGAAATACTGCGGCCCCTTTGGTGCTCAAATCCTCTTTGAATTTCGACAATGAGGTATCTTCCTCATTTATTTCATCACGGCTTTTATACTCTTCAGCTTGATAAAACTGCGCAATAAGCGCCAAATAATCTTGATCAACACTTTCATCTTTCGCAGAAGTTGGTGTTGTATTCATGGATAAATTGGAAACAGAAGTTACATTCATAAGAGACTCCTTGTAAGGTTTATTAAACATAACAAGCAAAAATCGTTCTCTAATGTGATAAAATCACATCATAACTTCCCGAGTCGCCACTCGATTTAAAGGCTCGAATATGACCGCGACTAACTTCTCCCTTAGTGATTATCTCAACCGTATCCACTACAATGGCAATGACATCCGTCCCGACCTCTCAACCCTCATGACACTCATGCGTGCACAGCTGCAATCGGTTCCATTTGAGAACACCGAAGTGCAAGCAGGTAAAATCCCCTCTCTTTTAGCAGAGGATATCTACACGAAAATTGTCACGAATGAGCGTGGAGGCTATTGCTATGAAGTCAATGGACTCTTTGCCATGGCACTTACTGCAATCGGATTCGAGTGGTATTTTGCCGGAGCACGCCCGATGTTCTACCCCACTCGACGCCCCAAAACCCATCTCGTCGTGATCGTCACCATAGATGGCGAAAACTATCTCTGTGACAGCGGATTCGGCGGGTACGGTCTACGCGAACCGATCAAAGTTGCTGATGGAGAGATGGCCCAACAACGCGGGGATCAGTTTCGTTTAGAGTTGAGTGACGATGAATACGTTCTCAGTTCGTTGGTAAATGGAGAATGGGCACTTCAATACGGTTTTGCCCTCATACCTCAAGAGTGGATCGAGTTTAGCCTCGCCAATTATTTCAATGCCACTCATCCTGATACGATCTTCACTCAAAAGAAGCTTGCTGTGATGCAAACCCCTGCGGGGCGAAAAATACTCGTGGACAATACCCTCAAACGTATTGAAGAGGGGGTCGTCAATGAATCCGAGGTTAACTATGCTGAGGCGGCACAAGAGCATTTCGGATTAGTAATCGCGTGAAACGATTCACTTCCGAGCCTCTCACGGATATCTTTGCATGGATGCAAGATGAGCTTACAAAAAGCGATACGCTCTCTTTTGAAGTACTCAATCCCGACATCGGGCGCGGAGGGTATGCGGGTGCAATCATAATACGCAATGAGACCGAGTATCTTTACCGCAGCATCAAAGCGTGGAGTAATCTAAGCGAGCTTCTCTTTTGCCGTCTCCTCGTCCCGAAAATCGCCACTGAACATACCGTGATACTCACCTATGAAAAACTCGATCTCAGCAACTCGTTTCACCATAATGACATTCAAGAGGAAAAATACGGGACAGCATCCGTATTCGCAGCTATCCGCAAAAATGAAGAACCTGTTTTTTTAAGTGCCTATTTGCGAGCGCTCAAAAGTGTTAAAGTGGGAGAACGGAAACGGATACTTAATCTGGGAATCAACACGGGAGATGAGTTTGACCTCATCCGCACACTTGTGCCGCAGGATGAGTACCTCAATCTCTCCCTCGTCGGAGTTGATCATTCTCAGAGTGCTATTGCGGTTGCGCACGAGCGCTTTAGTGAGGGAAACGCCACCTTTTACGTCCACGACATCAACGATCTTGCTTCTTTGTCTCTCGGACGGTTTGACCTCATCATCACTATCGGAACTTTGCAGAGCAGCACACTGGAGTTCAAAAGCCTCTTTGCCTCTTTGGTGCAGGAATATCTCACCCCTGATGGTGCGATGATTTTGGGATTCCCGAATTGTCGCTGGATGAGCGGAGAGATGATCTACGGGGCTAAAGCTCCGAACTATCCTTACTCGGAGATGTCAATCCTCATCAAAGACATCTACTACTGCAAAAAATATTTGCAACAAAAGAAATTTCGAGTGACCGTCACGGGAAGCGATTATCTCTTCCTCACTGCGACAAAAATCGGGTTATGAAAAATTTTATCCTCTTTGACAACGACGGCGTACTCGTCGAAACCGAACTCTGGTATTTTCGAGCGAATGAGAAAGCGATGAAAGAGCTGGGGGTCACCTTGGAGCTTGAATATTATTTGGAGTTAATGAAATACGGCGGGAACTGGTGGGAACTGGCAATGAAGCACGGAGTCACGTTGGAAGAGGTCAATCGAGCACGTGAGCGTCGAAGCCGTTACTATCAACACTATCTCCGCACTGAAAATATCTTTATCGACGGAGTCGAAGAGGTAATATCCGAACTTTCAAAAGATTATCGTATGGGGATCGTTACCACCTCGCGACGGGTCGATTTCGAGCTGATTCACCACGAAAAAAAGCTCACCCGATATATGGAATTTATCCTTTGTGAAGAGGACTACCCCCGAGCCAAACCCCATCCCGATCCTTATCTCAAAGGGTTGGAACTCTTTCATGCCCATCCTGATAGCGCGATCGTCGTGGAAGACTCCCAAAGAGGACTAAGTGCTGCCGTATCTGCCGGAATCGAATGCGCGGTTGTCCATAACCATTTTACCGCAAGCCATGATTTTAGTCATGCGACCTATCGTATCGACTCTTTGCACGATTTACGAGGATTGTTGACCTATTAAGTCGATTACGCTACGATAAAGTTTTAAGATTGAAGGATAATAATGCAAAAACTCTTACTTTTACTCTTCTTACTTTTTTTTCATTTAACTCTTTTTGCCCGTAGTGACGTTGAAGCGATCAATCAATCTCTCCAATCGCTTCAGAGCGAAGAGTCTCTTCTCGATACTGCCGTTTTGGATAATACACTGGATCGGTATCGCGGAACCATCTCCCCTTTATACAAACGCTATCGTGTAACGACCGAAGAGTATGAACGTATCGAAGCAAAGTTCACCGATGCGGGAATCCCTCCATTTTTCGCCCTTATCCCCTACGCAGAATCTAAATTCAACCCAAATTCACATGGTTACGGTACTGCGGGACTGTGGCAATTCACCAAACAAAGTGCCCGAAATTTCGGTCTTAGCGTCACAAAAGAAAATGATGGAAGACTCGATATCGACCGCTCTACCGATGCGGCGATACGGTTTATTAAATATCTTAAAAAAGAGTTCGGAAGCTGGTATCTCGCTGACTTTGCGTATGCGATGGGGGAAGGAACATTGCGCCGTATGATTCAACGAAATGGTAGTGAGAAAATGTCAGTTCTCCTTAAAGACCCTCATTTTCCCTCAGGAACCAAAGCCCATTTCGCCAAAACACTTTTATTGGATGCAAAAATTCATTATTCAAAAGAGGATGACGAGTAGTTAGCCGATGTTGGTGTACACCGCTTGGACGTCATCATCCTCTTCCAGTTTATCGATCAATTTTTCGATATCCGCCATCTGCTCATCACTAAATTCTACCGGAGAGTTTGCGATACGCTCTAACGCCGCACTATCGGGTGTAATACCCATTTTTTCCAATTCAGCGGATAATGCTCCGAATGCGGTATATTCACCGTAAACACTCACTTCACCCTCTTCTTCTTCGATGCTTTCCACGCCCGCATCGATGAGTGCGAACTCAAGCTCTTCCAAATCCATTGCCGGAGTTGGAAATCGGAATACGGCTTTGCGACTAAACATGAACTCAAGCGAACCATTGTTAAGCGTCTCCCCTTTGGCACGACCGAAAACCGTACGAACATTGGAAATAGTTCGCGCATTGTTATCGGTAGCACACTCTACGAAAAACAGAGCACCATGCGGCCCTTTGCCTTCGATATTCATCTCCGCCAACGAGATAGCATCTTTACCCGAAGCTCGTTTGATCGCAGCATCGATATTGTCTTTGGGCATATTTTGCGCTTTTGCCGTCAAAATAGCACTACGCAGTTTCGGGTTCATATCGGGATCTTCCCCGCCCTCTTTAGCTGCCATTGTGATAATTTTGCCTAGTTTTGGAAATATTCTGGACATATTTCCCCAACGTTTCATTTTTGCGGCTTTACGATATTCAAACGCTCTTCCCATACGGCATGCTCCCTCGAATTTACATGAAAAATTGTGGAATTATAGCCTCTTTAGGAGATTAAGACAACTCTTGCTCCTCTCTATATAATGTTCAACTCTATTATGCTATTCTGTTAAACCATTCTAAAAAATTTATCCGCCTAAAAGGAATATTAATGATATTTTCAAACTATTTTTCATCTCCTTTTACCCGAACTCTTTGGCACACGTTGGCTATTTTAATACTTTTTATTGCTACCTTTATCGTTTACGTTGATGCTGAAAAACGTATTAATCATGCAAATCATGTGCGACTGTCCTCTTTTCTCCTAGCCGATGAACTTCGCCAATCCTCTGATGACCTCACCCGAATGATACGTACCTATGCAGCTACCGGACACCCCCTTTACAAAGAGCACTATCAAGAAATTCTTGATATCCGAAACGGTAAAAAACCCCGCCCGATCAATTATGAAAACATTTACTGGGATTTGGTTACTCTGGATGATTTACGTCCTCATCCTCTCAGTAATCAAGCCCTCCCGCTTATCGAAATGATGCGTCAAGCAGGATTTAGCGAAGCTGAATTTACCAAGCTCTCCGAAGCAAAAAACAACTCTGATGCCCTTACGAAAACCGAATTTGCCTCTATGGCGATGATCGACGGTGCTCCAAGCGAATCCGATAAGAAAAAAGCGCTTACTATGCTACATAATGAAGCCTATCATCAGGCCAAGATATCGATTATGCGCCCTATCAAAGAGTTTTATACATTAATGAACACTCGAACAACCGCCGCAGTCCATTCAGCTGAAAAAACAGCCCTTATTTTAAGAACCCTTTTGGTCTTGATCGGAATACTTTTACTGACGATGCTTTGGCGTCTTCATAAAACGCTGCAAATCACGTTAGGGAGTTCGGTAGACACGGTTCATACCTACATAACACGTATCGGTCAAGGGGATTTTTCCATCCCGATCCAACTCAAAAAGGGAAATGAAAACAGTATCTTAGGATGGCTGAGTGAAACCCAGCTCAAACTCAAAGAACTCATCGCCAACAATCAACGATTGAGAAATCTCTATTCTGCCCTCAGCCAATGCAATCAAGCGATTATCCGTTCCAAAAATGAAGAAGAGTTGTTTCCTATCATTTGCCGTGATGCGGTCTACTTCGGAGGGATGAAAATGGCATGGATCGGTAAAGTCGATGACTCCCGCGACTATCTAAAAGTGGTCAGTTTATACGGGTACGGTACCGATTATCTTCAAAATCTCGCGATATCGCTCAATCCCTCAGATCCATCCGCTAAAGGCCCGACAGGATTAGCATTTCATGAAGATCGTCCCATCTGGTGTCAAGATTTTCAAAATGATCCGATGACTGCACCGTGGCATCATAAAGGAAAAGAGTACGCATGGGGCGCTTCTGCAGCACTTCCGCTACGCTGTAACGGTAAAGTAATCGCTGTATTTAACCTCTATACCGAAGAGGTCAATGCGTTTGATGATGCAGCACGAAAACTCCTAGAAGAGATGGCGATGGACATCAGCTATGCCCTAAATTCATTTGCAAAAGAGACGGCACGGGAAAAAGCAGAACAGCGGATTCAATACCTTGCCAATTATGACGAGCTTACCGGATTACCGAACCGTGCAAGGCTTGATGGCCGTATCAAAGATTTATTAAGTTTGGCAAAACATAACGATATCTCCATTACGGTTATGTTTCTTGATCTTGACCATTTCAAAGACATCAACGATACATTGGGACACAGCATCGGAGACAGTTTGCTGATAGAAGCTTCTAAACGGCTCAAACACATAATGCGGGAAGAAGACACCATAGCACGATTCGGCGGAGATGAATTTATTATTTTACTGCCTAATATCGAATTGGGAGAAGCTTCCCAAATCGCACAAAATCTTTTAAACGCATTCAAAGAACCTTTTCAAATCAATGAACATGAACTCACTATCAGTAGCTCAATCGGAATCGCCCTCTATCCTGATGACGGAAGTGATTTTGAAACCCTCTATAAAAGCGCTGATACCGCAATGTACCGAGCAAAACAAGAGGGGAGAAATAGCTTTTGTTTCTTTACCACAGAGATGCAGCAACACTCTCTGCGCAATCTCGCACTGGGCAATGCCCTGCATCATGCACTTGATCGCAATCAGTTACAGTTGCACTATCAACCTCAGTTTTCAACCCAAAGCGGCACTATAATCGGTGCCGAAGCGCTGATACGCTGGAATCATCCTGATTTTGGGAATATCTCTCCGACAGAATTTATCCCGATTGCGGAAGAAAACGGAACCATTTTATCCATAGGAGAATGGGTACTGCGTACTGCCGCAGAAGCGGCTAAGGTATGGATGGAGCAAGGACGCTCACCTATCATTATCGCGGTCAATCTATCGGCCATTCAGTTTCGTTCCCCTAATTTACCGGCTTTGGTCGGAACTATTCTCGAAGAGGTAGGATTGCCCCCTGAGTATTTAGAGCTTGAGCTAACGGAGAGTATTGCGATGCATGATCCGCAAAAAGCGATCAATGTAATGAATGAACTTCATGCAAAAGGGATCCGAATGTCGATCGATGATTTCGGAACCGGTTACTCTTCTTTGAGTTATCTCAAAAAGTTTAAAATATATAAACTCAAAATCGATCAATCTTTTGTTCGAGACATCAGTATTGATGCCGAAGACAAAGCCATCGTTTCGGCCATCATCAGTATGGCAAAAAGTTTAGGATTGCAAACTATCGCAGAGGGGGTTGAGACGATAGCGCAGCTCAATTATCTTCGTGAACAGCAATGCGGTGAGATACAAGGATACTATTTTTCCAAACCTCTTCCAAAAGAAGAGTTTGAAGAGTTCAGAGACAAATACGCATTCTAAGAGTGTCGTATTTCAGCTTACTCGTCAATAAATACGATGTCGCTTTGGATGTTGTTAAAGAGAAGGGATCGGTTATCCACGCGATGTTGGTACAAAAAGGTATTCGGTTCCATCGACCGTAGTACGGTCGTATTGTAATAATAAGCGTTTGTACAACGACCGACAAAAAGAAATGAGAATAGCAGTTTGATACGCGGATTCTCGAACATTTCATGCGGCTGTGCCAAAAAGGTGAGTCCGAATTTTTTGAGATTGACGAGATCGAAAATATAAAAAATGAAGTCTTCAAATTTGGTATAAAACCCTTCTAAACTTGCAATCTCCTGCATAATGTAGTAGTAGTTATCCATTAACTCACGTTTTTGCATCATTTGTGAAAGCTTACTTTTGATATCCCGTTTGCTCGCAAAAAAGGTAGGGCTAACCGCCATATAAATATTTTGACGTGCCGCAATGGCAGCATCTAAAGCAGCGTTGAGCTCATCGCTCTCATCAAAACGCATATAGTGAAAATCGCTACTGGTTTTGAATTTCTCTTCCACCTGATCGGGGGTCGGATCGGAAAAATCGAGATAGAGTGTCGGGATACCGCTGTCAATAACAAACTCACGGATTTTATTGGCAAGATGTGTTTTCCCTGAACCCGGTTCTGCCAAAATGAGGGTGTTTTCACGCAATACGCGATCTTGTAGTTCGAGCGTAGCGATAGAGCTTTTAAATTTTCCGATTTTTCGTTTCATGCGTTTATCCGTAATAGTGAGATAATAGTAGGGATAAGTATAGCTAAAGGTAACGGATTTAGAGATAAAGGGGAAAGGAGTGTAGAGAATAGTGACGTGTTATTGCCACGGTTCTTGCATTATTGTAACATCTCCTCGCTCACTGTGAAGAGTGAGTTCTCCGTCGCTGATATTGCATTGCAGGCGCATCGACCTCTCACAGAGTTTCTCGATCCCCTCAGAGTGCAAATGGATCACACGAAGATTTTTAAATCGCTCATACGTCGCACCGTATTGTCTCCACCACGCGGTAGCACTTTTGAGGTTATAGGTGTAGACGATCACATTTTCCGCTCGTCCACATGCTTTACGCAACCGTTTCTCGTCCATCTGTCCCAGATCGATCCACAGTACGATATCGCTGCTGTAATCTTTCTCCCACAGTTCGGGTTCATCATCTCCCCCGATCCCTTTGGTAATGAGCAGTCGATCAGATGCGTTGAGGGCAAAAGCTGCGAGACGGATCATCAGTCGCTCATCGGTCTCAGAGGGGTGCTGGGCTATCGTGATTTCATGAGTCTCATAGTAGTTGCGATCCATATCGGCGATACTGAGTTGTACTTTGTAGATCGTCGAACCTGCCGCCATGAGAACTCCCTTATAAGTGTGCAATTATGGCATAAGGGGGCTTATAATGGAGCTATTAGCGGAGAAATGGTAAAATTCGAAATGATACAAACCATACCGATTGAAACCTTTTTAGAATCCCAAAACACCTATGACCTCATCATCGATGCGCGAAGTCCGCACGAATACGGTGAATCTCATATCCCCTTTGCCCAAAATTTTTACGCGCTGAATGATGAAGAACACCACGAAATCGGGTCGATTTACAAACAAATTTCCCCTTTTGAAGCACGTGTCAAGGGGGCGTCATACGTCTGCCTCAACGCGGCGCGTCATATTCACGATATCTATCCCGCTTTTACCCCAAACTCACGAATCGCCATCTATTGCGCACGCGGCGGGATGCGTTCCTCTTCGCTGGGGACTATCCTCTCGAACATCGGCTACCGAATCGACCGTGTTATCGGAGGGTATAAATCGTACCGAACCTTTGTCACCGGATATCTGGATACGCTCCCACCGCTCAATTTTATAACCCTTGGCGGAAATACGGGATGCGGCAAAAGCGACCTGTTAAATGAACTGGACAATGTCATCGATTTGGAAAAAATGGCGAACCACTACGGTTCAGTTTTTGGGGATGTCAACGGCGCACAACCGAGCCAAAAAGAGTTTCAAAATCGGCTCACTCACGCCCTCCTCGCCCTAAAAGCAGAAAAAAAGGGGTTTGTCGAAGCCGAAAGCAAACGGATCGGAAAAATTATGCTCCCCTCTTCTTTGTACAAGCGGATGGAATCAGGGTTCCGCATTGAGATCACCGCTCCTCTGGAGCAGCGGGTAGAGCGGATTATGAGAATGTACGACGCGATGGACGAGAACTTTTTCATGGAGCGGATGGAGCGCATCTCACCCTACATTAGCCGTGACGACAAAGGCTCCGCTATCGCCGCATTTGAAAACGGTGATCTTCCCCGTGTTTCTGAGATATTGCTGACGCAGTATTACGACAAAGTCTACAAAGTGACGATCAAACCCGATATGACTCTCCACAACGATGACCCGCTCAAAACACTCGACATTCTCAGAGGGATTCAAGATGAACAATGAGGCAAAATTAACCAAATATGTCCGCGCTTCGGGATGCGCCGCCAAACTCTCCCCCGGCTCGCTTGAAAACGTCACCTGCCACCTGAAATCGTTTCACAAAGATCTCCTCGTCGGATTTGAGGGGAATGAGGATGCGGGAGTTTATAAAATCACTGACGATTTAGCGATGGTACAGACGGTCGATTTTATCACCCCCGTCGTGGATGATCCCTTCATTTACGGTCAAATCGCGGCGGCTAATTCTCTCAGCGATGTTTTTGCGATGGGAGGCGATGCCAAGACTGCCCTCAATCTCGTCGAATTTGACGGTAAGAACCACCCCACCGAAGTGCTCACAGAGATGCTCAGAGGCGGTCAGAGCAAAGTACTGGAGTGCGGAGCGGTAATCGTCGGCGGGCATACGATTGAAACCCCTGAGATGCTCTATGGTCTCTCATGCACCGGATTCGTCCATCCCGATAAAATCCTCCGTAACAACACAGCCCATGTGGGGGATTTGATTGTCCTTACCAAACCTCTGGGATTGGGGATTCTGATCACCGCGATCAAAGCCGATCTGTTGGACGAGCCAACCGTGCTAAAAGTCGCAGAGACGATGCGCACCCTCAATTACAAAGCCTCACTCATCGCACGGGAGTTTGACGCCCATGCGTGCACCGACGTAACGGGATTCGGCTTTTTAGGTCATTTGGCGGAGATGAGTGGAGGCTCGAAAACAATCGAAGTAGAGAGTTCCTCCGTCCCGTTTTTTGCCGAAGCGTTGCCGATGGCATCGATGGGGATCATCCCAGCGGGAAGCTATGCCAATAAAGAGTATCTCGAATCCAAAGTACACTTCAAACGTGACATCGGAGCCGATAGGGAGATGATCCTTTTTGATGCGCAGACATCAGGGGGACTTTTGATCGCCGCGTCTCCTGAAAATGCCAAAAAAATTGCGATGCGATGTCTGAACGAGGGGATACCCGCAGCCATTGTCGCACAGGTTATCGCCAAAACCGATACCGATATTATTGTAGGATAACACGATGCACCGACGCGAATTCATTAAAATTACCGCTGTTTCAGGGGCGATATGCCTTACCCCCTCTTTTCTCACCGCCTCCGCAACGTCTCCTCTCAAAGAGGGACTTGCGGTGTATGAACTCCGCTGGAAATTTGATCTCTCCCACCATAGCAGCAAAGAATGTACCCTATGGATTCCCCTCCCCTCTGATATCAGCGGATTTCAGCGCCTTATCGAGCTTGGAGATTCAACCGAGGCAGAGACCCATTTCGAGAGCGACCACAACCGTTATACCGCCCGTACTTTTTATGCCCATTGGGAAAAAAGTGCCCTGAGCAAAACACTTGAACTCTCAATGACATTGGCATTACGAGACCGTCAATGCGACTTCCGCCCCAAACGAATCTGCCCCGAAATGCTCGCCCATGCGCGTGAGTTTCTTGCCCCCTCAGCTCATATCCCCACCGACGGAGCCGTTGCCAAAGTCTCTAAGAGCATCGTCGGAGGAGAAAAAAATCCCCTCAAAAAAGCCCGCAAAATCTACGACTGGATTGTGGCGAATAGCTACCGTGACGAGAGTGTCCAAGGGTGCGGAGTCGGAAGCCCCAACGCTATGCTGACTCAACTCGAACAGGATGGTCGCATGGGAGGCAAATGCCTCGATATGTCAGCACTCTGCGTTGCGCTAATGAGAGCATCGAATATCCCCTCACGGGAAGTGATGGGGATTCGTGTCGGAGCGTCGCGTCTCTCTCCTGCCTTCGGCGCGGGCGAAGATATCACCAAAGCGCAACACTGCAAAGTGGAATTTTTTATACCGAATATGGGGTGGATACCGTGCGATCCCGCCGATATCACCAAACTGGTACTCAAAGAGGGGATCGAGAAAAACTCCCCGCGCGCGATGGAACTGGCAAACAAGTTCTTCGGCTTTTGGGAGAACAACTGGATGGCACTCAACCACGCCCGAGATTTTGACCTCTACCCCGCCAATACCCAAGGCACCCTCGACTCATTCGGCTACCCGTACGCCGAAGTGGACGGCGAATACCTCGACCCCTTTGATCCGAAAAGCTATCGTTATACGATCCGCTCCGCAAAAGAGGCGTGATGATTCTCGACTGCCGTGATATGGATTGCCCGCGTCCCGTATTGGAGACGAAAAAGGCTCTCGATGCCCTCCCTGATGATGCGACCCTCACCGTAGAGGTGAACACCCTCAGCGGACGGGAAAACTGCAAACGGTTCGCCCTCTCACAGCACTGCACCTTTACCGAAGAGACTCTCAGCGATGGAGCGACACGCCTCGTCATCGTAAAAGGGAGAGGATACGTTGAAAACGACGAGGAGAACCCCGTCGATGTCATGATGCAGCAAGAGAGACGCAGTGCGGTACTCGTGCTCTTCGGCGCACTCATCACGGCACTTCTATCCGCCTCATGCTGCATCGTTCCGACCCTTTTTATGGTGTTCGGCATCTCCTTCGCAGGGGTTATCAATGTCCCTGAACTCAACAGTTATCGCTGGCTATTTACCGCCTTTGCCGTCTTGATGCTGAGTATCGGATTTTACCAAATGGTGATCAAAAAACAGATCGAATGCGACTGTGTCCCGAGCCTCACTTCTAAAATTCTGTTGATCCTTTTTTGGGGCTTGTTTCTCTTTAGCCTTGCCGCCCTCTTCTATCCCTATTATGAGGTATTAATATGGGGAGAATAGCCCTCAGTTTGCTTCTGTTAGCGTCTCTAGCGTATGCCAAAGAGTGGAAGCTCCATATCAACGGAATGCACTGTATCGCCTGCACACTGGCGGTTAAAAAAGCGTTGATGGGTGTCTCAGGAGTTCAAGAGGCGAAAGTGAATTTCAAAAATGAGAGTGCGATAGTCATAGCGGATGATAAGGTTACGCTTCGGATGATGCAGGATAGTGTGGCTCAGACTGGGTATAGTGCAACTGGGCAGAAATAAAAACGTTTAGCAAATATTTTTTTAGGGATAGATCCCGCATCTGTCTCTTATACACATCTGACGCTGCC
>JAGXFM010000041.1 GCA_024637215.1 Sulfuricurvum sp.
CCCCTTCCCTTTATCGAGAAGATTTTGAACCATATTGAGGGCAAACGAGGTTTTCCCCATTGCCGGACGGGCGGCGATGATAACCAAATCACCTTTACCGAATCCCGTCGTCATTTTGTTCAACTCCGCATACCCCGTATCGACACCGACAAGGACGGAATCGCCCCGCGCTTTCATCTCTTCGATATACGCTAACGTCTCATCGGCGATTGAGGGAGCATCTTTAAAATCGGTCGCTTGGGAGCTTTGGGTAATCTCATAGAGCTTTTGTTCGACCAAATCGACGACATCGCTTCCGCTGAGTTCTTCTTCCAAAGTTACCCGCTTAATCTCGGTCGTGAGGGTCAAGAGATGACGTTTAATCGCTTTATCTTTGATCTCTTGGACGTACGCTTTAGTATTAGCGATCGGATTAGCGGTGAGAATTTCAACCATTACCCGCTCATCAAATTTTTGTTTTGCAGTTAACTCTTTACGGATAAATTCTTCATCAATGGGAAGATCACGATGTCCTAGAGCTATCATCGCGCGGTAAATCTCCTGATGCGCCGCGAGATAAAAATCTTCCGGTGTTAAAACCGCATCAAACTCATCAAACTGAGCCGGATCAAAAATAATGGAGCTGAGAACGGAACGCTCAAAAGCTAAATTGTATAATGACTCTTCCATTTAGTCCTCTTCTTTTGCCATTTTTTCTACCTCTTCGACGAAACGATCAACCAACTTATCTTCTTCAAGGCGTGCAACGACTTCACCGCGCACCATCACTAGCCCCGAGCCCTTACCGTACGCAATAGCAACATCGGCATGCTTCGCTTCACCGATAGCATTTACAACACACCCCATGACGGAGAGATCAAGCGGCTTTTTAATATGTTTTGTCCGCTCTTCGATCACCGCTACCGCAGAGACTAAATCGGCTTCGATCCGTCCACATGTCGGACAGGAGATAATATTGGGCCCCTCTTTGGCAACACCGCTATCTTTTAAAATCGCCCGACCGACTTTAATCTCCTCTTCAAGTTCCCCCGTAATGGAAACGCGCATCGTATCGCCGATACCCTCTAGTAGCAATGTACCCAATCCAATAGCACTTTTGATGGTCGCATGAAAAATCGTCCCCGCCTCAGTCACACCCAAATGAAACGGATAATTGTTTTTAGGACGGAGAAGGCGATACGCTTCAACGGTGCGCTGAACGTCACTCGCCTTAAGTGAGACTTTGATATCGGTAAATCCCAAATCTTCGAGATATTTGATATTGTACTCAGCCGATGCGACCATCCCCTCGGCACTTTGGCCGTAACGCTGTTCGAACTCTTTTTCCAAACTTCCGGCATTGACCCCGATACGAATCGGAATATTGCGTTCTTGACACGCTTTGACGATCTCACGAATCCGTGATTTTTCGCCGATATTTCCGGGATTAAATCGGATACAGTCCACCACTTCTGCCGCAATAAGGGCCAGTTTATAGTTAAAATGGATATCAGCCACAAGAGGAAGAGAAATTTGCTCTTTGATCGCTTTTAGGGCACGCGCATCTTCCTCATCCGGAACGGCGACACGGACAATATCGCATCCGGCAAAATGGAGACGATTGATCTGCTCAACCGTAGCACTTACATCGGCAGTTCGTGAGTAGGTCATTGACTGTACCGAGATCGGGGCATCACCGCCGATAGGAACATTACCGACAAAAATCTGTTTAGTTGGGGTGCGTGTTATCATGGGTAGATTGTAGCTTTTTGGATGTTAAAATTACGTAAACTCAATCGGATCCATATCGATCTCGCAAAGCGGTGATTTGACATGTTTTATAGCACGGATCAAATCGGTACTTTTATCGCTTCTCAATAAAATTTGGAACCGATATTTATCAGCAATTTTTTCGATTGGGGAAGCCCCGTATCCAAGTATCTGAACCCTTTGCATCTGCTCTATCTCTCTCACCGCCTCTTCCATGACACTTTTTGCTTTTAACCCATTTTTGTGTGCATAAAGTAACCGTGCTAACTTTTTGGTCGGAGGATACCTAGTGTGACGAATTCGCATCTCGTCGATCAAAAACTTCTCATAATCATCCAAATAGCCTCGGAAAAAAGACTCGTTAAAACTTTGTACAATCACGGTTGCATTCTGTTTCCGACCACTCCGTCCCGCAATTTGCACTAAAAGCGATAACGCCTTTTCCCGCGCACGATAATCACTTTGAGAGAGAAGATTATCGATTCCCATAACGACAGCAAGGGTAATGTCATGATAATCATGTCCTTTGGAAAGCATCTGTGTTCCGACGAGTAGATCGATCTCATGTGCGTTAAAGGCTTCAAGTACTTTAATCAGTTTATTTTGAGTTGTGATAATATCACGGTCAAACTGCTGTACCCGCAGATTCTCACTCAGTTTGCTAAAATGCTCTACCGCCTCCGCTGTCCCCAATCTGGCCGTACGTAACGCGCCGCTTTGACATTTCGGACATACTTTCGGCAATACTTCGGTGTAATTACAATAATGGCATTTAAGGGCACGTGAGTTTTTATGCTGAGACATCCCGACACTGCAAAAAGGGCACTCCACATGGTAGCCACACGTATCACATACCGTGTATTTGAAATTGGCACGCGTCGGAATGAAAACAATGCCTTGATGCTCTTTATTAAAATTATCCATTACCGCACTGTCAATACTTGGCGTTAACGCTTCAAGAGAGGGCTCAAATACAAAAGTCCGTTCGGATTTAAAATACCCCCCGCGAAGTCGAAAAAACGGATATTTTGCATAACTGCTCAAACTCGGGGTCGCACTCCCTAATACAACAGGAATTTTAAGTAAATTGCCGATATAGACTGCCATATCCCGTGCATTGTAACGCGGGCGAGAAGAAGATTTATAACTCTCATCATGCTCTTCATCCACAACAATCAGCCCTAAATTCTGAATCGGTAAAAACAATGCTGAACGGGGTCCTACTATGATATGTGCCGAGCCGTTATGAATCTTTTCTAATGTCACCTTTTTTTGCTTCGGTGTCATTTTTGAATGCCACAATACAACCATATCACCGAAATGATTTTTAAACCGTGTCTCCATTTGTGGAGTAAGAGAAATTTCAGGAAGCAGTAACAGTGCCCTCTTCCCTTCACTTAGGACTTCATCCATTCGTCGCATATAGATTTCGCTTTTCCCGGCCCCCGTATCCCCAAATAAAAGTGATATGTTATGAGAGCGGATAAATTCAAGCGCTTGGGATTGAAATTTTGAAAGGGTAATATTGACGGGATTGTATGAGGAGACACATGGGGCTTGTTCTATTTCCGGATCATGAAAAGGTACAAAGAGATTCAGTGCTTCCCCCAGTGAACACCCATAATATTCCGACATAAATTGGGCAAATTGCATTTGTGTTTGGGAATAAAAACTATCAGAAATTCTCAAGATACTCTGCGTCAGGAAATCAGGCTTTTCACTTTCTTCTATTATAACCCCCTCCATGGAACGATTGGAGAGGGCTATTTCTACTTCGGTACCGATAATAACGGGATTTTCGCAATGATAGGTAAGGGGTTCAAGAGGAGAACTGAAAAGAGCTACGCGGTAAAAATACACAAAATCTCCCACCTACTTCTAATGTGGAGATTATAGCAGATTAGTCAATCAAATCTTGACAAAATAGGCCTGCATTGCCTGCGGCGGCTCTATCACAGGTGAACCTGCCGCTTGCTTGGGTATAGGTAAAGGTCACAGGTTGCCCCATAATCTGATAAGTATAGATAGCAGCCCCTGTTTTCATCCAATGCCCATTAGCGTTTGCCGATATAATCCCATATTGCAATAAGGTACCGCCATTCGTGCTATTGGCATCATTATCATCAAAAAGCACTTCCCCGACGGTATTTTGCGCACCGTCATCCAACTGATTGATAAACGTACCGCTCCCTTGCAGTAATCGTCCCTGCCGTTCACTTACAATCGCTGCGCGAATGGCAGATACATCACTGCGCCCTTTTGCGATCTGCGCATCATCCCGCGTTGCCGCTAAACGGGGAATTGCTATTGCCGCTAAAATTCCCAGTACAACAATGACAAAGATTAACTCTATCATTGTAAAAGCGTTCCGTTTCATTGATAAATCCCTAACTCTATTACACTGAGTTCTACGATTGACACACAATCGGCAAAAATCAATGCAATTCAAAAGTAATATATCACCCGAAGGTGATATAAACTAACTTATTGAACTATTCCTGTTCCACCAAAGGTATGTGCTCTTACTAGATTTGCAATTCTTGTAGCAACATTAGTACAAACAGCCCCTGTATTTCCTGATGCAACCGTCAAAGTATCATATGCGCCACCCACAACGGATTGACTTGCTGTAAATGTAGCACATGTATTTGTCCCATCTGTTAACAAAATAGGAGTTGTGATAACAGTAGCTGCAGCCGTTGGCGTCCCCGCTGCAGTTTCTGAAGGAGCATTTGTAATTTGTGCCCATGTTGTTGTAGCATTATAGTCAGCTCTAGCCGTAAAGCCAGCGCCGTAATCACTCACAATTGTTGCAGCATTAGTAGCCATCGTTGCGATGGTTGCATCATCACGTGTAGCAGAAAGACGAGGAATAGCAACCGCTGCTAAAATACCTAAAATAACGATCACGAAAATCAATTCGATCATAGTAAAACCTGAACGTTTCATAGTTTACTCCTTGGAAATTTAAAATAGTGATTACCCTTGTAACCCTACTCTCATTATGGAACGGTTTGTCTTATAGTTTTATTAAATTTAACAATAAAATACAAAACCATGTTGATACGGGTATTTAACAGAGAATATGGCATAATTTTTACAAAATCAAGGAGATACAATGAAAATCGCTGTACCCGTTATGGATGAAAATCTTAAAATGGCCGGAAATGCCGGCCATACCCCTTACTTCGCCGTATTTAACCTCACGGGGGGTATGTTTAAAAGTTTTACGTTAGAAGGGCTTCGTGCCAATCCTAAAGTTGAAGGAGAAACTCCTCACGATCACGATGAACACCATACTTGCGATCATGATGAAGGAGATGTAGAACATATCAAAGCACACGATACGATGGCGGATACAATCGAAGACTGCGATTATCTTGTGGTTAAAATGGCGTGTAAAAATACAGCCAAAAGTATGAGTAATGTCGGGGTAAAGCTTCAAAAATACAATGGAACCGAAGCATTGGCACCTAAAATATTAACGGAATTGGCGGCTCAATTTAAATAATCCTCCACTTTAATTCTCGTTTATAAATTGAAGGCGTATAATTCGCACCATAAATAAAGCATATGCTTTAAATCTTCGTCGTTGTACAGTACAACGATGAGCCCTAAAAGGTAAAATAAGACCATGATTTCCGCAGAGATTGAGACGTTAGGCATAAAAAACAGTGGAAAGATTTTCCATAACCTCAGCTTTGATCAGCTGATCCAACATGAACTTGATAACGGTGAATGTCGCCTTGCAAGCAGCGGTGCAACCATGGTCGATACGGGAATTTTTACCGGTCGAAGCCCAAAAGATAAATATTTTGTAAACCAAGATCCTTCCAATCAATACATTGCATGGGGTGATGTCAATAAAAAAATTGATAAAGCAATTTTTGATGAGCTCCTCATTGTTGCCCGTGAACAGCTCTCTAACAAAGACCTCTACATTACTGATGTATTTTGCGGATCAAGTCCTACAAGTAAACGCTCAGTCCGTTTTGTCTCTGAAATTGCATGGCAATCCCATTTTGTTAAAAACATGTTTATCCGCCCGAATGAAGCGGAACTTGAAACTTTCAAACCTTCTTTTACCGTACTCAATGCATGTAAAGCGGTCAATGAAAAATGGGCAAATCATGGACTAAACTCTGAGGTTTTCGTCCTCTTTAGTGTTGAAGAGAATCTCTGCATTATCGGCGGTACATGGTATGGCGGAGAGATGAAAAAAGGGATTTTCTCTATGATGAATTATTGGCTTCCTCTAGAGGGGAAACTCCCTATGCACTGTTCTGCCAATGTTGGAGCCGCAGGTGATACCTGCCTATTTTTCGGTCTTAGCGGTACCGGAAAAACAACCCTTTCAACCGACCCTTTACGTGCGCTTATCGGTGATGATGAACATGGTTGGGATGAACAAGGGGTCTTTAACTTCGAGGGCGGATGTTACGCGAAAGTGATCAATCTTGATCCCTCAAGCGAACCTGAGATTCATAATGCCATCCGCCGCAATGCACTACTTGAAAATGTCGTTTACGATGAAGACGGTATCGTCGATTATACCGACGGCTCTAAAACGGAAAATACACGTGTCTCTTATCCTATAGAACATATTGAGAACCATCAGCCATCACTTATGGCGGCCCATCCTAAAAATATAATTTTTCTCTCAGCCGATGCTTTTGGAGTTCTCCCTCCGGTAAGTCGTCTTACAAAAGAGCAAGCGATGTATTACTTCCTCAGTGGCTATACCGCAAAAGTTGCAGGAACGGAGCGAGGAATCACGGAGCCGGTCGCAACCTTTAGCTCATGTTTCGGTGAGGCATTTCTTCCGCTTCATCCAACTGTGTATGCGAAACTTCTCGGTGAAAAAATCGATGAGCACGGTGTAAATGTTTATCTAGTCAATACGGGATGGACGGGTGGCGGATACGGTGTCGGAAAACGTATGAGCATTAAAGATACCCGCGCATGTATCAATGCTATTTTAGATGGAAGTATCAACAAAAGTGAGTTTGACATTACCAATACGTTTGGTTTCCACATCCCTAAAACACTCGGTTCTATCGATCCTGTTATCCTCAATCCTCGTAATGCGTGGCAGGATCGTGACGCGTATCTCGTTCAACGCGATAACTTGGCGGCCCTATTCATCAAAAACTTCCAAAAGTATACTCATGGGCAAAGTGAATTTGACTACTCTGCTGCAGGACCAAAACTTCCATAACTTCTTCATACTTTTCTGTTTAGTCAGAAAAGTACCAAAAGATCATACCGCGATCCAAGAACGCTCGTTCCTCTCGGCACTACTGCCAACGGAGCGGCTCTAGGTATTGGATCACGGAGATATATAAAAACAATCAGAAAATTATTTATGAAAAAAGAAAGAAAAGATGTGCAGGGTTTTCACCCTACACAGAAGATTAACAAGAATAAGTAGATTTGAATTCGAATGCAGTCGGACGAGCTTCGTCAGGCCATACTTGTGTTTCAAATTTGTAGTTTTGGTAAGTATCCAAGAACTCTGGAGTCATAACCGGTTGTAAGAACTCATTATCACGGATCAATGATTCCAATGCACCGCGTAATGTGTGTGGCATTTGTGGAATCCCTTTTTCACGGATTTCATTCAAAGAGAGTTCAAACAAATCTTCATCCATCGGTCCGACCGGTACCATTTTATTTTTGATACCATCTAAACCTGCAAGCAACATTGCGGTAAACGCAAGGTATGGGCATGAAGTAGAATCCGGGAAACGCATTTCGATACGTGTCGCTTTTTCACCCGCACCGTATGGAACACGGCAAGAAGCAGAACGGTTTTGGCTAGAATAAGTCAAAATCGAAGGAGCTTCAAATCCAGGGATAAGACGTTTGTATGAGTTAGTTGATGGGTTTGTAAATGCTGCAACCGCGCGAGCATGTGCGAAAATACCACCTACATAGTGAAGTGCTGTTTCAGACAAGTTGCTGTAGCCACCCTCTTTGTAGAATGTATTTTTGCCATCTTTCCAAATTGATTGGTGAACGTGCATACCGTTACCGTTATCTCCGTAAAGTGGTTTAGGCATAAATGTAACTGTTTTACCGTTAAGGTGCGCAACCATTTTAATAACGTATTTAAGTTTTTGAACATTGTCCGCTGCTTCTACAAGGGTTCCGAAAACGATACCGATTTCGCCTTGACCTTGTGCAACTTCGTGGTGACCGAGAACTACTTCAAGACCAACTTGCTCCAATGCCAGCATCATCTCAGCACGAAGATCAACCATAGTATCGATTGGTGCTACCGGGAAGTATCCACCTTTTGTACGTGGGCGATGACCGGTATTGAACCCGTCTTTGAACTCTTTTGCATCATTCCATGCACCCTCTTCCGTATCTACTTCATAATATGAGCAGTTTACTTCGTCGCGAATTTTAACATCGTCGAATACAAAGAATTCATTTTCAGGTCCAAAATAAGCAACATCACCTACACCGGCATTTGCAAGGTGCTCAAGCGCTTTTTTAGCGATTGCGCGTGGACATTTTTCGTATGCTTGTCCTTTGTAGATATCATAAACATCACAGAAAACGATAATGGTCGGATCAGCAGTAAACGGGTCCATAAACGCAGATTCAGCATCCGGTTTCAACAACATATCAGAGCGGTTAATCGGCTGCCAAGCATCGATTGAAGAACCATCAAACGGAAGTCCTCCTTCAAAATGACCTGCATTTACCGCACTCATACGGTAACTAACGTGGTGCCATGTCCCTTTCATATCGGTGAAACGGAAATCTACGAACTGAACGTCGTTCTCTTTACAAAAACTGAAAAACTCGTTGACACTGTTTACGAATTTACCCATGCAAAACTCCTGAAAATAATAAAGTGTAGGCAGTATAGCAAAAGTTGACAAAAAAGAAGGGTTTTGAGATGATTAAAATTTAATCATTTCCCGATCTCTAGCACGGTAGAGGGCACATTTATCATAACCGACGGATCGTGCCATAGCCTCTATTTCATCACCGAACAAACCAATTTGATCGCTCCGATGCGCATCCGAACCAAACGTAATCGGTATCTCCAACTCAGCAATAGTTTCTAGTAGAATAGGGGACGGGTATGGCTCTGCAATAGGCTTTCGGTATCCTGCCATATTGATCTCAATGGTCATATTTGCTTTTTTAATCGCCTTTAGCGCCTCTTGAGCCAAAAGTCGAATATCTTTAGTCGGTAAGAATTTAAACACTTTTAGCAGATCAAGATGTCCGATAATGTCAAACTTTCCACTCTTAGCCATCGCTTCGACCAAAGTAAAATAGCGCCGATAAATCTCATCAATGTCTAAACCCTCATACCGACCGATAAATTCTGGATTATCAAATCCCCAATCATCGATAAAATGAACGCTCCCGATCAAATAATCGCAAGGTCGGTTCAAAACTGTATCATCCATATAACCGGGGAGATAATCGACTTCATACCCTAGTAAAACAGTGATTTGATTCGCGTACTTCTCTCTCGCTTCTTTTACCCACAATTCATACAAATCCATTTGTTCAAAACTCATTCTGTATTTCGGGTCGTAGTGCATCGGAGCATGATCGGAAAAACCAAAATACTCAATTTTACACGCAATAGCAGCTTCTACATACTCCGCTACCGTTCCCGTGGCATGGTTGCATAACACCGTATGGTTATGAAGATCGACTTTCATGAATACACCCTAAGTAAAAATAATGGTTTTAATGTTATTATAGTGCAATTTTAAATCGTTTGGGGATAAGAGATCATGACGCAAGAAGAGTTAGATGCGCTAATGAATGGTGATATAGATTTAGACGTAGGATACGTTGAAGAGCCGGCAGAAGGAGCTGAAGCTTCTGTATCTTCAGAAGAGACACCGAATGATCAACCTTATAATGAAACCGACCCTGATAAATATCGTGTTTCCGCTATGCATAGCTGGCCGCCACCGCCACCTACCGATGATAACAAAATGGTTCATCAGCTCGATGACGTCACCAAAGAGAGTGAAGAAAAAGCAACTGAAATCTTTGATCTTATCGAAGGGATCAGCAACGACTTAGGTCAAGGGGAAAAAGATGTCAAAGCACTTAAAGTTCTTATCAAAAACAATATCAGCCTTTTTACCACTTTAACTGAAAAATTTCCTCATATAGAGACGTTTAAGACTCAATTAGAAGAAAATGAGAAAGCACTCGAACATTTGGAAGGTGTCCTTGAAATGCTTCAAAACGGTGGAGATACCATTATGAATATAATGGATATTATGCAATACCAAGATATACACCGTCAAAAAATTGAACGTGTAATCAATGTTATGCGTGCCCTCTCAACCTACATGAATCATCTCTTCGCCGGAAAAATCGATGATAGCAAACGGGTCAGTTCTGCGGTCCATTTACCGGGTGACAGTACCACCGAAGATGTCGTAAGCAGTGATGACATCGAAGCATTACTTGCTTCTTTTGGGCAAAAATAAATAAACAAAACGGTACAATCAGCTTAGTATTTTTGACCACAAGAGAGTCATATTGAAAAAAGTCGAGCTCCTCTCCCCTGCAGGGAATTTAGAAAAGCTGAAAATTGCTATTGATTACGGCGCTGACGCCGTCTATGGCGGTGTGAGCCATTTTTCGCTCCGTATCCGCTCAGGCAAAGAGTTCGATTTGGAAAGCTTCAAAGAGGGGATTGATTATGCCCATGATAAAGGTCGTAAAGTTTATGTTACGATCAACGGTTTTCCGTTTAATTCTCAGTTAAAGCTCCTTAAAGAACATATCGCCACTATGGCATCCTTAGAACCCGATGCTTTCATCGTGGCCACTCCCGGAGTCCTCAAACTCGCCCATCAAATTGCCCCTCATATACCGCTACACCTCTCAACCCAAGCTAACGTGATGAATGTCCTGGATGCACAGGTGTACTACGACATGGGGGCGCGCCGTATTATTGCCGCACGGGAAATATCTCTCAAAGATTTAATGCAAATCAAAGAAGAACTCCCTGATTTGGAGATCGAAGTCTTTGTCCACGGCTCCATGTGTTTTGCCTACAGCGGCCGCTGTTTGATCTCAACGTTGCAAAGCGGACGGGTTCCTAATCGTGGAAGCTGTGCCAACGATTGCCGATTTCCTTATGAGATGTATGCGGCAAATCCTGAAACAGGAACACTTTTTAAACTGGTAGAAGATGAAGGGATCGGCACCTATATCATGAACTCCAAAGATCTCAATCTAGCAAGCCATATCAAAGAGATTCTCGATGCGGGATGCATCGACTCACTCAAAATCGAAGGGCGGACAAAAGCACCCTACTATGCCGCTATTACCGCCAAAGTCTACCGCCGCGCCATCGATGATTATTACGCCGGAAAAAGTGATCCTGATAGCTATCAAAAAGAGCTCAACACCATGCAAAATCGTGGGTTTACCGATGCTTACCTCGTAAACCGCCCATTTGAAAAACACGACACCCAAAATCTCGATTTTTCAATGATGATGGGAACCCATCAAGTCAGCGGCATCGTGGATGAATCGGGAGAGTATTTCGAATGCAAATATAAAACTTTTCCGAACGATACGATGGAACTCGTTTTCCCTGAGGGAAGTGCTCTTGATCCAATCGATAATGAGATCGGAAAAATATGGGAAGAGAATGGGGAGTGGCATATCTCATTTAAACAGCTTCTTGCCGAAAACGGCAAGGTTTGGGATCAAGTCCATAGCGGAAATCTCAACCGATTTAAACTGCCGTGTACCTTGCCTCACTTCACCTTTTTCCGTATCCCCGCGACAGATGAGATGGGGACAGTCACCAAATGTTAATTCAATTAAAAAAATACCTTAGGAGTCTAAAATGAAATTTGTATCAATTATTATGGGAAGTAAAAGCGATTTTGATGTCATGCAATCGTGCTCGCAAACACTCGAAGAATTCGGCGTACAATACGAACTCATTATCTCTTCCGCTCACCGAAGTCCGGAACGTACTAAAGAGTATGTCCTCAAAGCAGAGGCGAAAGGGGCTCAAGTTTTTATCGCGGCAGCCGGAATGGCAGCCCATTTAGCAGGGGTATTAGCGTCTAAAACCATCAAACCGATCATTGGTGTACCTATGAGCGCATCAGCCCTGAGCGGAATCGATGCACTTCTCTCGACTGTCCAAATGCCTGCCGGAATGCCGGTAGCTACCGTTGCTATCGGTAAAGCGGGAGCCATCAACTCAGCCTATCTTGCAATGCAGATTTTAGCGCTTGAAAATGAAGAATTACGGATGAAACTTCAAGAAGATCGAATTGCAAAAGCTAAGAAAGTAGAGATGGATTCATTGGAAATTGAGACTATCTTATAAGTTTTGCTATAATCGTTAAATAAAATTCTAGAGGTGGTGGAAAATGCAAGGAT
This sequence comes from Sulfuricurvum sp., assembly GCA_024637215.1. GTDB lineage: Bacteria > Campylobacterota > Campylobacteria > Campylobacterales > Sulfurimonadaceae > Sulfuricurvum. The sequence continues at coordinate 12,160 of JAGXFM010000041.1, forward strand.
GGATGAGTATTGATGACTACGCTCACATGACGAATATGGATCGTAGTGCCGTTGAAGCCTTAATTGTCCGTGGCAAACTCACCACACTTATCGAAGACGGAGAAGTGATCATCGATCCAGGTCAGGGGATGGAGGGGCTTGTTCCCGCAACAATGCAAGAGCTTAGTGCATCGGAAGCGGATATCACCCTCGGAGCCAGTTTTGTCGAAAAAACCATCGGAACCATTATCAACCTGCATGAAAAAGTCCTTGTAGCCAAAGAAGAAACGATCGAATCAATCAAAAATGAAAATGCATTTCTAAAAGATGCTCTCTCCTCTCTTCAAGAGCTCTATGATGAAGATCGTCGTACTATCGCAACCCTCACAGAACAACTCAAACTTTCTCAGCAAGAGGTTGAATTTATGCGTCGCAAATATAAACTGATGTGGGGAAAAGTAATCGACGATCACGCTTCACAATGACCATACAACATGAATGCATTAGCTGCATAACGGCTCAAAGTCAACGTGTTTGTGACGCTATTCATGCCGATGATACACTAAGAAAAAAAATTCTCGATTACGTTGAAGGTGCCCTTAAAAGTGCCAATTTTACCCTTTCTCCACCTCTCCTTGCCGCACCGCTGTATGAACAGATGGCGATTCTCGCGCAAACCGATGATTTGTACGAAGAACAAAAACAGCACGCCTCAACGCAAGCTAAAAGCTATGTCCCCTTTTTAGAAGAAACGATTCAAAACAGTGATGATCCACTGGTTGCTATTCTCAAAACAGCCGTAGTCGGTAATGTGATCGATCTCGCCGCCGAAGTGAGCTTTGATCTGCATGATGCGATTATGTCCGTCTTTAAGACGCCGTTTACCCATGATGATACTGAAGCACTACGCGTTTCTCTCACATGCGCAAAAACACTTCTCTATATCGGAGACAATGCGGGTGAACACATCTTCGATGCGTTAGCGATCCGCTTCCTCCAAAAACTCTATCCTCAACTATCGATTACCTATATGGTGCGCGGAAATCCGATTATCAACGATGTCACGATGAGAGAAGCGCAGGAAGCGGGAATAGAGAAGATATGTTCCGTAATAAATAGCGGAGTTCCGACTCCAGGATTTGTCTATGAACTCGCTTCGATTGAATCACAAGTACTTTTTGACCGTGCTGATTTGATTATCGCTAAAGGGATGGGAAACTATGAGTGTATGACTCCGCAAAAACGGCACACTATCTGTTTTTTACTCAAAGTTAAATGTTCGGTAGTTGCTGCCTCTTTGGGAAGAGAAATCGGTGATATTGTCTGCAAACTCTCTTAAGCTGTACAGACCCGATTTCTCCCCTCTTCTTTCGCTCGGTACAAGGCACTGTCTGCACGCCCCACCACACTTTCAATCCGATCACCCTCATGGCTTTCACTGATCCCGAAACTGCACGTCAACGTATGAATATGAGGAAAATCAGCCTCTTCTATGATCGATTTTATTTTTTCTGCCAACTGTTTCGCCCCATCAAGATTGGTTTCAGGACAAATGATCATAAACTCTTCGCCTCCCCATCGTCCTGCTATATCGATACTACGGATATTATTCTGGACGATTTGGGAAAGATTGACTAAGGTTTTATCTCCGATAAGATGCCCATACGTATCATTGATCCTTTTAAAATGATCCAGATCCATAATCATGACCGAAAAAGTACGTTGCGTCCGCATGTAATATTCATGACATTCAAGCAATTTTTCATCCAAACGTATACGATTACATAATCCTGTCAAAGAATCCGTCGTTGCCATCCGTAAAAGCTTCTTATGGTATTTTCCCATCTCGAATTGACGATAAATGAAAATAGAAATTATTAACAATGCCCCCAGTGCAATCCCATAAATCCATGTATAATCAATCCGATCTTCGTACGTAATCGAAATGTACCGGTTTAAAATCCTTTGTCGCTCTGCTACCGTTATTGAGTCAATCGCCTTATCAATAATCGTTTTAAGTTCCGGATAATCATTGCGTATCATCATTCGAACGTCAAAATCAAATTCGGTTGTCCCCGAAATTTTAAGATCCACATAGTGATCGGCATTTATTAAATAAGCAACAACGGGAAGGATATCAATAACGGCATCTACCCGTCCCCTGCTCAGTAACTTAAGCGCTTCACGGGTGTCCTCTACTTCGATAATAGTAATGCTCGGGTAGTGGGAGGCCACACTTTCAATCACACTATACCCTTCCCCAATAGCAACACGTTTTCCCTCCAGTGCTTTAAGCCCTGGAAGAAAGTCAATCATTTTATTGGTTACGATGACATTCGGAAATGAAGCATAAGGTTTTGAAAAAAGGGCATACGGTTCTTTATCTTTAGAGATCGAAGTCCCCAATGTCACATCTACTGTTTTCGTTTTTATCGCCTCTAATACGCTGGCCCAGGTAAAGGAAGGGATAAAAGTGGTTTCCATACCGGTTCGATCCACAATAAGTTTCCAAAAATCCGCCGCTATCCCTTGAAGTTTAGTGTGGTTATTCTCTGAATAAAAATTAAAAGGTGGCCATGATACGGTAGAGGTATAACGAATTTTATTCATGTGTAAAAATGAGCGTTCATCAACGCTTAATGGAATGGTTTGATATTTGGCATCATCATAGATAAATCCCTCTAATCGCTTTTCATTTTGATGAATCCCCATCACCCGATAGATGTCCGAAATACGATGAAATTTATCGGCTGATATCGATCCTAACGGCTGTTCCCCGCGATATGCTAACGATTTAAGCACTTCCCCTTCGTAAATAAGAGATTCTAACGATTTATTTTGCATGTTGTAGTGTTTACGAATAAGTTGTGCCGTTTCAGGAATATGTGCAAACGCATATTCCCACCCTTTTAAGGTAGCATCGACAAATGCACGCACCCGTTTAGGATGATTACGCACTTCAGATTCAGACGTAAAAAGTATATCGCTGTAAAAATCAAATCCGTACGCTTCAGGGTTGATAGCATTGGTCTCTATCCCTTTTTCCCTCAGCGTAAACGGCTCATTAGAGATATAGCAGGCCATAACGTCGGTTTTTCCGTTGGCTATATCCATCGGGTTATAACTATGTTCTAAAAATTCAAGTTCCCCCATCCGTATATCTTGGGAGTTTAGCATAGCCCGAATCGAGATCGTATCTTGGAAATCTTCGGTCATCATAATCCGTTTTCCGATCAAATCGCGCGGGGTTTGAATATCCGATGACTTTTGCGAAAGGAGAATGAAAGGTGAAGTTTGAAAAATGGCAGCCAAAACTACCACCTTTTTCCCCGCCATTCGATCAATCAAAAGGGAAGAACGTCCTATGCCGTATGTGCTGCGCCCGCTCATTACCTCATCGACAGCAAGCTTTTTCGGATCAAATTTTTGGATGGTCACATCCAAGCCGGCATCGCGATAGAACCCTTTCTCTTTCGCAATGTAATAACCGGCAAATTGAAACTGATCTGCCCACTGTAATTTAACGGATATTTTTTCAATCGGCGGCTGAGCGTGAAGGGTTGCAAAGCAGAAAAAAAACAAAAATAAATACTGCTTCATTATATCCCTCTATTTCTTGTTCTTATAATAGGGTGAATTCCTTTAAAAAACCCTTTGAGATGGGTTTTTGGTATAATGGCGCAATTTAATTAATGGGATTGTTATGATTACATTTGGCGATATGCTTTTAAAACTTCAACAATTTTGGAATGACCAAGGGTGTGCAATCGTCCAACCTTACGACATTGCAGCAGGTGCAGGGACGTTTCATCCGGCTACCTTTTTACGTTCACTCGATTCAAAACCGTGGTCCGTTGCCTACGTTGCCCCAAGCCGCCGTCCCACAGACGGGCGATACGGTGAAAATCCGAACCGCTTGGGAAGCTATTACCAATTTCAAGTACTCATCAAACCAAGTCCTGAAAATATCCAGGAACTCTATCTTAAAAGTTTAGAGTACCTCGGACTTAACCTCAAAGATCACGATATCCGTTTCGTTGAGGACAACTGGGAATCACCGACACTCGGTGCATGGGGTCTGGGTTGGGAAGTGTGGCTTAATGGTATGGAAGTAACCCAATTCACCTATTTTCAGCAAGTGGGCGGTATAGCTTGTGATCCCGTTGCCGTTGAGATCACCTACGGGACGGAGCGTCTGGCGATGTATCTACAGGGAGTCGATACGGTATTTGACATCGTGTGGAGCGAAAATAAATTCGGCAAGACCCTCTACCGTGACATCCACAAAGAGGGTGAAATCGAGTTTAGCAAATACAACTTCGAAATCGCCGATACGGCCATGCTCTTTCATGAGTTTGAAGCCAAAGCCGCCGAGTGCAAACGGTGTCTTGATGCAAAACTTCCCCTCCCTGCGTATGATCTGTGTATGATGGCTTCTCATACCTTTAACACCCTCGATGCACGCAAAGCAATCTCCGTTACTGAACGGGCAAACTACATCCTCAAAATCCGCGAACTAGCCCGTGGATGTGCAGAGCTTTACAAAGCACAAGAGGAAGAACGGAATCTCCGCGTAAAAGCCTGATGCAAACCCTTATCGGTCAAATTGATCGGATTATTTACCAAAACAACGGCTTCTTTATCGCCGCTCTTAAAAGCGGGGATAAAATCAGCGCCCACTACTATGAAAGCGACGTCGATCATCTCGTAAATGCCGCGATCACCCTCAAGGGAGAGTGGGAAGAGCACCGCCAACACGGGCGAACCTTTAAAGCCCAGAGCCTCATCGTCAATCAAAACGAACTCTTCTTTTTTCTCAACCGTGTCGTTAAAGGGTTTACCAAAAAACTGACCGCCGAACTCATTGAAAAATACGGTACGGAGGGGTTGATCGATATTTTAGATAACGATATCGAGCGATTAATGGAAGTAAAGGGGATGAATGAAAAACGGCTCCTCAAACTCTCAAGTGGATGGAAGCAATTTCGGTCTATGCGGCTTTTGGGAGAGTTTTTGGCACCCTTTGGTGTTACTCCTGCCCTATTGCGACTGATTGCGGGGGCAATGAAAGAGGTTAAAAATCCGATCGAAGCGATCAAACACAATCCTTACGGTCTGATGCGAATTAATGGAATCGGATTTAAAAAGGCCGATGAGATTGCTCTTAATATGGGATTAAAGACGGATGATGAACGACGGATTCAAGCCGCAATGGAATATACACTAAGTGAATATTGCGATTCAGAGGGGAACAGCTGTATCGACCGAAACGCTCTGTTTGCCAAACTCGATCAACTCTTGGCTCTGGGAGCGCATGATCGATATGTCGAGGCTCTTGAAGATCGTCTAAAAGAGGGGAGTATTACCCTCCTCCCCAGCACCAAACTCTCTCCGACCCGTATTTATGAAGCCGAAACACTGCTGATTAGTGAATTCAAACGTCGAGGGAAAAGTACACATGAACCTCTCACCGATAATTTGGAAGCTTTTTGTGAGACCCATTCGCTGAAGCTGGGAGAGCAACAGTATGCGGCATTGGAGCTGATTAACAAAGGGTGCGGCCTTATTTTTCTCGTCGGGTATGCGGGGACAGGGAAAAGTACCACTGCCAAGGCGCTCTTAGACCTTTTGGCTACCCGATACAATCCGAGTCTCATTATAACATGTGCTCTCAGCGGTATCGCTTCACAGCGAATACGGGAGCGTAGCGGATACCAAAGCGCCACAATCCAAAGCCTCCTCGTCAAATTTGAATCACACGATAAGATGCCCTATCAAGTGCTATTGATCGATGAAGCCTCCATGATAAATTCGACCCTCTTTGCGAGATTAATGGCAAAAGTCGAACGCGATGCCACGGTTATTATCGTTGGAGATGATGCCCAACTCCCCCCGATTGGGGCAGGAAGTCCGCTGAGTGATGCGATTGCTCTCAATCTTGCCCCCACAATCATGCTGACCCAAATCTACCGCCAAAGAGAGGAGCAAGCCATTGCCCTGATCGCTAACGATATTCGCCGAGGGATTATTCCGCAGTATCGTGAAAAGTATGAAGACTTTACCTTTGTCAATGTCGATATCCCTAATCGACACGCCCTCAAAAATTCGCTCACTGCTTCAGAGTTTGAAGAGGTGCTAAAAACTCATGCCCATAATACACTGGCTGCCGTTGCTTCCGTGACACTCGAGTATCTCCCCGAATCTCGTGAAAAGCTTCACGCTAAAGCGATACGTGAATACCTCAGCGCTTTTCAGGTGATCTCTCCGATGCGTGCCAATGCACTGGGGGTCGATAATCTCAATCTTCTCTTGCAAAATTATTTCAATCCTAATCCAAAAAAAACGGTCAAAACGTTTAAAGGGGAATTTCGTTTGATGGACAAAGTCGTTCACACCAAAAATGAAAACCTCCCCTCTTATACCCCCGAAGAGTTTAAAGAATCGTGTGATCCGAGTGAGCGACGAATTTTTAACGGAATGTGCGGACTCATTTTTCGCCTTGATGAGGAGGATGAACTCTGTTATGTCTATTACCCGAATGAGGAGCTCATTGTCCACTATAAATACGATCAAATCAGTGACTATCTCAGCCTCTCCTATGCACTGAGCGTCCATAAAGTGCAAGGGATGGAGTACGAGCGGGTTGTAATGATTATGAGTTTTTCACACCATATAATGCTCAATACCAAACTCCTCTACACCGCTCTCACACGGGCTAAAAAGCATTGTATCGTAGTAGGGGAATCGGGGGCATTTGAATCGGCGTGCCGGCGGTTGGAACACTCCAGACGTTTCACCGTCATGCAAGAGCTTGAGTTAATTAAAGGATAAAAATTTTCCTTTACTTTATTGTGCTACAATTTCCATTCTAATCCATAAACAACAAGGATTCACCATGAAAACATTAATTCTATCCGCAATCGTTGCCACATCGGTAATGGGAGCTTCACTCGCAGATGAGGCGAAAACAGCCGGTTTAAAACCGATTCCATCTAACGCAAAAGCACTCGAAAAGCTCACTTCCAACCCTAAAAATCCGACCACTGCCGCAAAAGTAGAGTTAGGAAAAATGCTCTATTTTGAACCGCGTCTCTCTAAAAGCGGTTTAATCAGCTGTAATACCTGTCACAACCTCGCCATCGGCGGAACGGATGGAATGGCAGCGGCTATCGGACACAAATGGACGGCTAATCCACATCATTTGAGTTCACCGACGGTTTACAATGCCGTATTCTATAGCCAACAATTCTGGGATGGACGCTCTCCTCACCTCGAAGACCAAGCGCAAGGTCCAATCCAAGCAGGGCCGGAAATGGCAGCACCGAAAGATTTCGTAGAGAGTGTTGTTAACTCTATTCCTGCCTACGTCAACGCATTTAAAAAAGCATACGGCAAAGATGTGAAAGTAACCTTTGAAAAAGTAGCCGATACCATTGCCGTATTCGAGCGTACCCTCGTTACCCCATCACGCTATGATGCATTCTTGAACGGGAATAAAAAAGCGCTTACCTCCGCAGAGCAAAAAGGGCTTAAAACTTTTATCGATAAAGGGTGTGCTACGTGTCATAACGATATCGCACTCGGTGGAACGATGCAGGCATTCGGTGCCGTTGCTCCGTATAAATACATGAATGTGGGTGATTTTAAAGGGGATAAAAATGGCATGGTACGTGTACCGACCTTGCGTAACGTCACCGAAACGGCTCCGTATTTCCACAACGGCCAAATCGCAACGCTGAGCGAAGCGATCAAAGAGATGGGTCGTATCCAACTCGGTGTTAATTTGAGTGATACCGAAACAACTGAGATTGAAACCTTCCTCAAAGCATTAGAGGGAAAAAAACCGACAGTTATCTATCCGATGCTTCCGGCTTCTACCGCTAAAACACCTAAAGTAGACGTAGTTAATAACTAACACCATCGTCATCCTGAACTAGATTCAGGATCTTAGATTGCGGATCTACCCTAAAGGGCACATGTAGTCCTCAATGACGCTACTCACATACAATACCGGGAAATTCTTCTCGGTATTTTCCACATTCACTTTTTAGAATCTGTAGAATCTGAGGCTTTTTCACGGGGTCTAACCATCTAAGAAGTTCTACCAGTGGCGCTTCATCCATAGCCGTACATCCCGATGTAGGACGTTTATCACTCTGATTAAGATGGATAAAGATACATGAACCACGCCCTTTTACTCCCGAATCATTGTACCCTATCACCGCTCCGTAGCGATAGACTCCATCAGCTCTACGCATTACCTCATAGCTGACGGGGAGAGAGCTTTTTTCATAGATGCGGAGGATTTTATTGTAGCGAGAATCATTGATATCATCAATACAGTAGAGATTTTCATCTGCATGCCAATAGGGAAGTTTGATAGTAGTATTCTGATCATATCCGAAAGCCGCCGTGATAGAAAATATTCCGGCTGGAGATCGTCCGTCCCCTTCATTTTTCAGCGGTGTTTTAAAGGCAGGGTATCCCAGACCGCTTCGCCCTAACGTAACAGGGGTTTTTCCCCCGACTGCACTCCATTGTTCTTGCTTTTCGTACCGCTGCATTACCGCTGTAGTAGCATTTAACTCTGAAGAGAGTACGACCATAAGCTGCTCAGATGCAACCAACGATGAGAAGAGCGAAAAGAGTGAAAAAGCTAAAGTTATTTTCATCATGTCATTGTTCTTAGTTTGTTTTAAAGTTAGGTAGTATAGCATATAGAAAATTTGGTTGAGTGAGGCACTGATGGCAATTACGGTTCGTAAAGCATCCGAGGCAGATATTGACATGATTGCCCAAGCATTATTGGAGAGTTCCCGCGGAGGCAAAAGGATCGGGTTGTTTGATTTGGTATTCAATACCTCCGAAGATAAAACACTACTTTCCCATCTCAATCGTCTCGCCCTCACTTCCACCAAAAGTTATTGCCACTTTTCAAACTTTTTTGTTGCCGTCTCTGATGGGACTCCCCTCGGAACCATTTGCGGATACGAGCCTCGTATCGCAACGCATGAAATCTTTTCTAAAGCACTCGAAGAGATCGGATTTGATGAAACCTACCACGAACGGATTGCCGCCTACTTGCTCTGTGAAGGTGAAGCCGATAATAAAACATTCGTATTGGATTTTATGCTTGTCAAACCCGAATACAAAAGCATTGATGTTTACAAAGAACTTATCGGGAAAAGTATGCTTACCGCACGCCTCAAAGGATACCGAAAAGTTCAAACCTCCGTCGAAATAGGTGCGGTAGAGAATGAAATTATTTATAAGAAACTTGGATTTGAAGTCATTGACGAAAAACGGAGCGAATATTACAAAGAGCAGTTTGACCGTCCCGGAATTATGCGCCTGCAAATGATATTGTAAGGACTCACTATAGAATACGGAATTTTAGGGTTACTCCCGCCGCTCATCGCTATTTTCCTCGCTTTTTTCAGCCGTTCTGTTTTTATTGCACTCGCGATGGCAGTTCTCGTCGGTGAATTTATCATTGCCGATTTTCATCCCCTTAATGCACTTATCCTTACGCTAGAGCGTTTTGAATCACTGCTCAGCGAAGCGTGGGTGCTCAAAACTCTTGCTTTTGCGATCATGGTGGGTTCGGTTATGACCCTCATTGAGCGTAGCGGTGGAGTCAACAGCTTGGTTCATGAACTGAGTATTAAACGCTCCATCGTTAAAACCAAACGGGGGGCATTGATACCCAGCTTTATCGCCGGAATCATCGTTTTTATCGAATCCTCTATCACCTCGCTCGTTGCGGGAGCCATCGGACGCCCTTTTTGTGATCGTTACGGAATCAGTCGCGCTAAACTCGCTTTTGTCTGCGATTCGACCTCAGCTCCCGTATGTTCGCTCATTCCGCTAAACGGTTGGGGAGCGCTCTTGTTAGGGCTTATCGGGGGACAAATCACCGCAGGTCTTATTGCGGGGGAAAGTGCCACATGGTTAGTTCAATCAATCGCCTTTAATTTTTATGCCATGATGGCCCTTGTCGTCACCTTTATCGCTGTATGGTATGAGATCGATATCGGTCCGATGCGCCATGCCACCCTTGGTGCACCTGAAATCGAATATGACGATGCAAAAGGGGATATCGGGCTTTTTCTATGGCCGATGGTCTGGATGATCGGTGGGGTAATTCTCCTCATGTTTGTCACGGGAAATGGAGATATTTTTAAAGGATCAGGTTCTACCTCAATCTTTTATACCCTTCTTATTACGTTAGTGATGATGTGGGGGTATTACCGACTCAAAAATGTTCTCACATCCAAAGAGTTTTTCAGTGCGGCTCTTAATGGAGCACGTTCTATGACTCCAATCGCCTTGATTTTGTTATTCGCTTTCGCTATCGGTGGAGTGAGTTCGGATATGGAGGTGGGGCAATACCTCGCCTCGTTTATCGGAGATTATCTCCCCTCGGCATACCTTGCGGGAGCTATTTTTATATTAGCGGCCATTATCGCGTTTGCGACAGGAACCAGTTGGGGAACATTCAGTATTATGATCCCTATTGCCGTTCCGTTAGCCGTAGGGCTTGATGCACCGGTTGCATTGGCGATGGGAGCGGTCATTTCAGGTGGCGTTTTCGGCGATCACTGCTCCCCTATTTCAGACACAACGATTATATCTGCGATGGCTTCAGGATGCGAAGTAGGTGAACATACCCGTACCCAGCTCCCGTATGCTCTCATCTCGGCAGGAATCGCCCTCACTTTATTTATCCTATTCGGAATCGCCCTCACATGAGTAAAGCCAAACTTCTCTTCCTCGAAGATGATCCGAATCTCTCGGAGAGTGTCAGTGAATATCTTGAAGAGCAAGGGTATAACGTCACCTGTGCTTATGATGCAACCTCAGCTGAAGACCTCCTCTATGAGCAAAAGTTTGATGTGTTACTGCTCGATGTCAATGTTCCCGCAGGGGATGGCTTCTCTTTGCTCAAAGCAAGTCGTAAAGCGGGAAATTCAACCCCTGCCATTTTTATCACTTCGCGCAATGCTATGCGCGATATCGAAAAGGGTTTCGAGAGCGGCGGAGATGATTATATTCGCAAACCCTTTGCCCTCAAAGAACTTTTATTGCGAATTCAAACCATTCTAAAACGAAATTTTTACCATAACCCCACCGATGTACTGACACTCAGCGAGGGGATAAGCTACGACATCGAAAACCAAATGCTCATCATCAACGGTGAAATACAAACCCTTCAACTCAAAGAGCATAAACTTCTCAAGCTCTTTATACAGCATAAAAATGAGCTTCTCTCCCATGAAATGATTATGGAGTATCTGTGGGATTATGACGAAACTCCGAGTGACGGCTCATTGCGTACCTACATTAAAACACTTCGTAAACTCCTCGGAAAGGACTCCATTGTTAGCCACAAGCGCCTCGGGTATCAATTTCGCTAAATACCGTACTCTCAGGGGCTTTCTAGCTCTTTATGGGGTAATGAGCATCTTAATTTTAGCCCTTATGGCAACTCTCTATTACGAGTCGATGAAAGCCCAAATGCTCTCATCTCACCGACTTGCTATGCAGCTGCAATCTGAAAGTTACGTTCCTCGTCTGAAAACATGGCTCGAGAGCGGTCATGTTTTGCCCCTCTTCCCTACCGACCTCGCCTATAAAACCGCTCTTTACGGATACGATAAAGATCTCTTAGTCGGAAATTTAAACCAAAAACATCACGATTTTAGTGAAAATATTGCACTACACAATGGATACATCCACCTCATCATCGCCCTCTCTCCTTATGGATTAGGGGAGTATTATTTGGTATTTGAAACGCGCGATGATGAACTCTGGCGACACCAAGCCCTTACCAATTCATTGATTTTCGGATCTTTTCTCTTTTTGATCCTCGGACTCATAGGGTTTAGCCTTTCACGAATGTTTTTACGCCCCATGAATGAAGCTATTGCCCTTCTTGATAATTTCATAAAAGATACGACACATGAACTTAATACCCCTGTAAGTGCGATTTTAACCAATATCGAAACGTTGCACGAGTATGAGTTGCCGCCGTTGGTAGAAAAGAAGCTCAAACGGATCGAAATTGCTTCACGCACCATATCCACCCTTTATGACGATCTGACATATCTTGTTCTCAATCACGATTTAGCCGTCCATAATAGCCCGATCAATCTTACACACCTTTTGCAAGAGCGACTAGAGTATTTCCGCCACCGCCTTGAGCAAAAAAAAATCGTTCTGGAACTTACGGTTGAACCTGATATTACTTTTATAATCGACACGACGAAAGCAACCCGACTTGTTGACAATCTCCTCTCCAATGCCATCAAATACAATACGATGGAAGGGAGAATTCATATCTCTCTTTTAGAGGGGAGTTTATGTATCGAAGACAACGGTATCGGTATCCCCGCTGATATGATTGAACGGGTATTTGAACGCTATACACGTGCCGATAAAAGTGTAGGAGGATTCGGTATCGGCCTAAATATCGTCGCGATGATTGCCCGTGAATATGATCTCAAAATCACTATTGCGTCCGAAGAGAAAAAAGGGACGAAGATTTGTGTAAACTGGGAACACAAATCCTTACAAGGATGCCAAAACAGCTTGTGAGGAGATAAATACCTGTTCAAAAATCTCTTTTGCGGCTTTCCAACGGTTCTCTTTAGAATTAAGCATCACAATCAAGCAGTCTCTCCCCTCTTTTTTGGCACGGGCGATTAAACACGGTCCTGCTTTAGAGGTATATCCTGTTTTGACTCCGACAGCGTATTCATACTTGTTGAGAAGCTGATTGTGGGTATTGGCAACAAACTTTCGAGAGCTATTAAGTGCATAGTAGGTATGTTGATTTAAGCGGGTAATGTCGTTAAAAACAGGATTTTGGATAGCGTACTCCGCTAAAACGAGAAGATCTTGCGGTGTAGAGTGATGGTTGCCGATATCAAATCCGCAAGGATTCGTAAAAGCGCTGTTGAGCATCCCTATCTTTGCAGCTTTTGCGTTCATCATCTTATTGAAATTTTCGACCGACCCTCCAATGGATATCGCAACCGCCATTGCGGCATCGTTATCCGATTTGATCAAAGCCGCTCTAATGAGATCGCCCAATAAAAAGATTTCCCCCTCTTTATAGCCTGCTTTGGTAGGTTCTACCTGAAGCATCTCTTTCGAAATAACGACAAGACGGGTTAATTCTCCCTCTTCAATAGCTAAAATGGCCGTCATAATTTTGGTTAAACTCGCCGGTTTAACTTCACGCAACGCCTCTTTTGAATAGAGTATCTCATTGTTTTTAAGATTTTTGACCAATAATGCTTCCACATTCAACTTATCAAGTTTTTCAGAATCGATTTCGGCATGAAGTGAGAGGATGGAGAGAAGAAAAAAGAAAATGAACGATTTGAACATCCCGACCCTTTGTTGTAATAGTTTATTATTGCTAAAAACAGTAAATATAACCACACATTACCCGATAAATCGGATCATTTTAAGAGGATGGGAACAACTGAAACGTATAAATGGAAAGTATCCTCCGCCTATGCGGAGGAAAGGGAGAAAAATTATTTTAGCCCCGCAATATGATCCGAAAGGGTTTTCATATCGCTATCGCTGAGCGTTGCCATTTGCCCTTTCATAATGGCACCCATCCCTTTGGTATTACGCGTTCCCGCTTTATACCCTTTTAGTGCCTCGAGTGTTTTTGCAGAACTCCATCCTGAAATTACTTCTGATTTACCTAAAGCCGCTTTTTCACCTTTCATACCGTGACAGGCCGCACATTTTTGATACAAAACACCACCATCCGCGGCACTCAACAGAACACTCAAACCCAATATTGCAAGTAACATTTTCATAGTAGATCCTTTTATCTTATTTTATTTTTTAACCGCAACTCGGAACATTGCCGCTATCCGAACCGTACTCTTTAGCAAAATCTCCAATATCTTGAAGCTTATCGCCCATCGAAGGATTCGTTAAAACAGGTACCGCATTCGGGAAACGTTCTCCATACTCTTGGATAAAACCTTTAGCATTATCGGCGAAAAGTTCTTCCCACTCTGCCACCGTATGCTCTGCGGCAAATTTGGTCCCGTTCATATTGAACTTCGCTTTAAGTGTTTTCAAGTAGACTTTTTGACCTGCTTTAGCATCCGCTGATGCTACCGAGGCACTTAGGGCTACGACCAATACCAATGAAAGTAACTTATTCATTTTCAACTCCTTCTTAAAAGAGTTTCTCTTACGAGATTCTCTTTGGATGAGAGGAGTATAAAACGTTATTGTGAAGCGATTGTGAAAGAGGATTTAGAGGTTTTGAAGGCGATCAATCAAATCGCCGACTTGTTTTTCTTGTTCATACAAAGCAAGACTTTTACGGACATACGCTTGGAGAAGAAGTTTAATATCATTGTTTCCCTCAACGTGAAAATCTTGTTTCATTTGAGCCATTAAAAAATGGGCAAAATCTTCCTCTACATCAATGTCGTAACGTTTGGCATTGAGGGTGAGGGTTACTTTGGTTTTCATCCAAGCAAGCTTTCAATTTTAGAAACGATCGTCTCAATCTCGGCATCTTTGGCGGAGAGTTCATCACTGTACATTTTAATCTCTTCATCTTTCGAAGCGAGGGCACCATGAAGACGCTGAATCTCTGCATCTTTGTCTTGTTCATTACCGCGTATTGAAGCGCTTTCACTTCGAAGGGTTTCGATTTCTCCTTTAAGTGCAACTTGTTTTTCAAGTAAATCAGTAACGAGTGTGGTTAGTTTTTCCAATGGTGTAGGATTAAATAGCATGATTAACCTTGCGTGATAGAGTCTTTATACTAATTTTAACATAAATTCTTAATGGCTTTCCCTTTTACCGCTATTTCCCTGTATAATCTAGCATTTTATATTTTAGCTTTTTAATGAGTACAGCATATAACAACAAATCCTGGAGAAATGTTCATGAATGATGTGGATTTGAAAAACGCATTAGAACGGATAGCTATTCTTGAAATACAGCTTTCTGAGTATCAGCAGATCGAAACAAAGTTGCGTGAAAACGAAGAGAAATTTCGTCTTCTTGTTGAATCGACAAGTGACTGGATATGGGAAGTTGACGCTTATGGAAACTATACCTACGTCAGCCCACAAGTCGAAATGCTACTGGGGTACTCTCCTGAGGAAGTCGTGGGTAAATCGCCGTTTAACTTCATCCCCTCCGAAGAGATTCAGCACATCGGCAGCGAATTTAAAAAATGCATTGAAAATCGTTTACCGATTATTGCCCTTAGAAATACCAATATCTGCAAGGACGGCACTCTGAAAATTTTGGAGACGAACGGAGTCCCATTTTTCGATAAAAAAGGGGACTTTGCAGGCTACCGAGGGATAGACCGCGATATAACCGAACGTATAGTGACAGAAACTATGTTGAAACAAGAACGAGATTTTTCCAATCGACTGGTAGAAACTGCGCCACTTATCATTGTGATACTGAATCCAGAGGGTAAGATTATCCGCTTTAATAACTACATGGAGAGCGTGTCAGGTTACTCTTTGAAGGAGATAGAAGGGGAAGATTGGTTCAATACATTTCTTCCGGAATCTCAGAGAGAAGAAATGAAAAAAATATTTATGACGGCCATCGACGATATCCAAACAAATGGCAATGTAAATCCAATTCTTACAAAAGACGGCAGTCAAAAACTGATTGAATGGTATGATAGAACATTGAAGGATATAGCAGGCAATACGGTTGGTCTCCTTTCTATAGGGCTGGACGTTACCGACCGCAAGGAAGACGAGGAAAAACTAAAACTCTTTCGACTGCTGTTGGATCACTCCAGTGATGCTATCGAAATAATAGAACCCTCTACCATGCGTTTTTTGGATATCAATGAAACTGAATGTAAAACATTGGGCTACACAAAAGAAGAGCTCCTCTCTATGAGTGTTTTTGACATTGATCCGATGTTAACCTCTGATGCAATGGAAGAGATAAACCATCAGCTTCTTCAAAAAGAGAGCTTACAAACCGAACGTATACATCGCCGTAAAGATGGCTCAATATTCCCCGTGGAAGTCAACATAACCCTTGTCAAACATGATAAATCCTACATGCTGGGTATCGCACGTGACATTACCGAACGCAAAATGGCAGAACAATCACTGCGTGAGAGTGAGGAAAAATTCCACAGTATCACCGCTTCCGCTCAAGATGCTATTATAATGATGGATGATGAGGGGAAGATTACCTATTGGAACGGGGCAGCTGAAAAAATATTCGGTTATTTAGAAAATGAAGTCATAGGATGGTCGTTACATGATCTGCTTACACCGGAGCGGTTTCTAGCTGCCCACCACATTGGTTTCGAACATTTCAAAAAAACCGGAGAAGGTGCGGCTATCGGAAAGACGGTTGAACTGGCCGCTTTGAAAAAAGATGGGACGGAATTTCCTATAGAACTGTCGCTTTCAACCCTCCTCAAAAACGGTCGATGGAGTGCTATCGGCATACTTCGCGATATCACGGATCGCAAAAAAATGGAAAAAGAGATCAAAGATAAAGATGAAATGATGCTTGCACAATCAAAGCAAGCGGCTATGGGGGATATGATCGCAATGATCGCCCACCAATGGCGGCAACCTCTTGCCATAATGGGGATGGATATTAACAACCTTATTATGTCTATTGGATTCGAGGAGGAGATAACCACCGATTATCTTGTAAAGCTCTCAGAAGCACTTAACAAACAAGTGCAGCAACTCTCTACGACGATTGACAATTTTAGAAACTTTTTCATGCCGAATCAATCCAAGATACAAATCACGCCGGAAGAGATTTTAAATAATACCCTTAACATCATCGGTTCAAGTTGTGAGAACAATAATATTGCCCTAACCATTCAGAATAGTTCCAAAAGCTCTTTATTTATTAACAAAAGTTCCTTGATACAGGTTTTGCTCAATCTTTTGGGGAATGCAAAAGATATACTTTTAGCCAACAAAGTTGCAGACGCTGCCATCACAGTAACCGTTACAGAGACAAATGAGGTCATTACAATCTCCATCTGTGACAATGCGGGGGGAATACCCGAATCCATTATGAACAAAATCGGTCAACCCTATTTTACAACCAAACAGGAGTTCAACGGCACCGGATTAGGTTTATACATCTCTCGAAGCATTATCGAAAAACATCTTTTCGGAACGTTGACATGGCACAACGAAGAGAATGGTGCCTGTTTTGTAATTACCCTTAAGATAAAACCAGATAAAGAAGAAGTGACGCCGGAATAAAAAGGATACACTAGGCAACATAATCCTTTTAAGTTTGATACGAGATACCCATTCTTTCAAGAAACAAGGTAAAATTCTAAGCGTTCACGATACTTTTACATAAAGAATATTACTATTTATGCTTTTTAACTCCTATATTTTTATCTTTGCTTTTTTGCCTATTATGCTGATTGGCTATTTTTTACTTTTACGGCAAAGAGTAATTTTTGGTTCAAAGCTCTGGTTAGTAGGGGGAAGCCTTTTCTTCTACGGCTACTGGAGTGTTATTTATATTCCATTGTTGTTGGGAAGTATCTTCGTCAATTTCTTTGTTGGATCGGCACTTTCGGATAAATATTCATTGAAAATATCCAAAAAAACATTTCTCATCTTTGGGATACTCTTTAACATTGCCCTTCTCGGTTTTTTTAAGTACACAGACTTTTTTTTAGAAAACTTTAACGGTATTTTTGCGGCAAACATTCCCCTACCACATATCGTATTACCCCTCGGGATCAGTTTTTTCACGTTTACCCAAATAGCCTTTTTGGTTGATGCCTATAAAAATGAAGTAAAAGAGTATAACCTCTTGCACTATATGCTTTTCGTCACCTACTTCCCGCACCTTTTAGCCGGTCCGATCTTGCATCACAAAGAGATGATGCCGCAATTTGCCAATAAGTGGAATTTCGCGGTTAAATGGCGGAATATCATTATCGGTCTTTTTCTTTTTTCAATCGGATTATTCAAAAAAGTGGTAATCGCCGATACGTTTGCACAGTGGGCGAATGCAGGGTTTGATACCTCTGTAGTTCTCAATTTTTTCGAAGCATGGGCAACCAGCCTGAGCTATACCCTTCAGTTGTATTTTGACTTCAGCGGGTATGTCGATATGGCTATCGGTATGAGTCTAATGTTTAATATTCGTCTCCCTATCAACTTTAACTCCCCCTACAAAGCAAAAGATATTCAAGATTTTTGGAGACGATGGCATATTACCCTTTCACGCTTTTTGAGAGACTACATCTATATCCCCTTGGGAGGAAATAAAGTTTCACGAAACAGAAACTATTTAAACCTTTTTAGTGTCTTTTTTATTGGCGGTATATGGCATGGGGCATCTTGGATGTTTGTCTTATGGGGAGCATTACATGGAATCGCTATCGTTATTCACCGAATATGGAAAGATCTCGGTTTTAAAATGTGGGGATGGCTTGGATGGCTTATCACCTTCAATTTTGTCAACATAGCTTGGGTTTTCTTTAGAGCCGAAAGCTGGGAGTCAGCTAAAAAAGTGCTCGTCGGTATGATGGGTTTGAACGGGGTGATGCTTCCGAACGCTCTCGCGAACAAACTAGTATTTTTAGAAGCGTACGGCATCCAATTCGGTTCTTGGCTAATGGCTACTAATATGACAGGGATCACTGATCCGCTCTTTTTACTCTTTTTCATCAGTTTTGTTGTGTGGTCACAAAACTCTACCTATTTTAGTTCGACGATGAAAACAGATAGGATCCATCAAATCATCATCTCATTGATGTTATTTGCAGGGATAATCATGCTTGAACGCCATAGTGAATTTCTATATTTTAGGTTTTAATAAAATGAAAAAAAAATCCTTTTTATTCTCTGTCTTTTATACGATATCAATATTATTTTCATTGTTGATAGCATTTAACTTTTTCTTCGACAGTTACGGCTTTTTTAAGAAGAACCATACGATAGATTATGCTGCACAAGCGATTGCAAACCAGAAAATTATAACCGGACTTCAAAATTATGATGATCGAATATTTCAAAAAAAAGTATTTCAAAACTTCCTACAGAAACCTCAATGTATTGTGCTCAGATCTTCTAGAAGTATGATGATCGAATCAAAAATGGTTCCGCATAACGGAGTTTTTTTCAATCACTCCGTCTCAGGTGCAAGCATAGAAGATTATATTGCGATCATAGGTCTTTATGAGCGTAATAATGTATTACCTGCTAAAGTTATCCTAGGCATTGACCCTTGGATCTTTAATGAGAACAATACTCAAACAAGATGGAAAAGTCTCAATGATGACTATCAATACGGGCTCTCTACATTTTCATATATACAAAATAAAAAAATAGAAGAAGACAATAAAAATATCTATTTGCAGTTAATCAATTATGAAAATTTAAAAAACAATCTCTTAAATTTTCAAACTACGCTACACAATAAAAATACTCTAACCATTATTAGTGATGAAAATGTGGATGCTATGATTAAAAGAGGCGATGGTTCCATTGCCTTTCCCTTTAAAATAAGATATCAAAATGATGTGGAAACGAATAAATTAGCAAAAATTTACCTTGCTGCCCCGATATACAGTGTCGAAAATTTCAATAAATTATCCAATACACAATTGTTTGAACAATTAATCACTCATTTACAAAAAAACGGGGTTGAAGTTGTCCTCTTTTTACCCCCTTATCATCCTATTGTATACCAGTACTTTTTAAACTATACGAAATACAAATACGTTCTTGAAGCTGAAAATTATTTACAAACATTGTCGCATAAACAAAATATACAACTCTTCGGATCTTACAATCCGGATTTATATGGCTTTACATCCACAGATTTTACCGATGGTATGCATGCTAAATCATACATATCTCAAAAAATTCTGCATGAATAATCTTTTACTTAATATTTCAGTGCAGAAGCCTCTCTATGTGATTTTTAAAATTGGATAATCCGCTATAATTCACCCACAAAGAGTTGCTTAGAGGGTGTTTGATGTTACTAAATGATCTTATCGGTACATTGCAATTGGCAATCGGCCCCGTCATTCTTATTTCGGGTATCGGTTTAATCATTTTAAGTCTGACCAATCGTTTCGGGCGGATAGTCGATAGAACGCGTCAACTCTCAGTTGAATACCGTAATACTTCAGAGACAGATCAAAAACGTATTTTATTGGAACTTGAAATACTCACGGTAAGAGCAAAAGTGATCAGAGGCAGCAATTTTTTAGCCGTCCTTAGCGTTTTATTGGTTTCATTTATTATCATCGGTTTGTTCGGGTCTGCTCTGTACCATTTTACTATGACCTATATCCTCATCATCTTGTTTATTTCCAGTATCATCAGCTTGATCCTTTCCCTTTTTTTATTCATCTACGATCTTGATCTCTCACTAAAAGCCCTTTGGATCGAACTTCCAAAAGGATTAGACAAATCCCTCTGAGTTGCCACTGCCTTTTAAGTATAAGTCGTATACTATGTGTGGAAAGTTATACGATTAACACATCTAAAAAAGGGGATATTATGGCAAAAGGTCAAGATTCAAAAAAAGCGGTTAAAAAAGCACCGACCAAAACGTTAAAAGAAAAACGCACTGACAAAAATTCGAAAAAAAGTTAGAGATTAGGAATAATTCAAAAACTCACCTTAACTCAGGAGCCTATAGGCAGTCGTCCTCTTTAAGAAACAGCATTTGCGCTATAATTGCGAATATTTATTATAGGGTTACTCATTGCCGATTTTTAAAGTCCATACCCCCTATCAACCTGCCGGCGATCAGCCCGTTGCTATCGATGCTCTCGCATCGGGCATTAAAAACGGCGAACGCTATGTAGCCTTAGAAGGTGTCACGGGTAGCGGAAAGACATATACAATGGCGAAGGTGATTGAGAGCGTTCAGCTGCCGACTATCATCATGACCCACAACAAAACATTGGCGGCACAGCTATACAGTGAGTTTAGAAGTTTCTTCCCAGAAAACCATGTCGAGTATTTTGTCAGTTACTACGATTATTATCAGCCCGAAGCCTACATCCCCCGCCAAGATTTGTTTATCGAAAAAGACAGTTCGATCAATGATGAGTTGGAGCGGCTTCGCCTCTCTGCCACCGCGAATCTCCTCAGCTATGATGACGTCATCGTGGTCGCTTCCGTCTCTGCCAACTACGGGCTCGGTGATCCGGAAGAGTATGAGAAGATGGTGCAAGTTATCGCCATCGGTGATGAGATCAACCAAAAAAAGCTCCTCCTACGCCTCGTTGAGATGGGGTACGCCCGAAACGACACCTATTTCGAGGGCGGTCACTTTCGGGTGAACGGGGAAGTCGTCGATATCTATCCCCCTTACTGGCAGGATCAAGCGGTGCGGATCGAATTTTTTGGGGATGAAGTGGAGCGCTTAACCTTTTTTGAGCCTCTCAGCAACACGATGACCGAAAAGCAAGAGACGGTCACGATCTACGCTACCAGCCAATTTGCCGTCGGTCAAGAGAAACTCTCCCGCGCGATCAAGCGGATCGAAGATGAACTCGGGGAACGGCTGAATGAACTCGATAAACAGGGGAAAATCGTCGAAGCACAGCGGCTCAAACAACGATGTGAATTTGACCTCGAAATGTTACAGGCGACGGGGATGTGTAAGGGGGTCGAAAACTACTCCCGCCATCTCACCGATAAACTTCCCGGTGAAGCCCCTTATACATTGCTCGATTATTTCACCCTCCATCACGATAAGTTTCTCATTATCGTCGATGAGAGCCATGTGAGTTTGCCTCAATTTCGGGGGATGTTTGCAGGGGATCGAAGCCGTAAAGAGGTACTCGTCGATTACGGATTCCGCCTCCCGAGTGCCCTCGATAACCGTCCTCTGATGATCGATGAGTTTTTGAACAAAGCGCCTCACTATATGTTCGTCTCCGCAACACCCTCAGCGCAAGAGATCGATATCAGTACCACCATCGCCCATCAAATTATCCGTCCTACCGGATTGCTCGATCCGATTATCACGATCAAACCGAGTGAAAATCAGGTCGAAGATTTGCACGATGAGATTAAAAAAACCGTCGCTCTTGGGGATCGGGTTCTCGTCACCGTACTCACCAAAAAAATGGCCGAAGCCCTCACGAAATACCTCGCCGATTTGGGGATCAAGGTGCAGTATATGCACTCCGAGATCGATGCTATCGAACGCAATCAGATTATCCGTGGTCTACGGGTCGGGGATTTCGACGTCCTTATCGGAATCAATCTCCTGCGTGAGGGGCTTGACCTTCCCGAAGTGAGTCTCGTAGCGATTTTAGATGCCGATAAAGAGGGATTTCTCCGCTCTGAAACCGCTCTCGTTCAAACCATCGGACGCGCCGCGCGGAATGAACACGGACGGGTTATTTTGTATGCGCAAAAGATTACCGGATCGATGGAGCGCGCCATTGCCAAAACAACGGCACGACGAGAAACCCAAGAGGCGTATAACACCGAACACGGCATTACCCCAACCACCACTAAACGCTCGCTTGATGAGAATCTCAAACTCGAAGATGTCGGCGATTTATACAACCGCTCCAAAAAAGCAAAAACCCTCCCTGCGGCGGAACGTAAAAAACTGATCGAAGAGCTGAATCTCAAAATGAGAGAAGCCGCTAAAAAACTCGAATTCGAAGAAGCCGCACGACTGCGCGATGAAATAGCAAAAATAAGGAAACTCTAATTTATGGATGACATGCTCACTAATTTATCGACCTATGGATACATCGTTTTATTCTTCTACTCATTGGGAGCGGGATTCGTCGCCCTTTTGGGTGCAGGGGTACTCAGTTTTATGGGGAAAATGGATATTTCACTCTCTATTACGATCGCTATGATTGCCAATTTCATCGGGGATTCGTTGATGTTTTATATGTCTCGATACCATAAGCGTGAAATGATGGAGTACTTTAAAAAGCACCGTCGAAAACTCGCCTTTTCTCATCTCCTGCTCAAACGAAACGGCTCTTGGATCATCGTCGTTAAAAAGTTTATCTACGGGCTTAAAACCCTTGTCCCTTTAGCCATCGGATTAACCAAGTACGATTTTTGGAAATTCAGTGCTTATAATGCACTCGGTGCGGCTATCTGGGCCGTCGTCGTCGGCGGGGGAAGCTATCTCTTCGGCGGAGCACTTCTTAAAGGGTATGATATGGTAGCCGATAAGCCCTATCTTGCTCCCCTCATGCTCGTCGTTATCGGCGGAGCGGTATGGTTTTATCTCTCATCGGCGACCAAGAAAAAAGGTTAAAATAACAACTTCTCTTCGGTTTTCGGTGCCTCTTCCTGAGTCACATCCGGTGCTAGCGAAGTATCGGTAAACGTTTCACTTCCGTTTTGATCATCCATAGGGGCTTGATACACTCCCGCAGGGACATCAAAATAACGTTTGGTATTCGGATAAATACGTAACATATCTTCATAATAATAACGGAAAACTGGCCCTGCAGCACGTCCCCCTGTCTCGCTTCGGCGCATCGGGGTATTGTTATCATGCCCAAACCAGACTACGGTTTCTACGGTCGGAGAATAGCCGACAAACCATGCATCGACATTTTTATTGGTCGTTCCCGTTTTACCGGCTATCTCTATACCGCCGACACGCGCGGCCGTTCCGGTACCGTGATTCACGACATCTTTGAGAATCGAGGTCATTAAATAAATTTGCTGCGGTGTATTGACTTGACGGCTTTTGTTTTCATACTGAATCGTCTCCCCTTTTGGGGTGATCACTTGTCGTACCAGCATCGGATTCGTGAGTGCCCCTCCGCTGGCAAACATCGTATAATATTTTGCTAAATCGATAGGAGAGATGGAGATTGTCCCCAATGCTATAGAGAGATCGGGAGGAAGGTTTTCAACAATACCGTAACGTCTCAAGCCGTCGGTAATGTTCCCAAATCCCATGTCACTCACCATATTGATCGTTGCGAGGTTACGTGAATGGGTGAGTGCATCGCGAATTGTCACCATCCCTTTGTACTCGTTTTTATAGTTTTTCGGCTGCCATGTTTTCTCTTCACCGTTGTCACCGGAATACGTATACGTACGGGCGATATCGGGTACCATCGAAGAGGGAGACATACCGCTGTCAAGTGCAACCTGATAAATAAACGGTTTAAAGGCCGATCCGGGTTGACGTTTTGCCTGTGTCACACGGTTGTAGGGGCTGAGGGCATAATCATACCCCCCCACCATCGCCAAAATTTCTCCCGTATGAGGGTTCAGACTGATAAGGGCGCCGTTGAGCTGACGCTGCATATTCTCGTCCAAATCACCCGCTTCCTGCGCCCGTTTTAAAATCTCGTTACGACCTGACTGAAGAGCTTTATATCCTGCTTCCTGAAGACGCATATCGATAGTTGTGTAAACTTTATACCCACCACTGCGAATATCAGGGAATGCGTCGCCGAGTTGACGCATCACCTCATCGATAATATAGGGACCCGAATTTTTACTAAGGGTGTCATTGTAGACTTTCGGCCGCTCTTGTGTCGATTTTTCATAGGTTGCTTGATCGATCCATCCCAACTCATACATCCGTCCAATGACACGATTAGCGCGTCCTAAACATAACTCATAGTTTCGAGTGGGAGAATAGAAATTTGGAGCTTTTGGAAGCCCTACAAGCATCGCGATCTCTTTTAGGGTTAACTCTTTGAGAGGTTTACGGAAATAGCCGTCTGATGCCGTTTTAATCCCGTAATACCCATGCCCTAAATAAATTTCATTAAAATAGCGCTCTAAAATCTCCTCTTTCGAGAGTTCTTGCTCAATTCGTATGGCGTACAAAACCTCTTTAAATTTACGGGAGAATTTTTTCTCACGATTGAGAAGGGTATTTTTAACCAACTGTTGAGTGATGGTACTCGCCCCTTCTTTGAGTTTTCCCGCGCTTACGTCTTTGATGATCGCCCGCATTATCGCATCGGGATTAACCCCGCCATGCTCAAAAAACATCGTATCTTCAATCGCCAAAAGGGCCTCAATTAACCTTGGGGGGATATTTTCATACGAGACATAGTAACGGTGCTCATCACTAAAAAGATTGGCGATTTTATTCCCGTTACGATCATAAACTTCCGTTGTCAAACGGGGCTGATATTTGATCAGTTTTTGGGTTTCGTATTCAAAAGTGTAGATAAGGTACCCTAAAAACACAACCGGAATCATCACAATGATTCCCAGACCAATGAGCATATATTTTCTCATTCTTGTCCGTAGCGATACTTCTTCATAGGAGTTGATCAATTTCTAAATCCTCTGGTTTTAAATTCAGCGTTTATGAGCGCTTGGGTATACCCCTCTTTGGGGGAGGCAATGACATCCGCCATTTTTCCTGCCTCAATCACGAGACCGTTTCGAAGAATACAAATATCTTCGCATAATGCCGATGCAACACTCATATCGTGAGTCACAAACAGCATCGAAAACTCCATTGATTCTTGTAATGTTTTTAATAATGTAATCATAGCCTCTTTTGAAGAAGGATCCAGTCCGGTTGTCGGCTCATCGAGTAACAACAGTTTCGGGTTTGAGCCTAAAGCGATTGCGACTACAACCCTCTGAAGCTGTCCCCCTGAGAGCTCGGGGGGAAATCGCTCCAAAAGGATTTCATCTAAATCCAATAGGGCAAAAAGCTCTCGACTTCTCTCGTGAGAGAGAAACATCTGATCTTTAATTCGCGTAAGCGGTGAAAGTGCCGTAAATGGATTTTGGGGAACAAGAGAGAGTGTTTGCCCCCTCTTCCACTCAAAATCAGATCGTTTTTCGAATAAAACTTCCAATGTCGGATCCAAAATTCCCAATAGAGCTTTGAGCGTCAACGATTTGCCGCTCCCGCTTTCTCCCACCAATGCCAACGAACGTCGAATCTCAAATGAAATATCCACTAACCTCGTATCTTTATGGGCAATCTTAAGCCGATCAATATGAATACAATTCATCTTATTATTTTACCCAAATCTGTGTTAAACGCTCACACACCTGAACTAAAACTGCCTCATCCATATCAAGTCGTGCAATAAGGCGAAGTATCGCTTTTTTCACCGTCGGTTGACGAATGGCTCCTACGTCTATTCCCAACTCATTTTTTAACCGCTTTTGGAGTTCTACCACTTCACGGTTGTCCCCGATTTCAATCGGGACGATCAATCCGGGTACGTCAATCCCGAGTATTTCATGGACAATGCGTTGACGAATCTTTATTTTTTCGCGCAGAATTTTTGCGTTTGTTTGGATAAATTCGAGTGAATGGTGCGCCAATGCCGTATCATAGAGTGAGGGTGCCGTGGCATAGATCACATTTTTTGCGCGGTTAATCAAATACTCGCTGATATGAGCGGAAGAGAGGACATAGGCTCCGAAACTTCCGTACGCTTTTCCTAATGTTCCCATTTTGATCATGAGCGGTGTCGGTGCAATAGTATAGTAATCGAGTATCCCCATCAAATGCTCACCGATCACACCGCTGCTGTGCGCTTCATCCAAAATCAAAATCGCTTCATGTGCAATGGCGAGCTCAATGATCTCTCGTGAGACACAATCACCCCCCATCGAGTAGATCCCCTCAACTGCCACTACCATCCGTTTCCCATGTGAACGAATCAGTTCTTTTTCCAATGCACTCACATCGTTATGAGGAAAAAAAACAACTTCTCCCTCACACATACGCGATCCTGCAACCCCGCTGGCGTGATACTCCTCATCCATTAGGAGAACATCCCCCTTGCGCACAAGCGCTTCGATGAGACCGATATTGGCGTTAAAGCCGCTCCCCATCACGATCCCCGCTTCAAATCCGTTAGCCGTACATAATGCACGCTCAAAGGCGGCATGAATCGGATGATAGCCGTTGACTAACATCGAAGCTTTCGGAGCATGATCAGGGTACGCAGAGAGGGTATCACACGCTTTAAGATGGAGTTCTCTGTTCTCAGCAAGTCCCAAATAATCGTTTGATGCGGCATCAATGAGTGCGCTATCACGAATATGGCGTTCACGATATCTGCCTGAGCGTTTGAGGGCTTTGAGTTCACTCTCGTATGGATGATTCATCATAAAAACGGCTTTAGTACTTCGACACAAAGTCCCATCGCCGTACTCTCGTAACCTCGTACTTCGCGAATGTAAGGTTTGCAAAACCCCTCTACCATACAGGCTCCTGCTTTTCCTCGCCACTCACCGCTTCGGAGATAGTTCTCAATATCCTGAGGATCAAACACATCGAAAAAATAATGTGTTGAGGAAATATCTATCAACTCTAGCGTCGGCATCTTATAAATCATACAGGTAATAATCGCCACTTCCGAACCGCTTTGAGTCTCCAAAATCATCCGTGCATCCGCTTCGTCTTTTGCTTTCCGTAAAATCTTACCGTGCGTGCTCACCACCGTATCGGCAATCAACAGAGGATAGTCACTGCAACCGAATTGTTCTAAATTAACGCGGTATTTTCCGAGGGTCGCTTGGTAAACAAAGTTTTTAGGAGAGGAGGCGAGTATAGAGTCTTCGTCAAAATCGACTGACTCTTGCAGATAAGGGATACCCGCCGCTCTTAGAAGTTCGGCACGAGTAATAGAGGAGGACGCTAAGCGTATCATGCTTTAATAGGCGTTTCGGAGGACCACACCGATATAAATAGCGGTAACACCCAACACGATATTCAATGGAACCATGGTTTTAGCAATCAATCCCAGCATATTTTTAGCCTCTTCAAGATTTCCCGTTTTTAACGCTTTTTCCGCTTTTGCTCTGCGCCACATCATAGCGCCCAAATTCAATGCCATAATGAGCCAAATCGCCTCTTTGATGTGAACGGTGTTGTAAATACTCATCGCATAGTCATCGATAACATTGCCCGATGCATCTACCGCTGCCGCACGAAATCCGAGACCGACCGCCATCAAAACCGCCGTGATGATAAGGAGAATAACAAACGGCGTTACGATAGTAAAAAGACGTTTCAGCGTATGGGCCGCACGCTCTAAACGGAGTTTTGGATCGCTAATGAGTGCGAGTGACTGGTGTGTTGCAAATCGGATAGCGATCATCCCCCCGACCCAAATGACGGCACTGATGACGTGTAAAAAAACGATGAGAGTACGATGATGCGCAAACGTTTCAACCAAAAATTCTTTCATTACGCCAATTCCTTCGTGACATACGCCAATGCCGCCTCTTTCGCCTCAGTAAGTTTCGAAGCGTCTTTTCCACCCGCTTGGGCGAAGTCCGGACGTCCGCCGCCTCCACCGCCGAGGATCGGAGCGATTGCTTTGATCCAATCCCCCGCTTTTACGCCGGTGTTTTTAGCACCTGCCGCGAGTAGTACTTTGTCCTCTTTGATTTGGAACAAAATCACCGCAACCGAATCGTGCTGATTTTTAAGTTCATCGATACGCTCTTTGATATCGCCCGCTGTGAGTTCAGCGACCACTACTGCCGTGTTCCCCATCATCGTGATCGAGAGTTCTTCTTTCGCCGAAGAAGCCAATGTGCTCATTTCAGTTTTTAGAGTTTTCACCTGATCTTTAAGACGTTCAATCCCCGCTAATACATCGCGGTTTTTAACCGATGCTTCCACCTCTTCGAGAAGATGGCGCTGTTGTTTAAAGAGATTATAGGCGGCATTTCCGCACACCGCTTCGATACGTCGAACTCCCGCACTGACCCCGCTCTCTTTGACGATGATAAAGGTTCCGATCGTTGCCGTGTTATCGACGTGGATACCGCCGCAAAACTCAACCGAAGCCATTCCGAAATTAACAACACGAACCGTATCACCGTATTTCTCACCGAACTGCGCTTTGGCTCCGCTTTTTTTCGCTTCGTCGATGCTCATTTCACGAGTCATCCCTGCCAATGCATGGAAGATATGGTAGTTCACTCTCTCTTCGACAAGAGCGATCTCTTCATGGCTCATTGCCTTAGGGTGGGAGAAGTCGAAACGGAGACGGTTATGCTCGACGAGTGAACCCGCTTGGGAAATATGCTCACCCAAAAGTTCATACAATGCCGCATGGAGCAAGTGAGTTGCCGAGTGGTGTTTCGCGATCTCATTACGCTCAGGATCAACAATCGCTTCGATGGTCTCACCAACGTTCAATGTTGATTTCGTCTCGATATGGGAGAGGTTCAATCCGTGAAACTTTTTCGTCTCCGTAACGGTTGCTTTATCCCCGAGAGTTCCGGTATCACCCGATTGTCCACCGCTCTCTGCATAAAACGGTGTCTCTTCGAGAAGGACCCATCCGCGCTGATGGGCATGAAGCTGTTCAACCCGCTCGAAATTTTCACCCAAAAGGGCTTGAATTTTAACGGGAGCTTTCGTGTAGCTGTACCCGATAAAGGTATTGACACCGAACGTCTCAAGGAGAGTTTTAAAATCTCCCTCGACATGGGCATCCCCTGAACCTTTCCACGCCGCTTTCGCCCGTTTGCGTTGCTCTGACATCAATGTTTCAAACGTCTCCACATCGAGAGAAAGATGTTTCTCCCTCAACATATCTTCGGTCAAATCGAGAGGAAATCCGAAAGTATCGTAGAGTTTAAACGCCACTTCACCGCTAAATGTCTCTTTGGTATTTTTCAACTCTTCGTTAAAAAGTTCGATCCCCGAAGCGATCGTTTTAAAGAAACGCTCCTCTTCGAGCATGATTTGCTCTTTGACTACGTTTAGTTTTTCGACGATGTATGGATATTGTTTCCCCATCAATTCCGCTACGGTTCCCGCTATTTCAAACATAAACGGTTTGGTAAATCCGAGCAAGTACCCGTGACAAACCGCACGGCGAAGAATACGGCGAAGAACATACCCGCGCCCCTCGTTCGAGAAATTCGTCCCCTGAGAGAGGAGGAACGTCACGGTGCGGATATGATCGGCGATAACACGGTACGACGCACCGCTTGCATAGGTATAGGGTTTACCGATAAGAGCTTCAACACGACGGATAATCGGCATAAAGAGGGTCGAATCGTAGTTGCTCAATGCCCCCTCTAGTACGGCAGTCGCACGTTCTAATCCCATCCCCGTATCGATAGATGGCTTCGGAAGCGGCTTTAACTCTCCCTTAGTATTACGCTCATACTGCATAAATACGAGGTTCCAGATTTCAAGGAAACGATCTCCGTCTCCCCCCATATAATCCTCTGGGCCGTTAAAATGTTCCGCACCCTGATCGACAAAGATTTCCGAACACGGTCCGCACGGTCCGGTATCTCCCATCTGCCAGAAGTTATCTTTATCACCCAGACGCATAATGCGATCTGCGGCAATGTGTTTTTTCCAAATCTCTTCAGCTTCGTCATCGCTCTCATGAACCGTTACCCACAATTTATCGACAGGGAGTTTCATCACTTCCGTGACAAATTCCCACGCGTGAGCAATCGCTTCCTCTTTGAAATAATCACCGAAACTGAAGTTCCCGAGCATCTCGAAAAATGTGTGGTGACGCGCCGTATGACCGACATTCTCTAGGTCATTATGCTTGCCCCCTGCGCGAATACATGTCTGTGCACTGGTCGCACGCGGATTGGCAGGGATAGGGATATCGCCTGTAAAGATTGACTTAAACGGAACCATCCCCGCATTGGTGAAAAGGAGGGTTGCATCATCAGGAACGAGGGGAGAACTCGGAACCCGTGCGTGTTGTTTTGATTCAAAAAAGGCCAAAAAGGCTTCGCGGACATCCATCATAGTCATACTCTCATATTGGATAAAATTGCGCGATTATAGCGAAGATGGAGTTAAAGAGGAATTAGAGCTTTTTTTACATTCGTTCATGGTTCGACAAGCTCACCACGAACCTGAAAGCGAAAAGTCAACTTTTGCTTTTTTTTACAATATCCTCAATACGGAGCTTAATATTCTGTGCATTTTTAACATTAGGAATTGTTACCCAAGCACCATATGCGAAAACTCTTATAGTTGCATAATTTCGTAACTTTCCTAACAAAGTTGTCGTCACTTCAATGTTCTCAACCGTTTTTAAACTAAGGCTATCTTCGAAAGTTGTAAGAATACCTTGTTTGACAGATAACGTTTCATTGTCTAGAAAAACTTCCACAAAGTATGGTTCGAGAATTTTTCCACAACTTTTGAGCACTAAAATAGCTGGTAAAACAACTAAGCTAAGAAGCATATCTGGACTAAAATCATTACCTATCAAGTTTTTTCCAATTTCATTAAATATGAAATACATTAGAGACAAGCCGATCAATTGAAGTAAAATATCTGCCACTGCTTCTAATGCAGCTGGATGTGTGGCTACATCTAATTTATCTTTATCTACCAATTGTGATTCCTTAATAACTACTAATTACGTATAAAAGAGGCTAGATTTATCATTGATTCATTTGTGGTAAACTTGTGAAAGCACGAACAAGAATATATTCCCGCTTTCGCGGGAATGACGGAAGATTACGAAAACGCCCGATTAAGAGCGCTGAACATCGCTTTGATCGAGGCTACGGTAATATCGTTATCACACCCTACTCCGAAAAATTTATCCAAACTCTCCGTCTGAATCTCGATATAGGCTACCGCTTCGGCACTGGAAAGCTCTCCGCGTGAATGCTCACTGTACGAGAGGATTTTAAAGCTGTGGGAATACTCCACCATCAACGCATTTTTGCACGCATCGATCGGGCCGTTCCCCTGCCCTTCGCTTCGGATCATTTTGCCGTTATGGGTGTATTCCAACACACATTTGGCGGAGTGCTCTTTTGCACTCTCGGAGATCACCGAGTAATCGACGAACTCAATGTCATGCGGTTCGCCGAAATAGGTTTTCTCGAAAATATCTAAAATCTCTTCGCTGGAGAGTTCCCGTCCCGCTTCGTCTGTAACGCGCTGAACGATAGTTCCGATTTCAGGGTGCATTTTCTTCGGCAACGAATAGCCGAATTTATCTTCGAGAACATAGGCTACCCCCCCCTTGCCCGATTGGGAATTGATACGGATAATCCCCTCGTAGTTGCGTCCCACATCGCTCGGATCGATCGGGAGATACGGCACTTCCCAAAACGCATCTTCTTTGGCACGCTGATATGCCAACCCTTTGTTAATCGCGTCTTGATGAGAGCCTGAAAACGCCGTGTAAACGAGTTCGCCCACATACGGATGACGCTCATGGGTTTTCATATCGGTGCACTCTTCGACGATCCGAACGACACTCTCCAAATCGCTGAAATCGAGTTCTGGATCGACCCCTTGGGTAAACATATTGAGTGCCAATGTGATGATATCGACGTTTCCGGTACGCTCACCGTTGGAAAGCAATGTCCCCTCGACACGATCGGCACCCGCGAGCAACGCCAACTCGGTTGCGGCAACGGAGGTTCCACGGTCGTTGTGGGTATGGGTCGAGATCAATACGTGCTCACGGTTAGTGAGATGTCGGCTCATCCACTCGATCTGATCGGCGTAAATATTCGGTGTTGCCATCTCTACGGTAGCTGGGAGGTTAATCACCACTTTTCGGCTTGCGCTGATTTCCCAACGATCCGTTACGGCGTTACAGATACGGGCGGCAAATTCCAACTCCGTCCCCGTAAAACTCTCAGGGGAGTATTCGAGCATGATCTCACCGTCGTGTTTAGCAGCGCGTGCTTTGACCATATCGACACCCTCTAATGCCAACGCGATAATCTCGTCTTGCTCTTTGCCGAAGACGATTTTACGCTGTGCAACCGAAGTCGAATTGTACAAATGGACCGTTGCTTTTTTGACCCCCTCCAATGCTTCGAATGTTTTATCGATCAAATGTTCCCGCGCTTGGACGAGGACTTGCACCGTTACGTCATCGGGGATTAACTTTTGCTCCACAAGGGTGCGCAAAAAATCGAACTCCACTTTCGACGCGGAGGGGAATCCCACCTCGATATTTTTAAATCCGAGTTTCAGCAAGAGGGTGAAGAGAGAGAGTTTTTGATCCAAATTCATCGGGGTGATCAACGCTTGGTTACCGTCACGAAGATCGACACTGCACCAAATAGGGGCGTGTGTAATGGTTTTGGATGGCCAAATACGATTTGGCAAATCAACTTGAGGATAAGGGCGATATTTGCCCGCGGATGTGTGTTTCATAGTGAAACTCCTTTGATAATTCTCTCCTCACTGCCCTTGCTGGTGGCAATAAGTGGGCGAATTATAGCAAAAAGGGACTCAAAAAATTATGTAATCAGCAGGTTTAACGGTTTTCAATTATTTCTATAATATGCTTCGCACCGTTAGGGGCAATAAGGTGAGAAAGTGCTTCACTTTTTGGTTTAATATCGCTCAAGATCGCTTCTTGAAGCTTATGACTCAACCCCTCATTTTGGCGTTCACACCAACCACAATCGTGTTTCAAAATATACTGTGCATTATGAAACTGGTGATCGGCTGCAGCATGAGGAAAAGGGATAAAAAAAGCGGGTATTTTTGCCGCACAAAGTTCCCAAAGGGTACTGGCACCCGAACGGCTTATGGCAAAATCGCTCTTCTCGCATAGCTCGGCAATCTGCGTCGTAAATCCGTACACTTCCGCATCAATGCCCAAAGCATGATATGCCTCTCTCACCCGTTCTTCTTCCTTAAACCCGCACTGATGGATAATATGTATCCCTCCGCTTTGGAGCCATGGAGCGATTTCAAGTGCCAAATCATTGATAAATTTTGCCCCTTGCGATCCCCCCAAAAAGATAACCGTTTTAATCGAATCACGAATACGGGAATTCTCAAAATAGCGAGGGTGGACAGGATAGTCACAACGGTTTTGACCCTCTTCATACGAGCTGAAAAAACGTTTGGCAAAAGGTCGCAGTAATCGGTTTAGTTTTCCGGTAATCGCATTTTGTTCGTGTATGTAGAGCGGCACACCTGTCGTAACCGCCGCCATGGCAGCCGGTGCCGCTGAAAATCCTCCTACACTCACGACCGCATCGGCTTTAAAAGCACGGATGATTACACGTGAGTGTAGAAGCGCTTTAAAGACTTTCCACAAAGCAGCGAGTTTTCCAAATCCCGATTTGTTGACCACACCCGTCGTATCCAAAAAGTGAACCTCATCAAAAATAGGACTCTCTCCGAACCACTGACGATCTTGTCCCGAAGTCGAGCCGATAAACATCACTTTATGCCCTTGTTCACGGGCCTTTTCTGCCAAAGAGAGAGCGATAACTAAATGCCCTCCGGTACCGCCGCCGGTAAAGATGAGATTCACTTTTTATCTCCCGATTTGTATTCAATTTTTTTAGAGACCATAATCACCATCCCAATCCCGATTGCCGAAGCCAACATCGCCGAACCTCCGTAGCTCAAAAACGGCACGGAAATCCCTTTAATCGGTGTTAATCCGCTGATACCATACGCATTGATCATAAACGCAAACGTAATTAAAAGTCCTACCCCAAGGCTAAACAGATAGGCAGTATCGTTATGGGAGCGGTTGGCAATTTTAAAAAGCCGATGC
>JAGXFM010000042.1 GCA_024637215.1 Sulfuricurvum sp.
AATCGACCATGCTTTGTTTCCTCCGGTGTTGAGAACCGCTTTTTTACCTTCAAAGAGGGCTTTGTATGGGGCAATTTTTTCTTCTAATTCCGCCTCTTCTTCCGCAATAACTATTTCGGCACGTGCGATAAGTGCAGGATCACCCAAAGCGTTCACAATCTCTCGAATCGCAAATGTCGTGTCACGTTTACCGTAAAATGAGACCGAAATCCACGGTATGCCGTACTGCTCTTGCATTTTACGCGTCAGTGTTATCAGTGATTTGGCACACACGATGACGTTGAGTTTTGCACGGTGGGCGCTACGAATATCCCCGACCCGACCGTCACCGCTCATGGAACTCAACACTCGAAGTCCGATCTTCTCAAAAATAGGGAGATACTGCCACATATCCCCCGTAACGTTGTAATCCCCGATCAAGTTAATATCATAGGGGGTCGTAAATTCGGGTTCTTTGGTACCAATGAGATGTTCTAATACCGCTTCACCCGCAAGGCGAGATCCGAGATTTTTACTCCCCACAAATCCGGCGGCATGAACGGGTACGACCGGTACACCGTATTTTTCGCTTCCGAGTTTACAGGTCATATCGATATCATCACCCACAAGCGCCGTCACACAAGTCGAATAGACGAAAATCGCTTCGGGTTTATAGTTCTCCATGATGTAATCGATCGAATCAGAGAGCCGTTTGTCACCGCCGAAAATAACGTCATTGGTCGTAATACCCGTCGTAAATCCCATCTGAGTATGATCACGCCCCGTGTACGACGTTTTTGTCTCACGTGTTTCCCACGATGCACCCAGACATGTCTGAGGGCCGTGAACGAGATGGACCGCATCGGCGTAGGGGAAAAGGGATATTTGGGCACCGTCAAAGGCACATCCCCCCGCCGCAAGTCCCGGTTTAGGCTTATCGCATCCCTCTCCCGGTTTTTTTTCTTTGCTGTGAGAACATGCGCTCTCATTCATGAGTTCTTTGATTTTTGCGCGGCTGACCATAGGATACTCCTAGAGCTGAAGTATCTATGATAATGCAAGAAGCGTGCGAGATGAGGGTTTTAGCCCTTTTTAGTGGCGGTTACAAGGAAGATAGGATAATTTCCATTCTCTTTTTCAACCGTATAGGCATGGTGAAAACGGACATGCTCAAACCCTGCATTTTCAATCGTTTCACGTAGGGTATCGCGTTCAAATCCGAAATGATGCACCCCCTCATTTCCATGCGTATGAAAAGTTCCGTCTTCCGCTTCGAGATCGGCGATCGCTATGAAACCGTCTCGTTTGAGATGGGCGTGAAATGTCTCAAACAATAATGCCATATCTTCGACATGGTGTATCGCCATCGAACTTACAATCCCATGGAATTGTTGATCTAAAGGCTCTTCACAAATATTTCGGCAAACGGCTTCCACCGATAAGCAAGGAGAGTTTTTATTGTGCAGTTGTTCAAGCATCTTTTCGGAAAGATCAACCCCAAGTACATTTTGAACCATCGGAGCAATTTTAAAACTGAGCAACCCCGTCCCGGCACCGAAATCCATAATACTCATATGATTCAATAACGAGATTCGGCTCGCAATCGTTTGAAAGACTGCATGAGCTATGTTTTGACGCATATCCCCTTTATCCCACCGTTCGGCAGCTTGGTTGAAGCGTTCACTCATTTTTGCCCTTCGATATTAGTTTGTCCGAGCATTCGAATCTCCCTCTGCGGATAAGGGATAGTGATCTCTGCCTCTTTTAACGCTTTATAAATCCCCATATTGACTTCAAACTGCGTCTTAAAAAAATTTCGGGTCGGTACCCAATAGCGTATCCCGATATCAACTGAACTTTCTCCAAACTTCTCGATTCCGACAATAGCTTTCGTTTCGGTGGAGACATTTTCAAATCCCTCAATCACTTTTTGGATCAGTGCTATTGCCTTTTCAGCATCCGCATCGTAAGAGATCCCGACCATCGATTCGACCACACGGTAATTAAAAGAGTTGACGATTACTTCACCGATCATATGTTTGTTCGGCACCGTGATCAGCTCTTCATCCTCCGTACGAAGCGTCGTATAGGCGAGGCGTATCTCTTCAACTTCTCCGTATACCTTGTTAATCAAAATCGTATCGCCGATTTTAAACGGACGGGTGATAATCAGTGAAATTCCTGCGGCGTAATTGGCAACACTCCCCTGAATTGCCAATCCGGCGGTTAAAAAAATCGCACCGACTGCGGCAATAAACGGAGCAATCGATATCCCAAGTTTTCCTATCGCGACCACCAGCATCGCTCCGAAAATCAATACACGGATACCGTTGGCGACAAATTTGCTAAGGGTCGGATCAAAATCGTGCTGCTCTAAAAATTTCATCAATACGTTAAAAACATATTTCGAAAAAAACCAGCCGATTACAACGATGATCAAAGCGCCGATAATCTGAAAACTGTAGTTGGCTAAAAAATCGATCACTTTGAGATAAAACTGATTCAGATACGCGAGTTCTTGATCCATGAATAACTCCTAATTCTGTGTTTCATATTTTTTACGGCTCACATAGTTGAGGATAGCCATAGAGACGATCAAAATACCGACTCCGCTGATCAGATAAAACGCGAAATGCATATTTCGGATATCATTGATCGCAACTTTAAATACCACCATCAGCGATTCGATCGAAAGGGCGATAATGATCGAAGTCAAAAATTTGGTCAAGGTTTTATATTCGTTCCCTTCTTCGGGAGTTAAGGAGCGGTAAAACACCTCCTGTTCCAAAATCGTTTTTGCCAAATCGTAAATCGCTATCGCGAGGGTAATCCCGATGATGGATTTAAAGACGTACTGAAGCGTTTCATCACCGGCGCTCATAAGTGCTTTAGCAAATCCTAACAATCCATACCCACCCAAAAATAATGCCAGCAGCACAAGCCCGCCGCCTAGCAGACCATACACCCATACGGAGAGTTTAGAGATAAGTCGAGTACTCTCGATCAGATGCATTTTTCCCAGTACCGCGACAAGATCGAGATCATATACGGCAATTTTTCCATCCGAGTATTTACGAGCTACCGAGACTTTTGGCTGACCGCTGTTAGCACAAATGTAGGGGTTGGAAATATAGTTGCCTTTATCGTCAAACTGGATACGGTTGATGAAATAGGCTCTGTCGGAACCTTTTAAACTCATATCATGAGTGTTTCTGCGCCATGTCGGGGTGATCTGCTCCCCCTTTTCATCCATCAAATACATATCAGTAAGGCACGGAAGACGTTTAAAGAATTTATCGACTTGAACATCATCGAAATCGTGCTGAGGCGTGTCACTTATCGTACCCAGTAAAAAACCCTCTACCGCTTCTCGGTTTTCACGGTATATTTGCATCATTTGCTTCATTTGTTCTCATCCGACGTGTTAAAGTTCTTTAGTGTACCCAAATCGACTGTGTGATGTCAAAAATAGCAAAGATGGATTCTTATTTTGTTACCATTTATGCGTTATCATTTATGAAGGTTAAATTTTTGTAAAAGGGGCATACAATGAGTACACGACACGATTTGGATCTCAATGCATTTGAAGCAATCCTCAAAGCAGAAAAAACAAAAATTGAAAAGAATATCGCTCTTATAAAAGTGGAGCTCAGCAGTATCGGAATGGACGGCGAGTTGGATGAAATATTGGACTCTGCTGAGATAGAAATCGAAAATTCCACTGACCATATGCTCCTTGAAAAACTCGAATCTGAGTTGGACGAGATCAATGCCGCACTCAATCGAATTGCTCTGGGAACCTACGGTATTTGTGAAAAAACAAACCAACCTATTCCGATTGAAAGACTAAAAGCAAACCCTACGGCACGAACGATGGTAGGGGAATAAAATCACATGATAGAGTATGAGCAGTAACGAACAACTTATCCATATTCTATCACTCTTTTAGACTCAATCCCACTTTCCCTTTAGCAATATCGACCTCGACAACACGTATACGACTCAACTGTTGATTGACACTCAGTACTTCGAGAGGGTGCGATATCCGCTTCTCCGACATCTGAGAGATATGAATCAGTCCGTCATTTTTCAATCCGATATCGACAAACGCGCCAAAATCGGCGATGTTTCGGACAACTCCTGAAACAATAGATCCCTCACGAAGCTCTTTGATATCGGTGAGATCGGAACGGAACATAATAGGGGGCAAACTCTCGCGGGGGTCAAACCCCGGTTTACGTAACTCCGCGATGATATCACTGAGTGTCGCTTCCCCTACCCCTAACTCCTGCGCAATCCGAGGAATCTGATCTTTCGTGATCGTCACGAGATCATAATGTTTTAAAAGGGTATTTGCCGCTTCGTAGCTCTCAGGATGAACGCCCGTGTTATCCAATAGACTTTTCCCTTCCCGTATCCGAAAGAACCCTGCACACTGCTCGTACGCTTTCGCCCCCAGCCCTTTGACTTTGAGAAGTTCTTGCTTGCTTTTACACGCTCCGCTTTGCTCGCGGTACTCCACTATCGATTTAGCGACTTTTGCCCCCACCCCAGCGACGTAGGAGAGGAGTGAGACCGAAGCGCTGTTGGGATCAACGCCGATACGGTTAACCAAATCTTCGGTGACGCTACCGAGCTTCTTCTCAAGCAGCTTCTGATCGACGTCATGCTGATATTGCCCAACCCCCAGCGATTTGGGATCGATCTTCACCAGTGCCGCCATCGGATCGCGCAACCTCTGGGCTATCGAGATCGCCCCCCGTATCGTCACATCGAGTTGCGGATACTCCTCTTGGGCGATTTTAGAGGCGGAGTAGACCGATGCCCCCGCTTCGGAGACGACGGTGTAGGCGAGATTTAATCCCTCATCACGGTTCACCCTCGCAAAAAATTCCTGTGTCTCCCGTGAGGCCGTTCCGTTACCGATAGCGACGGCATTAATCCCGTAACGATCACACAACTGCTTTACAACCTTTGCACTCTTCTCATAGTCGCTCTGCGGTGGGGTTGGATAGATGACGGCATGATCGAGATACGTGCCGTTTTCATCGACGACGGCGAGTTTACACCCCGTACGATACGCTGGATCGGCTCCCAAAATAGAGCGCTTCGTGACAGGGGGAGAGCCCAGAAGCTGTGAGAGGTTTTTGCCGAACGTATTGATCGCTTGGATATCCGATTTCTCTTTGATCATCGCGTGCACTTCCCGCTCCAATGAAGGAAACAACAACCGTTTGAAGCCATCGAGATAACTCGCCAACAGAAAGCTCTGCGAACTTTTGGCACTACGCGGTATTCGGTAGTTCTTAATCGTATTCTCCACCCGACCCATATCGAGGGTAATCTTAACGCTCAGCTCTTTTTCACTCACCCCACGCATAATGGCGAGATAACGATGTGAAGGGATAGAGGCTATTTTCTCACTTTTTCCCGCAAGCTTAGCGAATAGTCCCTCCTCACTCATCCCTTTGGTCGCTTTGATCTCAAACGAGGAATAATCGAGTATCTGACGACGCCAGTGGTCGCGTTCACGAGGATCGTCACTGTAGCGCTCCGCCACAATATCCTGAGCCCCTATGATCGCATCTTCGCGAGAAGTGATAGAACCTTTTACAAAACTCTCAGCACGCTTCGTAAATTCTCCCAACTCCAACTGCGCACGCTCCAACACATCCGCCAACGGTTCGAGCCCTGCGGCGATAGCGACACTGGCACGGGTATTTTTCTTCTCCTTGTAAGGACGGTAGATGTCTTCGACCTCTTGGAGCGTTTGAGCGTTGTTCAACCGAGTACGCAAGTCGTTATTCAACTCCGAGCGCTCTGCGATGAGACGAGATACCTCCTCTTTACGATCCAGCAGTTTTTTCGAATAGCCGTAGATGCTCTCAAACTCACGCAACTGTTCATCCGTAGCACCGCCTGTCATCTCTTTGCGGTAGCGAGCGATAAAAGGGATGGTTGAACCCTCTTCGAGGAGTTTTAGGATATTGGTAACGGTTTTGAGGGTGAGTCCCGTCTTTTGGGAAAGTAGATCGATGAGGCTATTCATCGGTTTCCTGAGTTTTTAGCATTTTTGGCGGCGAGTTCACGCGCTTTGTCTTTTTTACTCATCCCTTTTCCTTTGATCGGATCGGGGCCTTTGACTTTCGGCGGTGGAGTCCCCACGAGTTCAAACCCCTCGATCTGCTCACGCGGCAGTTTAATAGAGGAGCGTTTTTCGATCAATCTAAAATGATCCCGTTCCTCGTAACCGATAAACGAAATCGCCAGACCCGATTTGCCCGCACGACCCGTCCGTCCGATACGGTGGATATAATCCGCCGGAGAGCGGGGGAGATCGAAATTGATAACGCAGGTGATATCGTCGATGTCCAGCCCGCGCGCGGCGATATCAGTGGCAAAGAGGACACGGATTTTTTTCGCTTTGAACTGCTCCAAC
This sequence comes from Sulfuricurvum sp., assembly GCA_024637215.1. Classification (GTDB taxonomy): domain Bacteria; phylum Campylobacterota; class Campylobacteria; order Campylobacterales; family Sulfurimonadaceae; genus Sulfuricurvum. Next base: position 6,419 of record JAGXFM010000042.1, read on the forward strand.
ACATAAGTGCGATCCTCTTGGAGGAGATCGCCGTTAAATGAGTCGGCCGAAAAACCGTATTTGCGAAACTTTGCGGCGATATTATCAGAGGCTCGTTTGTTCGCCATAAAGACCAACACCTGCTCCCATTTTTCACTCTCAAGAAGATGTCTCAACAAAGGCCCCCGATTTTCAGGATTCACCTCAATAACGCGCTGTTGGATACTCTGTACAGTTGGCATTTCCGCTTCTATGGAGATATGAATCGGATTTTGAGTGATACGAGAGGCGATCATCTCCATCTTCGGCGGATAGGTCGCGGAGAAAAGGAGATTTTGACGCTGTGAGGGGATAGCTTCTAAAATCAGTTCCAGCTCTTCGGCAAATCCGAGATCGAGCATCTTGTCCGCTTCATCGAGGACGAAAAATTCCAAGTGCGAGAGATTCATCTGCTTTTTTCTCAACACATCGAGAAAGCGCCCCGACGTTGCGACGAGAATATCGCACCCTTGTTGTATTGCGTAGAGCTGATCACTGATCCCCTCACCCCCGATGAGACTCACTACTTTCGGCGTTTTAGGGAGATACTTCCCCAGAGTCTCAAACGTCTGAGCCACTTGGAGGGTGAGTTCGCGTGTCGGGGTGAGGATGAGGGCTTTGATTTTCCCTTTCCCCTCACCACGCGATGACGACCAAAGCTCTAAAATCGGCAAAACGAAACTCGCACTTTTCCCGCTCCCCGTTTGTGCCTGAGCAAGAATATCACGGCGCTCTAACACCAACGGTATCACTTTTTCTTGGATCGGTGTCGGCTGTGTGTAGCCGCTCTCACTCACCGCACGTTGAATAGGAGATGAAAGGCTAAAGGGTGAAAATGGCATGGAGAGTCCTCATTTATAGTAAAAGAAGTATAGTTGCTCTTTGTAGTCAAGCGGCTTATTAAAGCCACTTTTTTTTATGAAAGTATATGAGTGGGATAGCGCTGGAAAGTCCCATGAGTATCAAAGCAAAGGGATACCCTAGTGTCCATTTCAATTCAGGGATAAAATGGAAATTCATACCGTAAATACTTGCAATCAGAGTCGGAGGCATTAACGCAACACTGGCTACCGTGAAAAGCTTGATAATTTTATTTTGCTCGATACTGGTCTGCGCTAAAAAAAGGTTTTGCAAATTGTCCAGAGTATTGTCATCAATCGCAATAAATTCGATCAGCGAGTTGATGTCTTTCATCATAATCGAGAGGTCTTCTTTTATGGTGGAAGGGAGTTTAGGTGATTTGGCCATTGCCGTGAGAATACGACGTTTATCAAAAACCGATTGGCGTATTTTAAGGGTAAATTCTTGTAAAGTGGAAATTTTTCTCAACACCTCTACCGAATGACTGCCGTGTTCCCACAAAAGTTTTTTTCGGATTTCGTCACTCTCTTTTGAGGCATATTCAAGTAAATCCGCATCTTTATCGATCCGAATATCAAAAATTTGGATAAAGATATCGTATCCCGAAAAAAGCTCTTTCGGATGGGTCAGGAGCATGGTCCTCATCATTTCAAACGTTTGAAGTTCACTGTCGCGAACCGTAAAAAGGATATTGTCCTGTAGAACAAAGCTCACACTTTCGTTGTAGTGTGACTTTGTACTCTCGACAAAAAAGAAAGAGACGAAAAAATAGGAGTTTATCTTAATGCATCGATTATCTTCCCAGTAACGCGAACTAAGTTCTATCTCTTCGCGATCATGTTTTGTGGGTAATTTAATATCAAATAATACTTCAATACGCTCTATCTCTTCCGCGTTTGGCTGAAAAATATCAATCCAAAAAATAGTCTCAGGATTGATAGGCTCTTTGAGATTTTTGAGCGGGTGACTTTCAAATGAGTCATTATGTCGTAGGTATAAAGTAACCATATATTCCCGCTCTTTTTATTTACGATCAAGCTTTTCAAATCCGGGGAGAATTTTCCCCTCCAAAAGTTCCAAACTCGCTCCACCGCCGGTAGAGATAAAACTGAATTTCTCTTTTTCACCCGCTTTCTCAACCGCATCAGCGGTATCTCCCCCTCCGACAATACTAAACGCATAGCTATCTGCAATGATAGAAGCGAGTTTATACGTCCCTTTTGAGAATTGATTAATCTCATAGATTCCCATCGGTCCGTTCCAAATAATCGTATTAGAGAGTTCAATCGCTTCTGAAAAAAGTTTGAGCGTTGCGGGGCCTATGTCCACGGCATGAAAGCCATCCAACACGTCTTGAACGGGGGTTATTTTGACATCAACAGGATGTTCGATCGAATCGGTTGAAACGACATCGACAGGTAAATAGACTTTTACCCCTTTGGCCTTGGCTTCATTCAGAACCTCTTTCGCCACTTCGACGAAATCATCTTCGACCAAGGATGCTTTCATGTCGTAACCGAGTGCTTTTAAAAACGTATTGCTCATCGCACCGCCGATGATGAGTTTATCGATTTTCGGCATAACAGAGGTCAGCAGCGTTATTTTGGAGGAGATTTTAGAGCCTCCGACCACGAGTGCAATCGGACGGATCGGTTTTTCGAGTGCTTTGGTAAATGCTTCGATCTCCCGCATCATCAAAAATCCCGCTACTTTGATTGTAGCAAAATCAGAGATTCCGTAGGTCGAAGCGTCTTTACGATGCGAGGTTCCGAACGCGTCGTTGACGTAAACATCACATAAGTCGGCTAATTGTTGACAAAACACAGGGTCATTTTTTTTCTCCCCCTCAAAAAAACGGATATTTTCGAGCAAAAAGATCCGCTCAATCGAACAGTGGGCATTTTCTTCTTTGAGGGTTTCAAGATTATCGATAAACTCGATTTTTTTCTCCAGTAACCGCTCTAGCCGCTTTTGGATATTGCGGAGGGTAAAACGCTCATCATATCCCCCCTTCGGTTGCCCCAAATGACTCACGAGAGTAATAGAGCAGGCATTATGATCGATACAGTAGTTGATCGTCGGAAGAGCCGCGCGAATACGACTGTCATCGGAGATATTAAACTGTCCATCCATCGGTACATTAAAATCGACCCGTATGAGAACTCTCTTCCCCTCAATATCGATGTCTTTAAGACTCTTTACTCCACTCATCGTAATAATGTTACTAATCATTCAATTCCCTTTTTTTTGGGTTGCATAGGAATACAATGCTAATATAGTCCAATGCGGTTACCTATATATTACACTAGAATAACTTGAACTTAAAAAGTCACGACTCTGTTGTAATCTTTTTATCGTACTATACAGCTCTATATTGTCCAAAAATAAGGAACAGCCATGAAAAGTGTATTGTTAACCAAGTTATTTAATAAATTATCGGATCTGAAAGAAAAAATGTCTTTTGAAGTCGACACGCAAGCAACTGATGTCTCTTTACTTAATATGAAACACTATCTCAATCTCCGTAAATATGATTTTTCACAACTGCAAGACGATTTAACCAAAGTTGGCTTATCCTCTTTCGGCCGATCACAAGCTCACATGGAGGCAAGTATCAATGTGGCACTTGAGATGTTGGCTCTTGCACTCAAAAAAGAGCTACACCTTCCAAAACCCCGATTAAGCTATGAAGATTCCCATGCAATTATGGATAAAAAATCCGAAATTTTTTCTACCTCCAACGACAAAACTAAAATCATGATCACCGTCCCTTCCGATTTTACAAAAAATAAAGAATGGTTCAGCAATCTCTCTGCTGAGGGAGTACACCTTTTTCGTATCAATACCGCTCATGATAATGCAGAATCATGGAGTCACATGGCTCAATCGATCAAAAATGCCAGCTGTGAGGAGAAGGATTTAAAGATCTATGTTGATCTAGCCGGTCCAAAAATCAGAACCGCTCTGAAAAAGTCCAAAAAAACAGGAAAACCAAAAAAAATCAAACTCTTGTACGGAGCGCGTGTTTTGATTCAATCTTCCCAACAGCCGCTTCATGAGAAGAAATCAAAAGACTACGATGCGATCATCGGATGCACACTGGAGAGACTGGGAAGCTTAGTCAACATCAACGATACGGTGTTCGTTGATGATGGAAAGATTGAAATGGTTATTGATGAAATACTCGGCGAAGATATCCTATGCCGTGTTTTAACCCGAAGTGAAAAGGGAGTTTCGTTAAAAGATGAAAAAGGGATCAATTTTCCTAACAGCGATATAGCGATCCATGCGATCTGTGCGCATGACAAAGAGGTTTTGCCTCATATCTGCGAATATGCCGATATCATCGGAATTTCCTTCGCGCAGACTCCTGAAGATATTGATGATTTGATTGAGCAATTAGATCTATTAGGCAAAAAAGGATCGATTGGTATTGTTGCCAAAATCGAAACAAAAAAGGGGGTTGAAAATTTACCCCGTATCCTCGAAGCGCTAATACAATACGGTAATTCAGGAATTATGATAGCACGGGGTGATTTGGCAATCGAGATAGGCTTTGAAAATTTAGCTTATATGCAAGAAGAGATTCTTGATCTTTGTAGTGCGGCACATATGCCGGTGATTTTGGCAACCCAAGTGTTGGAAAATAAAATGAAAACCAATATCCCAAGCCGTGCTGAAATATCCGATGTCGCTTTTGCCCATAAAGCAGAGTGTATTATGCTCAACAAAGGGGAATATGCCCTAGAGACTATCACGATCCTCACGACGATTTTGAAACAGATGGATCTCATCTTCCGTAAAAATAAGTTACTCTATAACCCTAGTTTTCAGTGGAAATAGCTTTTTTCATGATAATTGTTTAAATTAGTAAGATACAGGTAATAATCGTTATTAGACAATGGCGAATCCGATACAATATAGTCACGCATCTTAGTCAAAAGAAGGATTAAGCCATGAGTGATGAAACTAAAATCAAAGGTATGGGATCGATTCTCCATTCTCATGGCGTTGCCTTTCGCGTGTGGGCACCCCATGCACAACACGTATCCGTTATCGGATCGTTCAACGAATGGGATGGCTCTCAACACCCGATGAACTCTGAAGAAAATGGTTATTGGTACGCAAATGTGGTTGAGGCACAGGCGGGAGATCACTATCAGTTTCTCATCTCTACACAAAACGGTGAGTTCAAGCGGATCGACCCGTATGCTCGTGAAGTGACAGGCTCAGTCGGAAACGCCATCGTTCATGATACCCGTTTTGATTGGCAGGGAGATGATTTTACCCTCGTAGCGTGGAATGAACTCATCATCTATGAGCTGCATGTAGGGACATTTAATGATCAAGAAGATGCTATCAATCAGGGTGAATTTTCATCGGTATCCGCGCGTCTGGGACATTTGAAAAAACTCGGCATCAATGCGATACAGATTATGCCGATAGGGGAGTTCGCAGGAGAGAGTTCATGGGGGTATAACCCTGCCCATATTTTTTCGGTAGAGCGCGATTACGGCGGGCCGTTGGCATTTAAGCAGTTTATCAAGCGCGCCCATCAAGCGGGTATTGCGGTGATACTGGATGTTGTCTACAACCACCTAGGCCCCAGCGATCTTGATCTGTGGCAGTTTGACGGCTGGAGCGAAAATAGTCGCGGCGGAATCTATTTCTATAACGACGATAGAGCAATCACCCCATGGGGAGAGACCAGACCCGATTACGGGCGGGGAGAGGTTCGTCAGTACCTCTTGGATAATGCCATGATGTGGCTTGAAGAATACCATATAGACGGAATCCGATTTGACTGTACACAGTTTATCCGTATGGTCAATGATTCCGATAAGCAGGATATTCCTGAGGGGTGGAGCCTGCTCCAATGGATCAATAGCCAAATCTCACAGAAATTTCCCGGTCGCGTCACCATCGCCGAGGATCTTCAAAACAATACATGGCTCACCAAAGAGGTTGGCGCAGGCGGAGCCGGATTCGCCTCTCAGTGGGATGCTATGTTTGTCCATCCTATACGTCAAGCGGTGATCACACCCCAAGATGAGCAGCGATCACTCGATGCCATACGCGATGCCATCTTATACCGTTATAACGATGATGCCTTTGATCGGGTTATTTACAGCGAATCGCATGATGAGGTAGCAAACGGCCATGCTCGTGTACCGCAAGAGATCAACCCTAATGACCCCAAAGGGTGGTACGCACGGAAACGTTCGACATTAGCCGCCGCAATGGTCTTTACCTCCCCCGGTATACCTATGCTTTTTCAAGGTCAAGAGTTCCTAGAGGGGGGATGGTTTCGTGACACGGTTCCCGTTGATTGGGATCAATGTGCTGAGTTTCACGGGATCGTCCGTTTGTACCGAGATCTTATACGGCTGCGTTCCAACCGTGAGGGCTTCACACGCGGTTTGTGCGGGCAGTTTACACAGGTCTACCATTTGAACAATGAACGTAAAGTGATTGCATATCATCGCTGGGACAAGGGAGGTGCATCAGACGACGTTGTCATCGTTGCTAACTTCTACCATGAGACACAAAATGACTACGTTATTGGTTTTCCGGCTCAAGGAGCTTGGAAACTCCGCTTCAACAGCGATTGGGAAGGGTACAATGACGATTTTTCCAACCATCCAAGTAGTGATATTATCGCAAACGAGGGGGCGTGTGATGGGCTCCCTTTTTATGCTTCGGTTTCTATCGGCGCTTACAGCGTAGTAATTTTTTCACAATAAAAACTTTTCTAAATAATACTATTTAGGCGTTATACATTTTGGTGTAATATTCATGCGCCATACGCCCGGAATCAAATGCGGGGATAACATGTTCCATCGCATTTTTCATCATCTGCGTCCATTGTTCTTGCTTATTGTAATACATCGGAATGATCTCGTTTTCGAGTATGTCCATCATATTTCTATTGTCTTCGGCGTCCTGAAGCTCAATCGGCTGACTATGGTCAATCGGTGGAATGGTAAACGAGTTGATCGTATGTTTGGCGAATTCTGGATGCCACCCGTCATCCGTAGAGAAATGGATAGAGCCGTTCATACTCGCCGTCATCCCACTGGTTCCACTCGCTTCTCGTGATACACGCGGAGTATTGAGCCATACATCAGACCCTTTTTTGAGCATTCTGGAGAGGTCAAGCTCATACCCGACCAATACCGCCATATTGGGATAATCATGGCTGATATGAATCAATTCGTTAAACACATTAATCGCATTGGTATCAAATGGATAGGGTTTTCCAGCCCAAATGATTTGAATCGGTTGTTCGGTACGCTGGAGGAGCTTTTTAAATCGGGCAAGATCGTATTTGATAAGTCCGGGACGTTTGTACTCGGCAAACCGTCGTGCCCACACGATGGTCAAAATATCAGGGTTAAACATTTTTCCGGTTTGATCGGCTACAACGGTGAACAAAGTCCGTTTAAGATGTTTTTTACGGCTAATGATTTCATAATCTTCATGATCATCCAATGCCGCCAGTAACTCTTTATCCGTCCAAAAACGGCGATTTTGTGCGTTTGTGACATGAATAATTTCGGAACGCCCTTCACAATCCTTCCACATACGGTTCGCCACTTCTCCGTGAAACTTAGAGACACCGTTCGTAATTTTAGAAGAACGCAATGCCCCTACGGTGAGATTAAAGCTATTTTCATTTTCCATCTTCATAATAGAACGAACCGTATCCAATTCTAAACCGTTGAAGAAACCAAACTTATGGAGTAAATCGATATTATGCTGTTCATTTCCGGCATCTTCAGGCGTATGGGTTGTAAAGACAACTCGTTTTTTTACTTCATCCATATTCTTGTATTTAGCGTACAGTTCAAAAACAAGAGGTAATGCGTGCCCCTCATTCATATGATATATTTCAACTGTTTGCTTAAGCGCTTCGAGAACTTTAACTCCACCAATCCCTAAAATGATCTCTTGTGAAATTCGGGTCTCTTCATTGGCATCGTAAAGTTTATGGGTGATCGTACGAGCCAAAAAGTCATTTTCAGGAATATCGGTTGAGAGGAGAATCAAAGGAGCTGAACCGAAAATATCCGGAGAGAGATAAAAAGCTTTGATATGCACTTCTTGCGAGTGAATCATCACGGTTGCTTGTATTCCCAAATCTTTAAGAAAATAGTAATGTTTGCGGACAAATTCGGCTTTAAGGCTCCGATCGGGACTGCGGGTTTGATCGTAATAGCCGAAACTCCACAAAATACCGATACCTACCACATTCTGACGCAGATCATACGCACTGCGCATATGCGAACCGGATAAGAAGCCAAGCCCCCCCGAATAGGTTTTAAGCCCTTGATGGATAGCAAACTCCATTGAAAAATAAGCGATACTTTTCGTATATTTCGAGTCGTATTCGTAATCGTGTAAAATCATTTTTGCTTCTTTACTATCATTATTCTCACCATTATTCCCTACTAAACCTTAACTATTTGCTTTAGATACAACACACCAAGCGGCGGCAGTGTCACACTCAAAGAATATTCCCGCCCGTGCATCGGATATTGCACCGAGTGTAATACCCCTGTATTTCCGATATTCCACCCCTCATAAGTAGAAGAATGTGAATTAAAAATCTCCACATATTCTCCCTCATTCGGAATACCTATCGGGAAATTGTTCCGTGTCTCATCCGAAAAATTGCACACCACATAGATATTTTCCAGCGGATTATCACTTTTACGGATAAAACTGATGCAATTATGGGAGTAATCACGATCATCAATCCACTCAAATCCCTCACGCTTCTCATCGTACAGATGCAAAGCCGGTTCTTGTACGTAGAGGGCGTTGAGATCGGATACCATCTTTTGTAAACCGCGATGAAGAGGAGAATCGAGTAAATGCCAATCAAGCGAACGCTCAAAATTCCACTCAGAAAACTGTGCAATCTCTCCCCCCATAAAGAGGAGTTTTTTACCGGGGTGCCCCATCATATAAGCCAATAGCGCTCTCAAATGGGCGAACTTTTGATTGGTATCTCCCGGCATTTTGTTGATAAGGGAGCCTTTCATGTGGACGACCTCATCATGACTCAGCGGCAACATAAAATTTTCATCAAATCCGTACCACATGCTAAAGGTGAGCTGATGGTGGTGGTGCTGGCGATAAATCGGATCAAAACTCATGTATTTGAGTGAATCGTGCATCCACCCCATATTCCATTTAAACCCGAAACCGAGCCCTCCGACATCGACAGGACGCGTTACCATCGGGTAGGCGGTCGATTCTTCGGCAATCATCACAATATCGGAAAATTCTCCATAGAGGCTAACATTCAGTTTTTTCAAAAACTCAATCGCCTCCAAGTTTTCATTCCCGCCGTATTTGTTAGGGATCCATTCCCCCTCTTCTCGTGCATAGTTGAGATAGAGTATTGACGCAACCGCATCAACACGAATACCGTCAATATGATAGTAATCACACCAAAACATCGCCGAGCTGATTAAGAAAGATTGTACCTCATTGCGTCCGTAGTTGAAGATGATACTTCCCCATTCGGGATGGTACCCTTGACGGGGATCATCGTGTTCATAAAGTGCGGTTCCATCAAAGTTAATCAACCCGTGCATGTCCACCGCAAAATGTGACGGTACCCAATCCATAATAACCCCGATACCGTTTTGGTGCAGTGTATCGATCAGATACATCAAATCCTGCGGTGTTCCGAAACGTGCGGTTGCGGCAAAATATCCTACGACCTGATATCCCCATGATCCGAAATAAGGATATTCGCTCAAAGGCATAAACTCGACATGGGTATAGTTCATCTCTTTTAGATACGCTACCAGTTCAACGGCGAGTTCTCGGTAGGTGAGAAAACGGTTATCCTCTTCCACTTTACGTCTCCAAGACCCTACATGCATCTCATACACACTGATAGGAGCATTATGGGCATTATGGCGGTGACGCTCACTCATCCATCCGCTATCACCCCATGGATATTCTTCCAAGCTCCATACGCGTGATGCCGACTTGGGAGGTTCTTCCGCATAAAATCCGAACGGGTCACTTTTATCATGAACGATATTATGAAACTTCGAGACGATATGGTATTTGTACGTAATCCCCTCCTCTACCCCTGCTATGAATCCCTCCCATATCCCTGATTCATCTGTACGTAATGCTAGAGGGTGAGAATCGGTACTGTAGTTGTTAAAGTCACCTCTTACACTGACATACGCCGCATTGGGTGCCCAGACAGCAAAATAGATTCCCTGAATCCCCTGATGCTCCATAGGGTGAGACCCCAATTTATTGTAGAGCTTGGTATGCGTCCCTTGTTTGAATAAATAGATGTCCAACGCGCTCAGTCGTGAGAGCGTATACGTTATGGGGTAATGTTGGATACTCATTCTCCTCTTCTCCCTAATTTAATTCTTCTATAGAGGGCTTCATACTCTTTTGCCGCACCGTCCCAATCAAACCGTTGCTCCATTGCGTTACGCTGCATTTGTTGAAAACCTTTTGGATCATTGTACCATGTGTAAACTGCCCATCCCACCGTATTGATCAACGCATCCGGTGTCGCATCATGGAATTTGAATCCCGTTCCGTGTTGAGAGTCATTATGATAGTTTTCAATCGTATCATCGAGTCCCCCAGTTGCACGGACAATAGGGAGGGTTCCGTAGCGGAGTGAATAGATTTGGTTTAACCCGCACGGTTCAAAAAGTGAGGGCATCAAAAACAGATCGCTCCCCGCTTCGATGGCATGTGCCAGATCATTGCGATACCCTATGTAACATCCGAACTTCTGAGGGTAGCGTCCGGCAATATCGCTAAAAAAATGCTCCGCCCACTTCTCCCCCGCACCAAGAAGGACAATCTGTATCTCCATATGCATCAGTGCATGGATAGAGTGAACGATCAGCTCAATCCCTTTTTGCTCTACCAGTCTCCCGACCAATCCGATCACAGGAACCTCATCACGCTGCGGAAGAGAAAAACTCTCTTGCAAAGCTCTTTTACAAACTTTTTTTCCCTCCATCGACTCCGTATCAAACGTTTGAGCAATGAACGGATCAACACTCGGACTCCACTCCTCATAATCGACACCGTTGAGGATACCGTGCAGTTTGTACGCATTACGATCAATCAAATGTTCCAATCCCCATCCGAATTCCGCTGTTCGTATCTCCTGAGCGTATTTACGGCTCACCGTACTGATAACGTCGGCATGGACGATCCCCCCTTTGAGGAGATTGATCCCGTCATACTCTTCGATCTCACTGGCATTGAAATGCTCCCATCCGATAGCGAGAATATCCATCGCCCCTTTGTAAAACCTACCCTGATGTTGGAGATTATGGATGGTTAGAAGCGATCCCGTATAAGCAAAATCGCTATCATAGGCATAATGGGTATTGAGCATCACAGCAATCGCGGCGGTATGCCAGTCGTTTGCGTGAATGACATCGGGATGAAAGCGGATTTTTTTGGCCAATTGCATCACCGCGCGCGAAAAAAAGAGAAAGCGGTTGTCATTGTCACTATAACTGTAGCCGTTCTCCTCATACAATCCGCCACGTCCGAAAAATCCCTCATGGTCGATAAAATAGACAGGGATATCGGTGCCGGGGAGTAACCCCTCATACACGCCTCCCCATATCTCCCCCATAACCCCCATCGGAACACCGAGACCTCCCTCTAAAAGTCTTAGTCCGTATTTTTCACGATCAACGATGTAGTAGCGCGGCATAACAATGCGCACATCATGTCCGAGGTTCCTAAGTGCTTTGGGCAATGCTCCGACAACATCGGCTAAGCCGCCGCTTTTAGCATAAGGGACTACCTCTGATGCGGCAATTAAAATATTTAATTTATCCATGATGTCTCTCCAATAATTTGGCTCCCATCAACGGAGCATTTTCCAATACAATTATCTCGATCCGTAACCCTGCCAATGCAGGTGAAAGGGCATAGTGTGGTAACTTTTCTCGTAACAGTGTAGCCAAATAGGGATTTTGTTCTATTACACCTCCCCCTAAGACCACTATTTCGGGATTGGCTAACGTCACCAATACCCCTGCGGCATGAAGTAACGCTTCTTCAAACTCAGATACGATCAAACGCTCATTTCTATCCGATCCGATTTTTAATTGCGACAATACAGGATCCAAATGGCTTCCGTAATAGTGGAGCCATTTGGCCATTCCCGAACCGGATGCATAGAGTTCGACACAATTATTTCGTCCGCACCCGCACACAAGCGGTGTTTCGCGGTAGGGGATATGTCCGATCTCAAATGCCATATTGGCATTCCCTCGTATCAATGCTCCCTGATCGATTACCGCCGCACCGATCCCCGTTCCGATGTAGAGTGCCGCAATGTTAGACGATTTCCAATACGCCGCTTCGGCGCGTATCGCACAGTTGAGATCATTATCGATTTCCAAAGCAATACCGTAGCGCTGCTTTACTTCAAAAGCAATTTCATATTTATCAATATTAATATTAGGAGCCGAAACGATAACCCCGTTATTCACTTGTCCCGCATAGGAGATGCCGATAAAATCGATTTGGGGATGAAGAACTATTTGCCTGTCCATATAGGCTAATAATCCCATCTCTTGAGAGCTGATAGTATCACGAAGAATACCCTCATCACTCTCTATTTCACTTCGAAGATGAGTCCCTCCGATATCGATAAAGAGTTTTTTCACTTAGAGAGTTTCGTATAGATTTTGATGTACGCTTTGGCACTCTCATTCCATGAAAAATCGCATTTCATATTGTGATTGACAACGGCATCAAAGTGTTTTTTATCACCGTAAAGCTCACACGACTTTTTCACCGCCGCAACCAAAGAGCGGGGGGTAGGAGAGCTAAAGTGTACCCCGTAGCCAAACGGAGCATTCTCATCATACGCTTCCACTTTTTTCACCGTATCGGCCAATCCCCCTACTTTGTTCACAATCGGAACGGCTCCGTAGGCAAAAGCGATCATCTGGTTCAACCCACACGGCTCGAAAAGCGAAGGCATTAGCAAGAAATCGGCCGCCGCATACATTCGATGTGAAATTACTTCATCATATCCGAAGCTCAAATGGAGATTACTGTAGCGCTCAGCGAGTGCGGCAAGGGAATCATGATACCCCTCTTCCCCCTCTCCCAGTAATACAACATTGCACTCCATTTCGACAATCTTCGGCAACGCTTCGACCAAGATATCGATCCCCTTTTGCTCCGTAAAACGACCGATAAAGGCAAAAAGAGGTTTACTAGAGCCTTTAAGCCCCACCTGTTTCAAAAGATCGCTTTTTGATCCTTTCTTCCCCTTGGCATTAGTGTACTTTTCAACCAACGCCTCATCACACGAAGGGGAAAAATGATAGGGATCTATTCCATTGAGTATCCCGCTCAGTTTACGGCGGTGAAGCTGTAAAAATCCTTCCAGTCCGCATCCGAATTCTGACGTTAGAATTTCTTTTGCGTAGGTAGGACTCACCGTTGTAACAGCATCAGCGTATGCAATCCCCGCTTTCATAAAATTCACTTGATTGTAAAACTCAAGTGCGTCCATTGTAAAGTAACGCTCATGGATACCGATTTGAGGCAATAGTGAAGGGGGAAATACCCCTTGATACGCTAGATTATGGATCGTATACACACACTTCGTCTCTATTGCGCTATCTTCGCTCACTAAAAGTGCAGCCAACGCACATTGCCAATCATTTAGATGGGCAATCGCATATTTTTCTCGTCGTAGCAACTCGGTAATAG
>JAGXFM010000005.1 GCA_024637215.1 Sulfuricurvum sp.
CACCCTTTGGCATCAAATCCCATCATCTTCTCCAGCTCCAGCCAGTTACGCAGTCCGTCGTGATTTTTATAATCTTGATAGACAAACGAAACAGGTTTGACACCGCACGCACGAGAGGTCATTAAAAAATGAGAGAGCATGTATTGAACCGTAGGATTATCAGGGAGGAGGAAACTTTGCGAGAGTCCCAAATCGGCGAAAAGATCGAGTACCCCGAGATAAAAAGCTTTTATCCGTGAATCCACCGCCAACTTTTCCAGAGCTAGCCACGCCTCTTTCGTCTCGATAGAGAGATGAACTTCGATAGACTCGTCCACCAAGCTCAAAACACGGAGGACATCTTCTACGGAACGTATTTTCGGTACACGGATCGCATCGGGCATAAAAGGGTTGAGAAACGCTATCTCCTCAGCTCCCCCCTCATCCAGAGGATTGACACGCACCACCATTTTTTTATCGCTTATCGGATTGGAAGCCAACGCTAACGCACAAAGTACAAGCGCATAGGGCTTTTGTTCACGACTGACACCGTCTTCGAGGTTCAGCATCACACACTCCGCATCCAACGTCGCTATTTTCACGATGTGTTTGAGGTTATGCGTCGAAATCATCATGGCTGAACGAAAAGAGAGGGAGCGGTTAAGCTCACGTCTAATAGGTACTGCGAGTGTTTTAAGGGTAGCTAAATCGCCGGATTCAATGAGATCATTGAGCTTTTGGAGGTTGCGGAGCGGCATGTTTAAACTCCTCCCGATGGAGATAATAATAGAGCGTTTGGATTTCGGTATCGGTGAGATAATAGCGCGGCATTCCGACGATACGGCTGTTGAGTTTCAGATAAAATTCACGAAACGGAAGTTTACGGATCGGTTTGCCGACAAAAGATTTTTTTTCACCCTTATCCCGATAGCGGGCGATGAGTTTCCCCTCTCCGTTTTCTCCGTGGCACAAATGGCACCCTACTCCACGGGGGTTATGGTAGAGTCCTGCGGCATACTCTTCTTTCGTAATAAACGACTCTGCGTGAGAGAGTGTGAATGTCAAAAATAGTAGAAAAACCCCGCGCACCTGATCCCTTTAACCAATTATTAGTCTTTTAGCGGTATCATACCCAAAAACAATTTGACGGTGATTAAATGCAAATTCTTGACGGTAAAGCCCTCGCACAAAAAATCGAAGAAAAAGTCTCGCTCGGTGCCAAAGAACTCAAAGCCTCGAGCGGGAGAGTTCCCGGACTGGCGGTGATTTTAGTCGGTCATGATCCTGCGAGTCAAGCCTACGTCGGAATGAAGAAAAAAGCGTGTGACCGTGCCGGATTTTACTCGGTCACCCACGAAATGCCCGATGATATTTCCCAAGACGCCATCGTTAAAACCATCGAGATGATGAACACCAATCCGAACATCGACGGGATTTTGATCCAGCTTCCCCTCCCTAAACATATCGACACCACCAAAATCCTCGAAATCGTCGCCCCGAATAAAGACGTTGACGGCTTCCACCCCTATAATGTCGGACGTCTAACTACGGGATTGGACGGATTTGTCCCGTGTACGCCGTTGGGTGTCATGGAATTATTGGCGGAATACGATATCGATCCGAAAGGGAAAAGCTGCTGTGTCGTCGGCGCTTCCAATATCGTCGGAAAACCGATGGCTTCTCTCTTGCTCAACGCCCATGCTACGGTCGAGATTTGCCATATTTTCACCGATGATTTGAAAAAACACACCCTGAGCGCCGACATTATCCTCGTCGGTGCAGGGGTTATCAATCTGATTAAAGAAGATATGGTCAAAGAGGGAGCTATCGTTATCGATATCGGAATCAACCGCGCACCCGATGGTCGCCTCGTCGGTGACGTCGATTATGATGCCGTTGCCCCAAAAACATCGTACATTACCCCTGTACCGGGAGGAGTAGGACCGATGACCATCGCGATGCTCCTCTCCAACACCCTTAAAGCCGCAAAAATTCACGCAGAAGAAGAGAAATAAATTTGAAGAAAAAAATATTTAACGGCTTACTCAGTGCCTACCGTTTTTCCAATAC
Source organism: Sulfuricurvum sp. (assembly GCA_024637215.1). Taxonomy (GTDB): domain Bacteria; phylum Campylobacterota; class Campylobacteria; order Campylobacterales; family Sulfurimonadaceae; genus Sulfuricurvum. The sequence goes on from JAGXFM010000005.1 coordinate 2,050, forward strand.
ATGGACGGGAACCATTATCATTGTTTTATTTGTTATTTTCTTCATTGCTCAGGCATTTCGTATCCCCAGCGGATCGATGAAAGATTCTCTCCTTGTGGGGGATCATCTTTTTGCGAAAAAATTTGCTTACGGTATCTCTACTCCCCACATCCCATTTCTCGAAATTCCTCTTGTTCCGGGAACCGATGGGCATATCCTCGACGGCGATGAGCCTGCGCGGGGTGATATCGTCATTTTCCGCTATCCGAACAACACACAGCTTCATTATGTCAAACGCTGCGTCGCATTGCCGGGGGATGAGCTCTTTTTACAAGACAAAGTCCTCTACCTCCACCCACGTGAAGGGGATGAATACGCTCGCAAAGCTTTCGCCGATTATGAGTTGATCGAGCGTGAGGGAAAATTGTGGGTTAAAAACCCGTATACCAAAGAGCATCCGGGAATTCACAACGATGAAAAAATGGTTGACAACGGCATTTTCCCGAGTGAGCTTTTCAATGTTGCTCCGATCCAAGTCCCTGAGGGGGAATACTTTATGATGGGAGATAACCGTGACCACTCAAACGACAGCCGTTTTTGGGGAAGCGTCCCCTACGGTCTAATCGAGGGGACACCGTGGTTTGTCTATTTCAGCATGGACAGCAATTATGAAGTACGCTGGGATCGTATCGGAAAAACACCGAGTGATTTAGAGCTTCAAGAGCCACTCAATCGTGCTATCGCCGAGCGTATCCGCGAAGATGCCAATGACCATGAGCTCTATTAATCTGCTCGAAATCCCCGCCGCGATCATCGCGCTCCTTATTGCGATTATCGGGCATGAGATCATGCACGGATGGGTCGCCTATAAATACGGTGACACCACTGCTAAAAGCCAAGGGCGTCTCAGTATCAATCCTATTATCCATATCGATCCTTTCGGCTCGATCCTCGTTCCGTTAATGACCTATTTTGTCCCAATGCTTCTAGGGGCTGAGAGTGGCTTTTTATTCGGCTGGGCTAAACCGGTGCCGATCAATACCCACACCGTTATCCGTAACGGCGGTTATAACGCCGCGATGCAGGTGAGTCTCGCAGGGATTGCTTACAATATCTTTTTGGCAACCCTCTCTTCGATTGTACTCCTCTCAATGGCACAACCGAGTGAGGCCAATAGCCTTGCCTATATTTTCGGCTATATCTTCATCCTGAAACTTCTTTTGATCAACGTCGTTCTCGCGGTATTTAACCTTCTCCCCATTCCGGGATTTGACGGAGCCCATTTCATCAGTTACCTTTCATTAAAATATCGTATTCATGCCGTTGCCGAATTTTTCGCCAAAGCCGAACCTTATGGAATGATTGTTATCATCATCATATTGGTTACTCCGCTAAAAATTCCGTTGGTTATTTGGCCGATTCAAGCGGTCTTAAATTTATTATTGAACTAAGGAGAGTTATGAAATTTTACGTTGCTACCGATCACGCAGGAATCGAACTGAAAGATTTTACCGTCGAACTTCTCCGTTCAAAGGGGCATGAAGTGATCGACTTGGGCCCTTTTTCAAAAGATCGTGTTGATTATCCCGATTATGCTATCAAAGTGTGCGAACATGTCCTCTCCGACTCTTCAGCACAGGGGATTTTGATCTGCGGTTCGGGGATCGGTATGAGTATGGCGGCAAACCGACATCATGGCATCCGCGCAGCCCTGTGCCACGATGCGTATACAGCGAGTGTCGCTCGCGGGCATAATGATGCAAATGTTTTGTGCTTCGGTGAGCGTATCGTGGGTAAAGGGGTTGCCGAATCGATCCTCGATGCATGGATTGCAGGGGTATTCGAAGGGGGTCGCCATTGCGGTCGAGTCGAAAAAATAGAGGCAATCAAAGGATAAGGTATGTTTTTAGAGTGGTCATTACTCACGATTGTCACATTAGGGGCACTTTTCTTTTTAGTCAAAATGTTCTATTTTCGGAGCATCACCGTTAAAGAACAGCGCACCAGTGAAATGATGAAGCTTACCCTAAAAGAGGCTGAAGTATTGATCCGAAAATATCAAATTCAACTCCAACGCGCATTAGGGAACGTCGATATTCTCAGTGAAGAGCTGAACAATCTCCGTAATGAGGTAAAATCACTCAAACAACGTAACTCAAAACACCGTTCCGAAACCGACCGCCTCCAAAACAAAATCAAAGAGCTTGAAGGGCGTATCGACGCACTTATTTAAAAAAAGGAAACCTTTATGAATCTCAGTATAAATGACAGAGCCATTTTAATTAACGCTATTCGGGATATCCCCGATTTTCCTAAACCGGGAATCGTTTTTAAAGATATCACAACGCTTCTGAGCGACGGTGAAGCATTCGGTGTCTTAATGCGCCACTTGCATGATCGCTACAGTACCTATGATTTGACCCATATTGCAGGGATCGATGCACGCGGTTTTATCTTCGGTGCGGCACTGGCTCAAATGCTCGGTGTCGGTTTTGTCCCTATTCGTAAAAAAGGGAAGCTCCCCTACACCACCGTATCGGAAAAATACTCTCTCGAATACGGCGTAGATGAAGTGGAAATCCATATTGATGCCTTTGAAGGAGTGGACAAACCGCGTGTACTTCTTATCGATGATTTGATCGCAACCGGAGGAACGGCATTTGCCGCTGCCAATCTGATCAATAAAGTAGGTGCCGAGTGTATCGAAGCTTGCTTTATTATGGGACTTGACTTTTTGAGCGGACAATCCAAACTGCGTGAGACAACTGAAGTTTATACCGTGATCGGAGTCGATTAATGTATATCCCCTCCCCCTCGAAATTTGATCCCGTAGAGGGACACTTCGGCATCTTCGGAGGACGTTATGTCCCGGAAACCCTTATGCCCGCACTCTTAGAACTCGAAGAAGCTTACAAAGAGATCCGCTTTGATAAAGCCTTCTGGAACGAAGTGGACGGTTATCTTACCGATTACGTCGGTCGCCCTAGCCCTCTTTACTACGCTGCCAACCTCTCCGAGGAACTGGGTGCTAAAATCTATCTCAAACGAGAAGACTTGAACCATACGGGAGCCCATAAAGTCAATAATGTCATCGCGCAAGGGTTGATGGCAAAGCGTTTGGGCAAAAAGAAAGTCATCGCCGAAACAGGTGCGGGACAACACGGTGTTGCGACCGCTACGATTGCCGCATTGTTGGGATTGGAATGTGAAATATTTATGGGTGCAAAAGACGTCGCACGCCAAGAGCTAAACGTTTTCCGGATGAAACTTCTCGGAGCTAAAGTCCACGCGGTGGAGAGCGGCTCTAAAACACTCAAAGATGCCATGAACGATGCAATCCGTCACTGGGTCACCCACGCGCGCGATACCTTCTATATCATCGGAACCGTTGCAGGACCGCATCCCTACCCTATGATGGTACGCGATTTTCAAGCGATTATCGGGTGCGAAGCGCGTGCTCAGATTTTAGAAAAAGAGAACCGTCTTCCCGATTACGTTATCGCCTGTATCGGCGGCGGCTCCAATGCCATCGGAACGTTTCAACATTTCCTCGAGGACAAAGAGGTACGCTGTATCGGAATCGAAGCGGGCGGGCGTGGGGTCGAGACCGATAAACACGGCTGTTCACTTCTCAAAGGACGCCCGGGGGTATTGCACGGTCAAATGAGCTATCTTCTCCAAGACGACGACGGTCAGATTCTCGAAGCCCACTCGATTTCAGCAGGGCTTGATTATCCGGGTATCGGGCCGGAACACGCTTTCCATAAAGATAACGATAACGTCACCTATGACAATATCACCGATCAAGAAGCTTTGGATGCCTTCGTATGGCTCAGCCGTGCAGAGGGGATTATCCCCGCATTTGAAACCGCTCACGCCGTCGCCTATTTGAAAAAAATGACCGATATCAAAGGGAAACTCATCATCGTTAACCTCTCAGGCCGCGGTGACAAAGATATGATGCAAGCAAAACAAATTTTAAATTTCGATAACTAAAGGGACAACGGTGGAGCATCTATTTTTAGAGTGGCTAAAAGAATATGGTTACATCGTCCTTTTTGGATGGAGTATCTTAGAGGGTGAACTCGGCCTTGTTATGGCAGGGATTATGTCCCATACAGGGGATATGTTTTTACCTTTTGCCATTATTGTCGGAGCATTCGGCGGGTTTGTCGGGGATCAGATCTATTTTTATATCGGACGTTTTAACAAAGCGTATATTCATAATAAGCTTCGCTCTCAACGACGTAAGTTCGCCATTGCACACTTATTGCTAAAAAAGTATGGATGGCCGTTGATCTTCGTCCAACGCTACATGTACGGTATGCGAACCGTTATCCCCATGGCAATAGGATTGACCAAATACTCCTCTCGAGATTTTGCCATCATCAACTTCGTCAGTGCCATTTTTTGGGCCGCGTTGACGATTATCCCTGCCTATTATTTTGGGGAAGAGCTCCTAAAACTGCTCGCATGGATCAAAGCGCACTGGTACTTTGCAATACCGCTAGCCCTTAGTATCGTCGGCGGTATCGCTTTTATGTTTAACCGCATCGAAAAAAATCTTTTGGAGAAACGCCGTGAACGTCGCCCTATATAATCAATCACTATCCTCAATCAATGCTGATCTGACACTGGAATTTGTCACACCTGCACAGCTCGAAGCACACCCTCACAAAGCCCTCTTGACGCAAGCGGGATTTAAAGCCGAAGCAGAACAGCTCTGCGCTTTACATGAACACCGTCTTCTTGTGTGCGGTATCGACAACAACGCGAGTGATGAGCTTTACCGATCCGCTATGGCTGCAGCAATCCGAAGCGCAATGAACTACGGCTATGGAACCCTTAAAGTCGCACAATATACACCGAAATCTTTTAAAGCACTGATCGAGGGTGTACTTTTGGGAAGCTACCGATTTGAAGCCTATAAATCGGAACCTAAACCCTCTTCGCTAACAGAGGTTATCTTTAGCCATGAAAATCATGACGACAGTGTTAATGCATATGAAGAGTTGGAAGCGATTCTCAAACAAACGACGATAATTGCCAAAGCGACCAACTTCGTCCGTACTTTGGTCAATCAAACGCCTGATGATATGACCCCTCAGCAGATGGCTATTACCGCAGATACATTGGCGAAAAACAATAATCTCGAATGTACCATCCTCGATGTCAATGGCCTCGAACATGAAAAAATGTTTGCTATGCTCTCTGTCGGACGCGGGTCAGCCCACCCTCCCCGCCTGATTCACCTCGCCTACAAACCCAAAAATCCGAAACGTATTATCACCCTTGTCGGAAAGGGTCTCACTTATGATAGCGGCGGATTAAGCCTTAAAGCGGCCACCTCGATGGTAACGATGAAAATGGACAAAGCCGGCGGATGTGCCGTTATGGGGATCATCAAAGCGGTGAGCGAACTGAACCTCGATATCGAAGTCCACGCCTTTGTCGGTGCGGTCGAAAACATGATCAGCGGTAACGCCTACAAACCCGATGACGTCCTCCGCGCTAAAAACGGCAAAACGATTGAAGTGCGTAACACCGATGCCGAAGGGCGTCTCGTCCTCGCCGATGTACTCGGTTATGCACAAGAGTACGTGAAAGCCGATTACCTCTTCGACTACGCTACTCTCACGGGTGCGTGTATGGTAGCCCTCGGGCCGTATACGACAGGGGTTATGGGACATAACGAGTCACTCAAACAAGAGTGGATGAATGCGGCAGACGCGAGCGGCGAATACTGCGGTATTTTACCGTTCAACCGCCATCTCAAAAAACTGATCAAAAGCGACCTAGCCGATGTCTGTAACGTCTCGTCTAAACCCTACGGCGGAGCGATCACCGCCGCATTGTTCCTCGATAACTTTATCGATGAGGATATGAAAGAGAAATGGGTTCATTTCGATATCGCAGGTTCTGCCTACACCGAAAGCGCATGGGATGTTCATACCTATGGCGGAACGGGCGCGGGGGTGCGTATGAGTATGGAATGGCTACTAAAATTAAACACACAAGGAACTAATTAATGGGATTATCAATCGGACTCGTAGGACTACCAAACGTCGGAAAATCAACTACTTTTAATGCACTCACCAAAGCACAAAACGCCGAAGCGGCAAACTATCCGTTCTGTACGATCGAGCCGAACAAAGCGACCGTTCCCGTTCCTGATATCCGTTTGACTGAACTCGCTAAAATCGTAAACCCTGAGCGTATCCAACACTCGACTCTCGATTTCGTCGATATCGCCGGTCTCGTTAAGGGAGCTAGTAAAGGGGAAGGGTTAGGGAACAAGTTCCTCTCAAACATCCGTGAAACCGAAGTAATCCTCCAAATCGTCCGTTGTTTCGAAGATGACAATATCGTTCACACCGAGGGGCGTATCGATCCTCTTCTCGATGTCGAAATCATCGAAAATGAGCTGATCTTCGCCGATATCGAAGTATTGACTAACCGTATCGAGCGCCTCAAAAAACAGGCGAAAAACGATAAAGATTCTGCGGTTATGGCTGAATTTGCCGAAGAGTTGGCGGAGTTTTTGGCGGAGGGGAACCTCGCACGCAACTTCCCGAAAGCCGATAGCGAAATGTATGAAAAACTGATGAGTGAAACTCGACTTCTTAGTGCCAAAGAGATCATGTACGGAGCGAACGTCGATGAAGATAGCTTAACCTCCGACAATGAATTCGTTCAACGTCTCCGCGAACACGCGGCAAAACACGGGTGTGAAGTGATCAAACTGTGCGCCAAAATCGAAGAAGAACTGGTTGGTATGGAAGATGATGAGCGTGATGAATTCCTACGTGACATGGGTGTCGAAGAATCAGGACTGGAGCAAATCATCCGCAAAGGATTCGATAAACTGGGTCTCATGAGTTATTTCACTGCAGGTGTCAAAGAGGTACGTGCATGGACCATCCACAAAAATACAACTGCTCCGAAAGCGGCAGCCGTTATCCATAACGATTTTGAAAAAGGGTTTATCCGCGCTGAAGTGATCGCTTATGTGGACTTCGTAGCGTGCGGTGGTGAAGCCAAATCCAAAGAGGCGGGGAAAATGCGTCTTGAGGGTAAAGAGTATATCGTGGCTGATGGCGATATCATGCACTTTAGATTTAACGTATAATCCTAAAATAGAGCTTTTTTATAACTGCTGTAAATCCTATACAGCAGTTTCTACAAAACTGCGTTTATCACAAAATAATCCTCTAAAACAACAAAATACCCCAAATAATTATATTTTTATCAAAAAATAGCGCTATTTTGTGATTTTAATCTTGACATTTTTTAGTATATCTTCTATGATACTACGATTATTTTATATTTTCGAAAAACAGATTCCGTTATTCTAAATTCAAGTCTCTATTCTTCCTATTTTCATAAATTCTTATGTAAAGATATCGGCTTACCTTATAGTAATACTATCGTAATTGATTATATATAACATTATTATTAACAATAACTGTGAGGAGTAAAACATGTCTACCGTTACACCGACGTCTGTCCAAAAACATCTAGCACCGTCAGATTTCATCGTCTCTAAAACCGATACTCGAGGTAATATCATTTACGGAAATAAAATTTTTATTGATATGTCGGGGCATACTGAGAATGAGCTCATTGGTGCACCCCATTCGATTCTACGCCATCCGGATATGCCCTCCGTTGTTTTCACACTCCTTTGGGAGCGAATTCAAAAGAAAGAAGAGATTTTTGCGTATGTCAAAAATCTCTCTAAAGACGGTTCGTATTATTGGGTATTTGCGAATGTTACCGCAACGACCGATACTCATGGAAAAGTGAGAGATTACCACTCGGTCCGCCGTAAGCCGAGCGACAAAGCGATGAAGGTCATCCCTGATTTGTATGAAAAACTACTCCATTTCGAAAGCAAAAACGGTATTGAGGCATCCAAAAAACTCTTGCATACCGTATTGAAAGAAAAAGGAATAGATTATGATCGATTTATACTCTCTCTTCAGCACTAAACGATCAGCTATTTTCGTTGTTACGCTCCTTGCTATTGCCATTTATTTAACGTTTAATGCCGATTATATTGCCGCTTTTAGTGTTGCTTTTGCTCTTTTAATCGGGAGTATACTAAATAACCAACGCACCTCTGTAATTGAAGACGAAATTTTGAATAAGCTCAATGATGTACTTGAAAAAGCGGGGCGAGGTATCCTCTCTGAGCGGGTAACCAATATTCCAAATAACAGCCGTTTAGAAAAAATTGCATGGGGTGCCAATGATCTGCTCGATCAAATCGAACAAATGATGCGCGACGTCCGATCATCTTTAGATACAGCTTCCCAAGGGATTTCTGATCGTATCGTCTTTAATTCAGGATATAAAGGTGATTTTGAATCGCTCAGTATTGCACTAAATGAGGCTATTACCGTCAATGCAAATACCTATATCGGGGGAAAACGCTCTGAATTGGCAGAAGAATTTGACAAGATCAGCGGAGGGATTGCCAAAGCTCTCGCAACCATTCAAAACGATATCCAAAAAAACAGTCAATTTGCGATTAATATTAAAGAGAGCATTTCGGCGACGGCTTCCGAAGTGGTTCAAAGCCAATCCACAATCCATCATATCGTCACCAGTCTTGATACCTTGATTGAGTTAATCACCCATTCCAATGACGCTATTATGTCACTCGGAAGACGAATGAATGAGATTAATACGATAGCCAATCTTATTAAAGATATTGCCGATCAAACCAATCTCTTAGCGCTCAATGCGGCCATCGAAGCGGCACGTGCCGGAGAACATGGTCGAGGATTCGCCGTCGTTGCCGATGAAGTGCGAAAATTAGCAGAGAGAACACAAAAAGCGACTCAAGAAATCACCATGATGCTCTCCTCCCTTCAACAAGATGCGGGAGAAATCGAGACAACTTCCGAAACGATTGCCAATATCGCGAATGTCTCCCAATCCGATGTCAACCAGTTTGAAGTGCTCTTAAATGATTTTGTTACTAAAACCAATCAGTCAGCCGATATGGCAAACTTTATTAGCGATTCGCTCTATACTTCATTAACAAAAGTGGACCATATCATCCTAAAACACACAACCTACGCCGCGATTATCCATGAACGAGACGATTTATCAGAACATTTTGTAACGTCTCGTGATTGCCGCTTCGGAAAATGGTATTACGACGTATCGCAACAAGGGAATCTCGCTCAGACGGAGGCCTTTAAATCCATCGAAAAATACCATACGGCATTGCATGATCTTATTTTAGATGTCACGAAATGCATCCCCTCCAAATCGTGTCTTGAGCCATCTAAAAAAGAGCAAATCATCACGCGTATGAGTGAAATGGAAAAAAACAGTGAAACCTTATTTAATTTATTGGAAAATATGGTATCACAAGCAAATAGCAACGTAAAACTGCAATAATAAGAGTACACTGTGCAGAAATAAACTCTCATATAATGTATAATTAGAACTGACACTTACATAGGAGTTTATTAATGTCTTTGAAGTATGCAGGCCCTAAACCTCTCATATCGGCGCATGGTGTCACTTTTGATCTCAATAAAGAAGATAAATTTATTTATCTTAGTATTGTTGCAGAACTCATTCAGGCATTGAATCATGATTACGTTGACGGCGAGCGATACACTTACCTCACATCGCAAAAACCTTTGGACACAGATAGTATCATTAACCTTATCCGCTTAAACGATCCACTCCTAGATCAAGAGATTAAAGATCGGCAGAAAATCGCTGAACAGGAAATTGAAGAAGAGCTTGAACATGCCCATAGTAATCGAGTATTGTGCGAAGAAGAGCGCAACGTCCTCGTTAAAAATATTGAACTTTTACGCGAGTACCGTATTCTCCGCTCTATCAATAAAACGGTTTACTATAGCGCTATCACTTCGTTAGCCCATATCATCCAAAAAGGGCATATCGACACTATTTTTGCCCCAATGTTTCCCAAATTTATCCACGTTTTCCACTCTATTCAGGGGGCATTGGTAAAACTCCATCCGCCGATCGACAGTGGGATCGATATCTACGAAGAAGGCGGACATCTAAATGCCCGCCTCAACATTCTTTTTAGAAAATAAGACGCCCGATTGTTTGGGCGAATTGTACATTGTGCCCGCTTGATACTCCGAGTTCTACCATATCTTTTTCGCACAACATGACGATGGTAGATCCCATTCGAAAACATCCGAAGTCATCCCCTTTACTCAAATGCAAATCTTCATAGCTATATTGACTCGGAGTCAATACGGTATTGGTTCGGATACGAGGTTCAAAACTCACTTCCATCTCCCCCACATTCAATGCACCTACCAAGATCAAGAAAAATCGCTTTCCTTCATTGCTTAAACACTCCAAAACAACCCGCTCGTTTTCGATAAAGAGATTCACCTGTTTTTTGAGTGAGGGGATATTAACCGGATAGAGTTTCCCGGGAATATGAAGCGCATGAAGTACTTGCATATCGAGTGGAGCATGATAGCGATGATAATCACGCGGAGAGAGATAAAAGTTAACAAAGAGACCGTTATGAACACTTTTTTTCGAATCTGCCGTTATCCCCTCCCCTAATACACCATCCACACTGTAAGACATCCCTTTGATTTGTAAAGCCAAATCTTCTTTGATTACCCCACATTCGGTGATGAGGGAGTCACACGGACTGATCATATCATGAGAATCCGTTGAGTATTTTCGCATGTGGCGAAATTTTCTTGTAAAAAGCGCATTCAGTGTCGGATACGATTCAGGTGCATCAAAATCAGACATATCCAATCCCATAGAGCGTACATAGGTGCGATTAATCATCTTTTGAAATGCTTTCCCGTGTGCTTTGGAAGCAAAACGTCCAAAAGTCTGGGATAGTGCAGAGGTGAAGTGTTGTTTCATAGTTACTCCTGTTCTTCGTCGGTTTGAATCGCTCTTTTGGCAATCTCTTCGATCAATACGGTAGCATAGCACCCTTTTGGAAGGGTAAAATGGAGTTCAAACCACGCTTCATTCTCTTTATATTCCCCCTCGATCTCTTCGGGGAAAATCCATCCGTAACGGCGTGCGCCGTCGATTCCCTCATGAATGCTATCATACTCTTTTTCGATAGTCTCCGCCAATCCCACAGCCCGTGTTGCCCGTTTACCGCTCAAAAGTCCGCTCACCGAAATGTCCCTCTTGCTAAAACGTTCAATCTCTTCACTGCTCTCATAATGGAAAAGTTTTCCATAAGGATAATGCATCATTACATCCCCATGAATCAGTTTAAAAGGGTGTTTTTGAGATTTCATCGCTACAAGTTCTTCTTTAGGAAACGGTAAAATAGTACTTAATTCATCGATTCCAAATCCATCAACAAGTTTGGATATCTCGATACGACGGCTCAACCAGTCATTAAAAAGATAGCTTTGATACGCATTTACGTAAAATTGAGACAATTTTTTGTTACGTTCTTTGAGCGTTCCGGCTAAAATGGCTTGACCTTTTTTGTAGTTTTCCCCGTCGATCCCGAAACGCTGAAAGCCGAAATAGTTCGGCATCCCCTGTTTTTTGATCATTTTTAGGGCTTCTTGGATTTTCATAGCCGATGTCGGATTCACTTTTTTGAGACGGATAAAAAAGCGATTCCCTTTGAGATGTCCGATACGGATTTTATTGTTATGATACATTTTTTCGAGGATTTTTATCCCCTCATGTTCAAAATTCTCTAACACAGACTCATATTTGCGCGGAAGAGAGATGTACTGTTTCGTTTGAGCATTTTTATCTTTGAGCCCCGCATAACCGATATCACGCCCTTTGATTCCCAAATGGTTACTGAAGATATCGATCATCTGCCACGTAGAGAGATTTTTTTTACGGACATGAAGAACGAGATGTTCCCCCTCCCCGCTAAAAGGATAAAGCGGTATTTCATCCACCACGAAATCGCGCGGGGATTGACGAAAATGAAATTCGATCACACTGTGAGGCAGATAATATTGACGTTCCATGAAACTCCTAAAAATGATGATGCTTACAGCGATTGATATAGCTTCCACGCACTGCCCGAGCTACGGGTGTGATTTTTGTTCGCGTACGAGCCGCAATTTTGGTAATGGTCTTAAATTGCTTGGGCGAAAATGCAATCAGCATCTCATACTCTTCGCCACTGCATCCGATGTTTTTTTCAATTTTTGAAAAAAACTTAGCCCCCATACGATTACTACTGCACAGCTTGCCGATATCACTGAAAAGACCATCAGAAATATCCATACCGCACCGTAAATAACGACGAGATTGGCTCACAAAAGATTGGCGCAATATCGGGGTAACAAAACGGCTTTTCGTATGCACCCTCCCCCCTGAGAGGAGATAACGGAGCTGTTTTGCCGATTTTCCGATCTCTCCCGTATACGCGATAATATCCCCTCTTTTAAGACCCCGACGTAATAACGGAGTGGACGTCTTAGAGAGGATCGTGATGGAGAGATCGAGTTTGGAGTTACTGATCGTGTCCCCTCCGATAATCTCAATCTTATATTCGGATGCAGCCGCCTGTATCCCCGAAGAGAGTTCTCTCATCTGCTCTAATGAGATAGATTTGGGCATCGCCGCACCTATTAAAGCGTACTTAGGTACTGCATTCATGGCAACAGCATCCGAAATATTGATAATCATCGCTTTGTAGCCAATTTGATAAAAAGTCAGCCACTCCCTTTTAAAATGGATATTTTCGAAAAAAAGGTCTTTACTGTAAACCCACCCCTCGATTAAGGCACCGTCATCTCCGATAGGGGTCCCCAAAGCGCAAAAAGTGGAAATAAAATAGTTTTCTGCATTCACGCTTTATATCCATCATAAAAATATCCTTATTATAAACAAAATGAGATTATGGTTCCGTTAAAAGAGCGATTTCCTTTAGAATCACTCCAGACAAACAGTGGCGAAACAAGAGGAAAAACACCATTTAAATTCTCAAAATTGTAACTTTTCCACTCATATACAATAGTAATAATCTGCATAATGTTACTATTTTGGACAAGAAACGAGAGTTTCAACCCCAACATCCTCCTATAATCCTTTTTAATCTTGCCCAAGGAGCGGCGCGCTATAATCATCCACAGATTTTATCAACAAGGAAGGCGTATGAGTATTCCCATTTATACTTATGATGCGGTTATCGTCGGGGCTGGTTTAGCCGGATGTGCAGCAGCTCGCGAGTTGCAAAAAGCCGGTAAGAGAGTTGCCGTAGTCACAAAATTACACCCTTTGCGCAGTCACTCCGGTGCTGCACAGGGGGGAATTAACGCTGCATTTAGTGATGCAGACAGTGTTGAACTCCATGAGTTCGATACCGTTAAGGGATCTGACTATCTTGCAGACCAAGATGTTGTCCAGTTTATGTGTGAAAAAGCACCGGAAACAATCCGTTGGGTTGAACGTATGGGTGCGGCATTTAGCCGCAACGAAGACGGTACCATTGCTCAACGCCCTTTCGGCGGACAATCTTCACCGCGCGCCTGTTTTGCAAAAGACCGTACAGGTCTTACCCTCCTACAAACTATTTATGAGCAAGCCTTCCGTGAGGGTGTAGAGTTTTGGGATGAGTGGTATGTTGCCGACTTGTTGTATAACGAAGGTAAAGTATATGGAGTAAGCGCGTATAACATCCGTAACTCTGAAAAAGCGATTTTCAACGCAAAAGCGGTCATGTTCGCTACCGGCGGCTATGCACGCGCTTTCAAAATCAACTCTAACGCCCATGCGAACACAGGGGATGGACTTTCTCTTGTAGCGCGTCACGGTCTTCCTCTCGAAGATATGGAATTCGTTCAATTTCATCCGTCAGGACTATCAGGAAACGGTGTTTTGATCTCCGAAGCGGCTCGAGGTGAGGGTGGAAAACTTCTCAACTCACTCGGTGAGCGTTTTATGGAAAAATACGCCCCTAACGCTATGGAACTCGCATCTCGCGACGTTGTAGCCCGTGCGATCATCCAAGAGATCCGCGAAGGGCGCGGTGTCGGTCCTCGTAAAGACGCTGTGTTTATCGATCTCGTCCATTTAGGCAAAGAGAAAATCATGGAGCGCCTGCCGGAGCTTCGTGACCTTGCGATCACATTCCTTGGACTGGATATGATTAAAGAGCCGATTTTGATCTCCGCAACGGCTCACTACTCGATGGGTGGTATTCCGATGGACAAACACGGTCACGTTCGTAAAAATAACTCTGAGTTTGTCGAAGGGTTCTACGCCGCAGGTGAGTGTTCATGCTCATCCGTCCACGGAGCTAACCGTCTCGGTGCCAATTCGGTGCTTGAAGCATTACTTTTCGGTCGTTTCGTCGGTAAAACCATGGTGAATGAAGTGGATACTATTACCCTGCATAAAGCGACAGAGGCCGACGCAGAGCGGATGATTAACGAAATGAACTGGATACTGACCAACAATGGGCAAGAATCAGTATCAGGGCTTCGTGAAGAACTCCAACAATCCATGACCGATAACGCCGGTGTTTTCCGCAGTGCAGAGACGTTGCAGGTACAAATGGGAATTTTGAAAGATTTACGCAACCGTTATAACAATATCCGTATTGCCGATAAATCTAAAATTTTTAATACCGAACTTCAAGAGGCAATCGAATTTGGCCACATGCTCGATTATTCCGCCTTTATCGTTGCGAGTGCACTGGAGCGTCAAGAGAGTCGTGGAGCACACTTCCGTGAAGATTTCCCGACACGTGATGATGAGAAATTCTTGAAACATACCATGGCGTACATGGATGCCAACGGTGAAATCAAGCTTGACTACATGGACGTTACCCTCGGTCGCCATGAACTCAAAGCACGATCGTATTAAGGGAGAGAGTATGGAATCGATAAAATCGCAACAAGTAACGTTCAAAGTTTTCCGTTTCAATGAAGAGACCGATTACCTCCCTTACTATAACACCTATGTTTTAGATGTCACGCATGAAGAGGTTGTTCTTGATATTCTTAACCGAATCAAATGGGACCACGACGGAAGTCTCTCCTATCGTCGCAGCTGTCGCCACGGTATCTGCGGTGTCTGTTCAATCAAAGTCAACGGTAAAGGGATATTGGCCTGTAAATCACGCCTATTTGATCTTGTCGAAGTATTCGGAAATGAAATAATCATCGAGCCGCTTAGTACGAAACGGGCGATCAAAGACTTGATTATTGATAAAAAAGATTTCTGGGACAAACACGCACAGGTTAAACCGTACCTTGTGAGTGATATTGAAGAGCACCCTGCGCAAGAGCACCTTGTCAGCCCACACGATGCGGAAAAACTTCTCGAAGCCGATTACTGCATCCAATGCGGAGCATGTCACTATTCATGTCCGGCATTGGCGATCAATGAAGAGTTTATCGGCCCTGCGGCATTCGCTGCGGCATACCGTTTCTCTGCCGATGTTCGCGATGACGCAGCGCTTCAGCGCTTACACGTTGTCAACGAAGAGACTCAAGGGGTTTGGGATTGTGTCAAATGTATGGAGTGCGCCGAAGTTTGTCCTAAAGATGTCAATCCGATTGAAAAAATTACCAAACTTCATAATATGGTATTTGAAGCGGGTATTGCGAAAAATAACGTCGCAACGCGCCATGCCGTCGGATTTGCCCATTCTATTAATAAGCACGGACTGCTCGACGAAGGAGAGTTAGTCCGTTATTCAGAGGGCAATATCGGTGTTATGAAACATATTCCTGAAGCGATTGCTATGTTCGCAAAAGGGAAAATTGTAATGCCATGGAACATGCCGAAATCAAAAAATCTCGATGAAGTGAAAAAACTAATCAAATCTTCATCTACCGTGAAATTTTAGGAGCTGATTATGGAAAAACTAAAATACGCCCTCTACACCGGATGTACGGCGCGTGAAAGTACGCCGGAGCTTCTAAAATCGACTTTGGCGGTTGCCGATAAACTCGGAATCGAACTTATATTGTTAGATGAAGCGTCGTGCTGCGGTGCATCCCATCTTCAAGATTACGATGATTTTCTCTCATTGGTTTTGAATGCACGCAATATCTGTTATGCTGAAAAACTCGGACTTACCATGGTCACCATCTGTAATACGTGCCAACTTAACACAGCGATGACCAAACACCGTCTCGATACTAACCCTGAGCTAAAAGCAAAAGTCAATGCAAAACTCGCAGAAGTAGGCTTAGAGTACAAAGGGACATCGGAAGTGACCCACTTCCTTTATGCCCTCATCCAAGATTACGGATTAGAAAAATTGGCGGCAAAGGTACAAGTGCCTCTCAGCCAGTTTAACATCGCACCGTTCTACGGTTGTCATAACATCCGCCCCTCAGAACTCCAAAACCTCAGTAACGGCGGAGAGAACCCATACATGCCTACTTCACTCGATGATCTTATCATCGCATGCGGCGGAGTCAATGTAAACTACGAAGAAAAAAACAAATGCTGCGGTTTTCATGCCGAGCTTCAATCACCTCGTACAGCGGCTATCCTAACGGGTAACGCTATTGCCGGTGCCATGGATGCTAATGCGGACTGGATGGTTACTCCGTGTCCTCTATGTCACCTCAAACTCGACGTTCAAAACCATGGTGCTTCTAAAGCACTGGGACGTGACGTTCACCTTCCAGTATTGCATATGCCGCAAATGGTCGGCTTGGCGCTCGGATGTACCCCTGCAGAGCTTGGTCTTAACCACCACGTTACTAAAGTCGATTTCGTTTAATCCTCTTTCCCCGCTTGGGGAAATCTCACTCAAATATAATAAAAATTAATTTTTCATCTTCTTATCTAAAAAAAATGCTATACTTTATCCCTTAACCATTTTGCTTTAAAGGAGAGGGCTGATATGCGTAGTCTAAACCTTACCAAACAGCTTTTTTGGATCATAGCCGCCTTTATCATTACAGCAACCCTATTTATTACCCTTTATCTTTACTATCAAACGCAGTCAATGGTTGAAACACGCGCATTTAGCCGTGCAAAATCCTTGCAAACCTATTTTATTTCCATGCGCTATGTCTATCACCATCAATTTTTAAAGAGCGGACTCGATCTTAATGATTCTACGGTCGGATTTTTACCCGCACATGCTGCGGCACAAATCAGCGATGAATTTAAAAAGCGATCTCATGATGGGATATCGATACGAAATGTCTCGGATCGTCCTCGAAATCCCATAAATCGTGCCGATGAATTCGAAGTCAAATCCATGCGCTATTTTGCCAAGAACCCGACGCTTACTGAAAATATCTCCCTCATAAAACAAAATAATGAAGAGTATTTCTTTTACAGTTCTCCGATAAAAATAGAGTCCTATTGCATTCAGTGTCATGGAAAAAAAGAAGAAGTCCTCCCCTATATTGCCAAGCGCTATAACGCGGCCTATGACTATAAAGTAGGCGATATCCGAGGAGTCACCAGCATTAAAATTCCTCGTAAGATTATCGCGGATGAAACCCTTTCAATTTTTTGGAAAGAGGCTGTTTTGAGTTGGATAATCATCCTTTTTCTCTTAGGACTAATCCATTACGCATTACGTCAACTGACGCAACGTGATGTTGAAGCCAAAAAAGGGCTCGAAACAGAGGTAAAAAAACGGACCTCTGAGTTGGAAACGGCAACACAGGAACTCAAAATATCCAATGCCTATCAACAACATCTTTATTCCATTCTCCGCACGGTTGCCGATAGCAATCAAGTTTTAATTACATCCCAAACACTCGATGAACTCATTGAAAAAACAGCATTATGTTTAGTGGAAAATCAAGCTTTTTTAAGTGTTAAAATCTCTCTTATAGAAGAAGGAGAATTAAAAGTAAAAGCCTCATACGGGATCGAAGAGGAGAAAAATATCGTACCGATTGAACGGATAGCCCTGCAACGAAACACCTCAATTATTTTGACCGACTTCAGTAGCGATATCTCTGAAGAGTGCCGACGCAAAGTTGAAAAATACGGTATTACCTCTGTTTATGTGGCAGCATTGCGGGAAGATACTTTTGCGGTTGAGTCGTTTGGTGTGATGATGATTTGCACTGCGCAAGAAGGGGGATTTACAGCCGAAGAAACCGCTATGATTGACGAGCTTTCAGGGGACTTTGGATTTGCAATCAACTCGTTTCACCAAAAAGAGAATATTTTGAAACTCTCTTTTTATGACCCTTTAACCGAACTGGCGAACAGACGTCTTTTGATTGAACGCTTTACAAAGGCTATGATTTCGAGTTCTCGTACCAAACAATACGGTGGTTTACTTTTTATCGATCTGGACAATTTCAAAGGGATTAACGATATAAAAGGGCATATTTCGGGTGATGATGTACTCAAGCAAATGGGAAAACGGTTACTCAGCATCTTACGGCAATCCGATACCGTTGCCCGATTCGGCGGTGATGAATTTGTCATTTTAATTGAAAATATCGGAGTAAATCAGCACGATGCGGCTTCCGCCGTCCAAACAGCAGCTCATAAAATTCTCGGTATTGCCAAAGAGCCGTTCATCATCGATAACCAATCTTTTTATCTTAGTGCCAGTATCGGCATCGTATTGTTTCTCGGGGAAGACACCACTATTGATCAGCTCTTTACCTATGCGGACAGCGCGATGTATGCGGCCAAAAAAAGTGGACGAAATACCTCCCGTTTTTATGATGCAACCCTTCAAGAGACCATGGCGGAACATGCCCGTCTCACTCACGATCTCAATGCCGCACTGACACTTAATCAGCTCTATATCGTGTATCAGGAACAAGTTAATGGACAAGGAGTAACCGAAGGGGTTGAAGCCCTTATGCGATGGGATCACCCCGAACGCGGTTCGATTCCTCCTTCGAAATTTATTCCGTTGGCCGAGGGTTCCGGAATCATTATCACTTTGGGGGATTGGATTTTTGAAGAAGCAACCAAACAAATCAAAACATGGGAAAATGATCCTATTAAACAAAAATGGCGCATTTCGGTAAATGTGAGTCCAAAACAGTTTGAAGAAGAGAACTATATTCCAAAACTCAAAGCGCAAATCAATCATATGCAGATCAATCCGTCCAAAATACGGTTGGAACTCACCGAAGGGCTTCTCGTTCAGGATATCCATAAAGCGATGGAAAAAATCATCCTCCTTAAAGAGATCGGATTTACCCTCTCCATTGATGATTTCGGAACAGGCTACTCCAGCTTATCGTATCTCAAAAACCTGCCGATTGATGAACTAAAAATCGATCAATCTTTCGTAAAAGCACTCCCCGATAGTGTATCCGATCAAATTATTATTCAAACCATTATTACGATCGGAAAAACCTTCGGACTTGAAGTGATCGCTGAGGGGGTAGAGACACCCGAGCAGTTTAACCTCTTGCGAGAGATGGAATGTGACTCCTTCCAAGGGTTCTTGTTTAGCCGTCCGCAGAGAATTGAATATTACTTGAATTAATATTCATTTAATCAATATTAACTTATAGTATTAACAACGTCATACAAGGAGTTTTCATGGATAAAAGGTTTTTAATCGGTGCCGTTGCGGCTTTGGCATTTAGTTCGGTACTCTCTGCAAGTGAATACGATCTCAAAGACAATATGTACAAACTCAATAATTACATGATGATTATGCAGGCGGGTTTTATCGAAGGGGATAAACAAAAAGCGCTCAAAGCTGCCGAGTCTTTAGGTATGGAAAGCCAAAAACTATTGGGCAATGAAGCGATGATGAGCAAAATGCTCCCGAAAGAGAAAGCCCATAAAGCTAGAATTGCGACAACATCGGCACACCTGATCACCGATAACGTCGATATTATTAAATCGAGCATGGATAACGTCCGTCGTGATACCGCACAAAATGCTTATCTTGATATTCAACGCGCCTGTATGCGCTGCCATAACCTCGTACGTGACTGGTAAAAAAAGATGCGGCAGAGATGTCCGCATTTTTAGCCTCTATTTAATCTCTCTATTTCTTTCTGCTACGATCTCAACGTGATATCCCGCTTTTCGAAACTGTTCCAATAATCCATCGCGCCCCAGCAGATGCATCGCTCCCACAAGGACAAATCCACGCTTCTCTTCTCGCATCATACTCATCAGTTTGGGCATCCATGCATTGTTACGCTGTACCAAAATACGATGATACATTTTCGGCGATTCTTGCATCATTTCCACAACCAACTCGCGCTCCAGCCGCTCCGTTTTACCTTCCCGCCAATCTTGTACCATCCATGTCATTATCGTATTCAACTCATCCATATCTTCAAGTGTTTGAAGAATCATCGTATCCTCTTCACCTTCACCTTCACCGATTTCAGTGATAATAGCACTTTGCTCTTGGATACTTTCCAAATATTTCTGAGGCATTTGGTCGAGAAGTGCCCGTTTGCTGTAATGGCTATCGACTCCGCCTTGATCTATCCCGATTGAAGAGAGTTTTAGCTGTGTAAGGGTCAGCATGACCGCCCACGGCTCCAAGCGATCAAACGCAGCCCGATTGTACCCTTGCGAATCAAGATAGGCGATAAGGGCGGTATATGTTTTAGGGGAAAGTTTTTGTGCAAGGGTTTGTCCTGCGGGAAGGAGCATTTTTCGCATCAATAATTTCTGTAACGCTTGACTTTGGGAGGGGGATAGATCGGTCTCAAATACAACATAGTCCGATTTTGAGTACGCGTCGTCAAACTCACGCGGGAGAGGAAAATCGGAAGAGCGGAGAACGTGAATCGTTCCGCCGAGATACATCGTATGGAGACCGTCACTGATTTTCCAGACGCTCGATTGGGCGAAGAGTTGTGAAACAACCAGAAAGGGAAGTAGAAAAACAAACATTAAATATCGCATTATTCTCCGATATCTTCATTCCAAAGTTTCGGATGTTCTTCTATAAAACGCCCCATCATATCCATACAATGATGGTCGTTGAGGATATCAAGCGTTACACCGCGTGATGCAAGCATCTCCTCTTCCCCTTTAAAATTATGATTTTCGCCGATGACGATATGCCCGATCCCATACAGCGCAATCGCTCCGGAGCACATCGGGCACGGCGATAGGGTCGTATAGAGTGTGCACTCTTTATAGATCGAAGCACTTAAGCGTCCCGCATTTTCAAGAGCATCCATTTCACCGTGTAAAATAACACTCCCCTTTTGGACTCGGCGGTTATGACCTCTTCCGATAATCTTACCTTCATACACCAGTACCGATCCGATAGGGATTCCACCCTCTCCTAGCCCTTTTTCCGCTTCAAGAATCGCTTCACGCATAAATGGATCCATACAAACTCCTTATTGGACGTATTGATATTTTACCGATTATCGGTCTTCTTTAGGACTGCTTCGGTCGAAATACTTTTATAACCTCTTCGTTACACTCCAAATACGGCCCCTCGATCAGATCGATACAGTACGGTACCGCAGGAAATACGGCGTCCAGACACTCACGGATCGATTTGGGTTTCCCCGGAAGATTGATAATAAGGCTACGACCACGAATCCCCGCCGTCTGTCGTGAGAGGATCGCCGTCGGGACGTATTGGAGGCTAACAGAGCGCATTAACTCACCGAATCCCGGCATCATCTTCTCACAGACGTTTTCGGTCGCTTCAGGGGTCACATCACGTTTTGCAGGCCCTGTTCCCCCTGTCGTCACCACGAGACAGCATCCCTCACGGTCACACAACTCCATCATCGTCTCTTCAATAGTGTCTTGATTGTCGGGAATACAACGGTACACAATCTCATGTGCTGACTTTAAATAATCTCTCATCGTCTCTTGGATCGCTACCCCTGAAATATCTTCATATATCCCTGCACTTGCACGGTCTGATGCGGTAATAACACCTATTTTGATCATTAAAAATTCTCCTGTAAAAAATGGTTGGCTCTTTTTATCGAAGTAACCGTCGCATAGGGGAGAAAAAATTCTCTCGCTCCTGCGACATCGATCACTTGATCATCAAGTCCCAAATAGACCTCAATAAGTGTCCCTTTAGCACGGATACGCTCCATTAAGCTCGATGTCCACTCAAAATAGAGAAGTTCTTGCAACGATTCTGCATTGTTCTCTCCCAATGCAAGCGGAGCCACGGGTGAGGGAGCAAAACAGCTCGTTAAAAAGTTTTCCAAATAGCGTTCGGCATCTTTGAAATATCCCCCCATCTGGAGACGTCGAAATGACTCTTTTTTCGTCTGAAAAAAAGCAGGGGAAAAGAGTTGGAGGGTGTCGATGCGCTCACGTGAGTCGGCTACGTATTGTGCCGCTTTGATTGCACCGTAACTGAACCCCGCAACGGTATAATCACTGTGTTTTAAATAAGGATCAAAAAAATGTTGATCTCCACTCAGAGCAAAACCGCTATAAAATCTCATTCATCGTTGCTTTGGCAAGGGCTTTTGAAATATGCTCATACTCATCTAAAACCGCTTCAAATTTGGCGAGAATTTTTTCATTTCTCTCTAAGAGGACACTGATCTCTTGATACAAACGATTCATAAGGGATGTTTCATCCTCAGGCGTCGGCTGAATCGAACTTCCCATCCCGTATTCGTACACCATGGCATGAACCAACTCTTTGGCAACACCCAGATCATGCGACGCATTACTGGCATGTTCGCCGAAACGAAGGTGTGAGGATGCGATCCCCGCGAGGTGAACCCGTATGTGAGCTTCGATCTCATGACGCAACTGCGGTTCAGCCGTCGGAGGGGTGATCGTATCATTGGTAAGGGTAATCTTCTCATACGGCAAATCAAACCATGTCGCGGCAAACACTTTCCCCGCTTGATAACGGACTTGATAACGACGTTGTTCGTCACTGAGCATCGCAATCTTCTTTTTACCGAACATCACTTTGTCTTTTACCGCCAAGAAATGTTCCTGCTTCACCTGAATCTCGTTTTGACGCATACACAAAAGTGCCGCTTCGTTCACCAATGCCGCAAGCGAAGCTCCGTTAAATCCGACCGTCATTTTGGCAATTTCGTTAATCGAAAGCTCATTCGGAATATGGCGAAGATATTTTTGTAAAATCGCTTCACGCTCGGATGCAGTAGGGAGTTCAACAAAAATACGACGGTCAAACCGTCCGGCACGAAGGAGCGCTGAATCCATAACATCAATATTATTGGTTGCGGCAATAACGACGATACCGCTCGTCTCTTCAAATCCGTCCATTTCGGTAAGAAGCTGATTGAGAGTTCCTTCACGTTCGTCGTTACGACCCCCCTCACGCTTTTTACCTACCGCATCGATCTCATCTATAAAGATGATAGAGGGGGCATTTTTCTTGGCGGCAGAGAAAAGCTCACTCACCCGTTTTGCCCCCATTCCGACATAAATCTGTACAAATGAGGCACCGCTTTGGTAGAAAAACGGAACATCCGCTTCGGCGGCAACCGCTTTGGCAATCATTGTTTTACCGACCCCAGGAGGTCCTATCAGCAATACTCCGCGCGGCATTCTCGCACCGAAACTGTAATAGCGTTTCGGATTGCGCAAGAAATCGATGATCTCTTCAAGCTCCTCTTTAACATCACCGATACCGCCGATATCACTAAAACGGACGGTTGATTTCACAGGGGTAACGTTGGAAGACGGTGCTTCAGGTTCAGGGGTTGCTTTAGCAACCGGAACTTCCAGGGGAGCTTCATCCTCAAATCCCAATTTACTTTTCCATGCCCAAAATCCTGTTCCGCCGATCAAGGCAAAAAATAAGAAGAACCATAACCATCCGTTCCCCCCTTTGGGCTCGATAATAAGGTGTGCAGTTAGCTCGGAGGGGAGCTGAGATGAAGCGATTTTCACTACGCCGTTTTCTTTGGTGGCAAAATAGGTATACCCATCGTCACTGAATGCTTTTTCGATTTGATCGTTCTCAATCAGTTTGGTCGCTTCCGAAAGGGGTATCGTATCGCCGCTGTCACGTAAAAGGGCAAACAGAAGCAAAAGTAAAACAATCCCCCCCGAAATGATAAGGATGAGCTGATTTCGGTTAAAATTTGGCCATGTTAAATTCATCGTGTACCTCATAGTGTTCCAGCGTGATCCAGTCACCGCTGATATCTTCATTCGATTCGATCAAGACTTTATTATAAAATTGATCGTATCCGATATAATTATTCCCCTCACCCGATTCTACCAGCACTTCCAACGCAGAAGTACCTCTTTTTTCCCTGAACTTCTTATTATTTGATCCAATCAGCGCATTAAGCTCAGCCATTCTTTGTGCCGAGAGTGTTCCGTTTACTTCAGGTTTCATCACCGCACTCGGAGTTCCGTCTCGTTTGGAATAGGTAAAAGGGTGGAGATGGGTAAGGTTCAAAGCGCGAATGTTCTCCATCGCCTCACTCCAAATCACGTCACTCTCTCCCGGATGACCGACAATAAAATCGGTTCCGAGGGCAAAACCTTTTTCATGCAGCATACCGAAAAGCTCGACATCACCGGCATGACGGTTACGACGGTTCATAAGGCGAAGCATCGAGTCGCTGCTGTGTTGAATCGCGATATGCAAATGCCGCTCTAACCACGGCTCATCCAAAATTTCCCGAAACGATTCATTGACCTGTATCGGCTCTAGCGAACCGACACGAATACGACGAACACCACGGATCAGCGACATTTTTTTCATAAGGGAGGCAATATTTCGCCCCTCACCCTGACCGTAACTTCCGACGTTCGTCCCCGTGAGGACAAACTCTCCGAAACCGTTGCTTGCAAGGCGTGATACCTGCTCTAAAATCTTGGCTTCATCCATACTCCGTGCATCACCACGTACAAAGGGGATAATACAATAACTGCAACGAAAATTGCACCCCTCTTGAATTTTGATAAACGCGCGTGATTTCCCGACAAACTCATCCACAATCGCATCATCAATATAGTTCAAATCGCCGATCTCATAAAAACGGCTCTCGGAGGAGAGGAGCGTATTGATCTTCATTTTTTCCGAAGGGCCGAATACCCCTTGTATCTTTCCTGCACCGAAAAGAGATTCACCTTTCGTATGGGCGCCGCATCCGGTTAAAAAAAGCTTTTTACCTTGTTTATCCATCTGATTGATGTAACCGCGTACACTCACATCGGCACCGTTAGTGACGGTACAGGAGTTGACCACAACGATATCGGCACTCCCCTCATCCTCGGTCACTTCATAATCACGCAAGGAAGACATCATCACCTGCGAATCAAAAACGTTTGTACGGCACCCGAACGTTTTAAAATAGACTTTCGGTTTCATTGCACTTCCATAGGAGGCGGAGATTTCGGCGGTATCGGAGCCGTATAAAACGTCTGGGTCGGATAGGAAATTGTAATGTCGTGCTCGGCATTGAATGCATCGATAATATCAGCAGAGATTGTGCTGCGTAAGGTAAGTGTTGCGTAGGCGTTCGTGAGATACCATGCGCTGATTTTTAATCCGTTGGTTTCGATAAACGTAAAAATTCGAGGCTCAACGTTACTGTTTTTAAGGCTATAACGATCTCTGAGTTTATTGATCTGTTTACGGGTGATATCGGTGTACCCTTTTGAATACTTACGGCAAATCTCTTTGACCAAGTGCGCCGCTTTTTTGTGATTCGAATCAAAGGTGATGACAATATCGATCCCGTCCCAAACCGTTTTAAGCGATCCGTGCGAATAGTTGGCGATCATCGAGGTGAAAATATAGTTGTTAGGGACAAAAACAATTCGCCCCGCACGGCGGTTTGTTTCAATGGTGGTCAAAGTGACATCCTCCATCAACGTAATCCGCTGCATCGAGACATCCAAAACATCTCCGACGTATTCCATACCGTCTTTCACAAAACGGACACGATCACCGACATGGATTGAACCTCCGACGACGATAACGAGCCAGCCAAGTAACGACATAAACCAGTCACGCATCGCAATCGCGAGACCGGCAGAAGCAAAGCCGAGAACGGTCGCGAAATAGCCGACATTGTCGATATAGCTGAACAACAAAATCAAAATAATCAACGTCACATTAATAAACGTCACGATTTTGTTGGCCATATAGAAGCGTTCATTGTCCATAATGTAACGTTTGATGACCCGCTTAAACAAAAAGGAGATGATAATCAAAACTGTGACGATCATTCCGATGTTCAGCAGTTTATAGATTTGGTCTTTTATCTCTTTGTTGATTTTGGCTTCGGTCGATTCAATCCGTTTTTCGTACACTTCAGCAGTAGAGACAAGCGTCTCAAGTGCTAATTTGAATTTTTCAACCTGTAATAATGTCGCTTCAAGCTCTACTTCGTAGTCGGCTTTGGAATCAAGTCGGATAATGGTTTTGTAAAGGTTGACCTGACGCTCGAGAAGAGTAATCAGCTCTTGCAACTCCTCTTCACGTAAAACATAATCACGGTACTGACTGTTAAGACGTTTGACGAAGGACAATCCGGTAATGATATCGAAAGGGTTGGTAATACTAGGGAGGTCACCCGCTTCATCCGGTTTTAGCAACGACACAAACGGTGATGTTCCCTGAGCCTTTAAGAGTTCAACCTGTTCGGTCAGAATTTTTTGTTTGGCTTGGAGGGCTTCGATTTCGAGTTTACGCTCTACATTCGGTGATCGATTTTGTAACAGTTCGATACGATATTTGACTTCTCTAAGATTTTTGCGAGACTCTTGGTAGGCCATATAGGAGTTATAGCTTTTGAGCCAAATACTACTCCCTTTTGAGAGCTCTTTTTGGATTTTAGAGAGTTCTTCTTGAGCATTTTCGATTTCGACCTCTTTAGGGAGTTCTATCGATTGCTCTTGAAAAATATTCTCATCATTTTTTGCCGCATTAAGGGTTAAAACCGCTATGAATAATGCCGTAAATAAAAACGAAAAATATCTCACGCGCGGGTTCCTTTAAAGGTTGTCAAGATTTTTTTCACCGTTGATGCCTCTATCTTATCGGTAATCTCTACCGCTCCGATTCCGCGAGGGAGAATAAAAGTAATGGCACTGTCGGCACTTTTTTTATCCAAGAAAAAGGTTTCATAAAACTTTTCAACATCTTGTATCGGATATTCAAGCGGGAGATCATAGCGTCCTAACAGTGCTTTAACCCGTGCAACTTCTTCACGGCTCATCAATCCGATTTCATGCGCTAAGTCATTGGCCATAACCATCCCGATTGCGACACTTTCGCCGTGCAAATAAGTTTCATATTTTGTTTCGTTCTCAATGACATGACCGAATGTATGGCCATAATTCAATGCCGCACGAAGCCCCTGCTCTTTTTCATCCTCTTCGACCACACCCGCTTTGGTCTCAACCGCTTTAGCGATTGCGTAGAGCAGGTTATCTCCCTCATGCAAATCATGCTGCTCCAGCCACTCAAAAAACGGTGCGTTAAAGGTCACCGCCATTTTGACAATCTCCGCGACCCCTGCTCCAAACTCACGTGAGGGGAGGGTTTTGAGAAAACTCGGATCGATGTAAACCGCGCGCGGTTGATGAAAAGCACCGATCAGATTTTTGCCGTATCGATTATTCACCCCCGTTTTTCCTCCGACACTCGCATCGACTTGCGAAAGGAGGGTTGTGGGGATTTGGATGAAATCGATACCTCGGTTGTAAAGGCTGGCAGTAAATCCACCCATGTCACCGATCACGCCGCCGCCGAATGCGACCAGAAGCGATTTTCGGTTCAGTCGATGATCAAACATACGATCTAAAATCGATTCAATCGTCTCTAATGTTTTGTACTGCTCACCGTCAGGGATCGTCACAATATAAACTTCTTTAGCATGCAATCGATTCAGAAGTGTTTGCAAGTGCAAACCTGCCACTTTCGGATTGGTTAAAACTACGACTTTTCCCTCAAAATTTATCTCGGGCAACGGTCCGATGTGGATAGGATAAGAGTCGTCAATTACACGTTTAAGGTTGATAGATATCGTCATAGAAAAACCTGATGAATTAAGTTGTTACGGAATGAGATATATATTACTAAAAGATGACTTAAAACCCTCTTGTCAAGGGTTAAATTTGTGTAGGGATGAAAAGCTGGTGATAGTGTCCGAGCTTACGGTAGAGTACCTCAGGATCGGTTGAAAAATAGGCGGTAAACGGATTTGTAAACATCTTGGATGTAAACGGCAGGACATGAAGAAAATTTTCCCTTTCGCGTAACTCACGTATCGGATTGGTATCTTGAACTGAGACATTAATAGACTTTGAAAAAATAGCGGAGAGATTGTTAAAATGATCAATCACCTCATTCTTATGCGACCCCTCTTCATTCGTGTAATTAATCAGTTCCAAATTGAACCCGAATTGGGAAGAGACGTCAAATATCGTCGTTGAAATATTTTCGATATGCCCCTCTTCACTTAAAATGACGACACTTTCCCGTAACGAAGAAAAAGATCGTTCTGCGAGCTTTAATACCGGTACATTGCCGACATAAAGTTTTTTTCGGATCGACGAAATCGCAAATGCCGTATGGGAAACGAGAAAAAGACCGATATGATATTTTTTGATATCATTAAGTATAAGCCCCTCATCCGGCACGGCGGCATAATCGATATCGATCATTACATCACCTTGTGCAGAGGCTTTTATCATCCTTAATACATCAATATCGCCCGGATTAATCACTTTGATAATGAGCGGCTGGCGGAGCTTTTTCTGAATATAAACACTTCGTCTGACCAAGGCCATAATAACAGAAGGTTTTTCGTTGCGCATATCAATATAGAGGTAAATTTTAGAGCCAAAAGGGGCGGGGAATTGTCCGAGTTCCCGTTTAATAGCTCGATAAATTGAGCGTAATACGGCGGGATCACCCACCAATACTAACGTATCATTCGGCTGAATCATTTTATTGTCGGCAGGGAGAATAAGCTGACGGTTTCGGTAAATAGCGGCGATTTTCCAGTTTTTCTGTTCAATAGAACCGATATGGCGATAAACGAATGAGCTTCCAAACGGTACCAAAACCTCCATAATCTCACCCGATCCCAACCCTATATTTTTGGCTAAAACGGGAATATTAGGGAGATAATCGATCATATTGGCGGCAATAAGTTCTTGCATATTGACCCATTCGATATCATCGCACGGACTCACCGTATTCCATAAATCAAGTGCGATAATCCGAATGGAGGGTTTGTACAAACGGATATTTTTAATGGTATTTTCTAAATCAATCTGATTTTCCATGACCAAAACCACTTGCCAAAAATCCATTTTTAACAGGTTGGTTATTTTATAAAAACTGGTAGGATCAAATTGAAAGAATTTATAGCGAGCGGGGTTATACCCTTCGAAGTTTTTCTCGGTCGTTTGGATAATATAATAAAGGTTTTCACTCGTATAAGTACCGATGACACGTTCTATAAAGTGTTGTCCGATAGCTCCGTCAGTGACGATTAAAATTTTTTTCATTAAAGGGTAAACTTCTTATGGTTCTAAATTGATGGATGAGATTGTACCACAATCTATCATCTCCCTTTCTCTAAAGGATTTTCTCTTGCCCGATTCGATAGAGGGCAAAATCATATTTCAGCGGATCGTGAGGATCAAATCCCCTGAGCGTTTCAGTCAACTCTATTGCTGCTCTCATATCGCACTGCTTACGGTTTAAAAGTCCTAAACGCCGTGAAACACTAAAAGTATGAGTATCCAGCGGCATGATCAAATCGCTTTGACGTACCCCGCTCCATAATCCCATATCGAGTTCGTTATCACGCACCATCCACCGCAGGTACATCATCCACCGTTTCATAGCGGAGGCTTTGGCAATCGAAGTGATCGGTTTTGTGATCAGAAACTCATACCCCTTTGAACGATAGGGATTGCACGCATATAAGGTTGAAATCAGTGAATTCACCCCCTCTAACAACCCGTCTCGAACGTATCCTTCCAAAAAAACCTGTTCCGCTCCCCCCAACGACTTAAGCCCCTTTAGAGTTATAAACCATTGAACAATATCTTCAGTCGATTGAAAGCGGTAATATTTCCCCTCTAACTGACAACGCAGATGCGCTTCATCCGCATCGATCAAATCATAATCCAATGAGGATAAAAAGGCGACGATGGCCTTTACGTTACCGTAGGCAAACAATGCACACGTCAGGGCATGGTGCTGATCTCTTGTGCACCTTGCAACCATCAAAGGATCAGGTCTCTCCTCACATAACTCATCCCTGCAATTACGTGCTTCTACCTCGGCATCGAGATAGGCTCGGATATCCCTCAAGTGCGTCCTAAAAGATAGAGCTGTTTGCGTTCACTGGATCCTGCGATATTGAGCTGTTTACGGTATTTTGCAATGGTTCTACGGACCATCGTAATTTTAAATTTCTCTTGAATCATTTCAAGAAGTTTCATATCACTGAGCGGTTTTTTATGAGATTCATTTTTAACCAATTCCGCCACATAATCTTTGATCGCGGCGTTGGAAACATCTTCATCGATGGCCGTCGTGAAAAAATCTTTCATCGGATAAACACCTCGATCACAGGCAATGTATTTGTTCGCAATGGCACGCGAAATGGTGGAGGGATTATGGCCGAATTCATCGGCGAGTGTCTTCAGAGTAAGCGGCTTGATCGCACCCCCAGTGAAGAAGTCATATTGATATTCGACGATCATCAACCCCACTTTGTAGAGGGTTGCTTTGCGCATTTCCAAAGCATCGACAAGACTTTTTGCCTCTTTAAGTTTTTCACGAACAAACGGATGATCAACCCCGTATGCGGCATCAATCGTTACGCTTGGATAATATTGATCATTGAGTCTCACTTCGATCCCCTCTTCCTGATCATTATGAATCATCAGATCGGGAATCACCTGCTGAGAGTCTTCCAAATAATCGATCGCGGGAGGGTTTTTAAAACTTCCGATTACCCGCATCGATTCTTCGAAAGCGGCATCTTTTCGGTAGCGCCCCAGTTCATCCATATGGGTGATCATTTCACGTGCAAGGGTATACGCGGCGTCACCGATTGTCGCAGATTCAAGCTGAAATAAAAACGATTCGCTAACATTTCGTGCGCCGATACCGACCGGTTCAACATGGATAAAACGGAGACGAATTTTTTCAAATTGTCCTAAATCAATCCCTTGTGCACTACAAAAAGTCGTATCATCGCCCTCATAATATCCCCCCTCATCGAGGTTCTCGATAATATGTTTAGCAATAAGTTGGGATATCGGGGTAGGAAACAAGGAGCCGTCAATCTGCTCTTCGAGGATTTCATACAAACTTTTGTATTGAATGGTAAGGGCTTCAATCGCCTCACTGTGAGAGTTTTGAACATAGCCGTATTGAATTTTTTTCGGTATTCTCGATTCAAACGACTCTTCATACCCCGATTTAATATCAATCAGAGGATTACTCTCAACAAACGGAGCCATCGCTTCACCCAAATCACTCAGGCTCGATTGGAGAATCGGCAGCCAGTTGCGCAGAGTGTTGGAAAGCTTATTTTTTAGCTCAACGTTTGTTTTTACTCGTAGCATGTAATATTAGAACTTAAACGATTCACCGAGATAGTGTTGACGCACATCGGCATTATGAGCTATCTCATCACTCGTTCCCGAAGCCAGAAGTTGACCGCTTTTGATAACATAAGCTCGATCACAGACCGCTAACGTTTCACGAACATTATGGTCGGTGATTAAAACACCGATGCCGTACTCTACTAACTGCGAAATAACGCTTTGGATATCCATAACGGCAATCGGATCGACTCCCGCAAACGGCTCATCCAACAGCAGAAATCGGGGCTTGTTCACTAACGCACGTGCAATCTCGGCACGACGGCGTTCCCCGCCGCTGAGATTGATCCCGCGACGATTGCGGATCGGCTCGATGTTAAACATTTCCAACAACTCTTCAATCCGTTTTTCTGCCGTTTCCGCATCAAGATCTCCGGCCTGTGCAGCAATAATAAGATTTTCTTCAACACTCAGATCTTTAAAAATCGAAGCTTCCTGCGGTAAATAGCCGATCCCCATACGTGAGCGTTTGTGCAGTGGTAAATGGGAGACATCTTCACCGTCGATGTACACTTTTCCACCGGTTGCTTCGATGAGACCGCAGACCATGTAAAATGTTGTTGTTTTACCTGCACCGTTAGGCCCGAGGAGTCCGACAACCTCTCCTGTACGAAGTTCCATACTGATACCCCGAACGATTTCGTGGTTTTTGATCGTTTTGACTAAGTTTTCAATTTTCAATTCATGCACACTGCACCTCATAACATCGCGATTGTTCGTCGCATTTGGTAATTTTTAAAACAACGGTATCGATACCGGCACGTTTGAGCCATCCGATCAACGTCTCATCTCCCCACTCGATCAAATGATACCCCTCACGCTCGAGTTCTTCCATCATCCCTAACGATACAAACTTCTCGAAACCGTAATTATAAAGATCATAATGAAACAATCGACCTCCGTACACCTGTTGAAGTGAAAAAGTAGGTGAAGTCACCGCATCTTCCAATCCAAGATAGCGGGCAAAGGCTTGGGTAAAAGTCGTTTTACCGCTCGCCAAATCCCCCTGCAAGATCACAACTCCCCCCTGAGGAAGCTCTTGAGTAAGACGTTCACACAATGTCGCCAATTCGGATTGCGATAACTTCATCATAGTTTAGACGATACCGACACGATTTGTTTGAGTTTTTCGGCTGCTTTACCGCTACGTAAAGTGTCGCGGGCGATCTCAAGAGCCTCTTGAGGATCACGTGCCATCCCCTCAGCCACGAGAGCGTATGCGGCGTTAATCAGCACCATATCCCGTTGCGCATCGGTAGCGCGGTTGTTTAAAATATCGGTTAGAATTTTGCCGTTTTCTTCTGCTTCCCCCCCGAGGATCGCTTCAAACGGCGCTTTTTTGATCCCCAACATCTGCGGGTCAATCTCAAAATACTCAATAGCTCCATTTTTGAGGTGTCCCGCATAGGTGATGTC
>JAGXFM010000043.1 GCA_024637215.1 Sulfuricurvum sp.
GTCAGTACATTTGGAAAGGGTGATCAGATGACGTACCATTTTTTCATCAAGCATTTCGGAACTGAGTACTTCGGTGGGTTTGAGTTCAATATTATGGACTTGCGCCGCTTCGGTATAAAAGCGACTGTAATCTGCCGGAAAAACGACTTTTAATTTTTCTATCTTAGTTTTGACCTCATTGGTGATACTCACATGTTCTTGAAATAAATCACCCATTTTGGACCAAACCTATAATTATTTTTTATTTTTATATTATAGCAGTATTCAATCCGATATAGAAATGCAGCTTAAATACCTGCTGTAAACAATAGCTCAATATCTTCGGTACTCATAGGCTTATGATAGTAATATCCTTGGATCGAGTCTATATGATGTTGACGTAAAAATTGAAGCTCTTCAGAGGTTTCAACTCCTTCGGCTATGGTCGTCATCCCCAACCCTTTTGCCAGTGCTATGATTGTTTTAACTATGGTTTGGTTTTTAGGGTGATCGGTAATATCACGTACAAAGGAAATATCAATTTTCAACTTATCTACCGGTAAATTTTTTAGATACGATAAAGATGAATATCCGGTTCCAAAATCATCGATTGAGATTTTAAATCCTTTCTCTTTGATCATTCCAAGGAGTGCAATCACTTTCTCAGGATATTCGAGAATTGAACTTTCGGTAATTTCAATCTCGATCCAAGCAGGATCACACTTTGTTTTCTGCAATAGTTCTTCCAGATGGACTAAAAAATGTGGGTGGAGAAGTTGTTTTGCCGACACATTGATAGCAATACGTCCGTTTAGTCTCCCCTCTTGAGACCATTTTTTTGCCATTATAAAACCTTCTTCCAACACAAACGATCCCAATTCAACGATCAATCCGCGCTCTTCTGCAAGAGGTATAAACACTGAAGGAGGGATCATTCCCTCAGGTGTAGGCCAGCGTAAAAGTGCTTCAACCCCCGTCATTTTCCCTGAATTTGGATCGATTTGAGGTTGATAATGGAGTAAAAGTTCGTGATTGGCTATCGCTTTTTTGAGATTTGAGGCGAGTGTCGTCCGTTCCAGTACCTCTTGCGTCAAACCTAAATTGTAGTAGCTGTAAGTGTTGCGTCCCATATTTTTGGCGCGGTACATTGCCGCATCAGCTTTTTGGAGAAGTTCTTCGGTATTGTCTGCATCTTTCGGATAGATCGCAATACCGATACTAGCCGTAATGTAAACATCAATCGTATTGATAAGAATGGGTGCATTAAAGAAATCATGCAACTGTGTCATAAAAGAATCAATAGTGCTGTTTTCTTGTGTACTCTCAAGGATAATCGCAAATTCATCTCCCCCGGTGCGAACAATATACGATTCAGAGGGAAATACTTCTTTTAAAATTTTGGTGACACGGATCAGAAGTTCATCCCCAAATCGGTGTCCATAAGAGTCATTAATCTCTTTAAACCCGTCCAAGTCGATAAAAAAGAGGGTGAATGGAGCGCTTTTCAAACTTTTTGATGTTAAAAATTCATTAAGACTTAAGCGATTTGGAAGTCCGGTCAGGACATCGATATGGGCTAAATGATCAAATCGTTCTTTCTCGTCAATAATGATTTGTTCATTATTTTTCATGGAAGTAATATTTCGGTAAATCCCATATATGCCAAAAATATCGCCTCCCGCCGTCTTAAGAAGTCCTTTTGTAACCCAATAAATATAGGTTTCTCCATTTGGCATTAACATACTTTCTTCATGTTCTATAAACGCGTTGCTATCGATCAAAGCATTATCGATAGTGTTGATAATATGAGCCGTTTGAGGTGGGAAAATCTCATCAGCCGTTTTTCCGATTGCATCACTTACATCAACACCGGAAAATTCTGAGGCACCTTTGTTGAAAACAATATAACGGCGATCGAGACCTTTGATGACGATAGCATCGGGAGAGCTATTGATGAGAGAATTTAATAAAGCGTATTGCTGTTCCAAATGAAGTTGAATGGCTTTGCTTTCTGTAATCTCTCGAGAAATACCGAATAGTCCGTATATTTTTCCCTCATCGGTAAATAAGGGTCCCTTCGTGGACCAGAATATTTTTTCTATCCCATTGGTGGTTGTTATATATTCTTCTTGATTGATGATTTTTCTTTCGGAAATAATAAAGCGGTCCAGTTCTTTTACCCGATTGGCTGCTTCCGGAGAAAAAATCAAGTTATCATTTTTACCGATAACTTTTTCAGGAGAAAGACCGATAATATCACCAGCTCCAGTGTTAAACAGAAGGTATTTACCCTCTAAATCTTTAACAAATATGGCATCAGGTGAACTGTTGATAATAGTTTTTAGAAGAGCATCTTGTTGTGAAAGTTGTAATTGAGCTTTTTTTTGCTCTGAAAGATGCCGTTCATACTCGGCGTGTCGATCTCGTAGGATCTTATGACTGAGAAGATAGAGCAAAAGGGCGGTCACCCCGATAAAAAAGAATCCTTTATAGGTTTGCCAGATGAGAATCTGGTGAGAATCGTTTGTCAAAAATCCGATGCACCTATCGGAAAAATAGATCCAAAGCATTCCGAATAGGAGATAGGAAACAGAGATTTGGAAAGCACTTATAAAGCTTTTCGAAGCTTGAATCTTCTTATCCATTCTTTTTTTGCCTTGTTCTACTTGTAATAGAGAATATTATAGCACAGCTGGAATGGTGTATGCAGATAGGAGTCTATACTTGAATGTAAAGGATTTATTATGGAACATCATGTCGTTATTGAAAAACTCTGCAGTTGTGCAAAAAAAGAGGAAATGTCTCAAATCACTACCTATAATGCCAAAGATGTTGCGCAAGAAGCGGCTCAAACACAATTGGCCTACATGCAAGGACATTTTTGCGGTAAACATGAATTTCAGCTGGTAGAAGTAGGGGATAATTTTGTTATAGGAATGGTCGGCGGATGCGGCTGTAAAGGATAAATAATGGAATATCATGTAGTCGTTGAAAAATTGTGCAAATGTGCCATTCGTAAAGGTATGCCTCAAATAAAAACGTTCGATGATAAAGAAAATGCAATGCGCATTGCTCGTGCATGGGCGCAAGAATTGAATGAGAGTTTTTGCGGACAGCATTCATTTGGAGTTGTGGAAGTCGATGAAAATTTCGTTATTACCGTCGGAGAAGGGAGCTATTGAAGTTTCATAAAAGACAATATCAAGTAAAATAAAACAATTTTGTTCGAACGAAGGTATTGTCAAGGATGAAAAAATACTATTACAGTGCTGTGGCTTTTTATCTGATGGCATTAATCACTTACCTCGGATATCAATATACGCAGCAGCGTTCAGAGCTTATAACCCATATTGATCAACGGCTCATTCAATGTGCGAACGTAACCGATCAGCTTCTCCCTTCCTCTTTACACACCGCAGCTACGAAAGCGGGATCGATCACTTCTGCTGAAGATCTTAAAAATCGTCTTGCCTTATCGCGATTCTCGCAAAGTGTGAATGTTAAATATGTCTATTCGTTTGTTCTAGACGATGAAAAGATCTATTTTACATCCAGCAGTGCAACTCCCGAAGAACTCAAAACCGGTGAGGATATCAGCTACTATTTTGATGAATATGAGGATGCTTCTCCGATATTATATAAAGCATTTCAATCCGGACAAATGCAGTTTGATGAAACAAAAGATCAGTGGGGACATTTTAGATCGGTATTTTTGCCCCATATCTCACCGAGCGGGCGAGTTTACATCACGGCGGCAGATATTGAGATCAGTAACATAGATGCACAATTAAATGCCCTTTTAACACGTTCTCTATGGGAAGCTTTTTTTTATATACTCATTTTAATACCCTTTTTCATTGCGTATCGAATGCATAATAAAACCATTCAAAAAGAACTGACTCGGCAAGTAAATGAGCGAACGGCAGATTTGCAAGAGCGCTCGAAGGCAATCTCACGTTTACTCGATAATGCCAATCAGGGATTTTTGACGTTTTCCACCTCTCTAACGGTGGAAAATGAGTATTCTCAAAAATGTGTTGAAATTTTTGGAGGGAGGATAGCAGGGGAAAATATCGCTGCTCTTTTATATCCGGAAGATATTCAGAAACAGGAATTTTTTGAAGAGACACTTCGAGCGATTTTCGAAGAAGAGGATGAAATAAAAATTGATGCCATTATCTCCTTACTTCAGCATGAATTCATTATTCAGCATAAAGCAATCGATGTCGTTTATAAACAGATAGAGACTCAGCGGTTTATGATGATCCTTACGGATGTTACCGATAAGAAAAATTTGGAAAAAAATATTGAAAGAGAACGCAATACTCTCAAAATGATTGTTTCTGTTATCAGCGGCAGTGATGATTTTTTTGAACTTTTAGAAGATTATCGACATTTTTTAGAGAATCGGGGCGAGTTGGTTGATTTTAACCAAACACCTCTGGAAAATCTTACTGAAATTTATCGTGCAATTCATACTTTTAAAGGACTGTTTGCCCAAAAAGATTTCATTATTACTCCTAAAGGGCTTCATAAAGTCGAATCCCGACTCTCCTTATGGTTACAAGAGGGATCGGTCTCCAATGATACGATTCAATCGATGATGAATAAAATTGATTTTGAATCGTGGTTAGAAAAAGATATTGAAGTGTTACGTAATACGCTCGGTGATGATTTTATGGAGAAAAAATCGACGATCGTTATCGATGATCTCACCTTTGAGCGGCTACAAAACAAAATAACTGAAATGATTGAAGCACAGCCGGAGGAGTGTCATGAATTGATTGAACTGTTAGAGGTGCTTCAAATGCTAAAATATAAATTAGTCAGTGATTTTTTTAGCTCACTCCCTAAATATGTGGAACAGATCGGGGCACGCTTGGAGAAATCATTGTATCCGATGGAGATACATGACGAGACAAGTCTCATGATCGGTGATACGTTTAGAGGCTTTGCCAAATCATTGATTCATGTGATTCGTAACAGTGTAGATCACGGTATAGAAAGTGCCGAGGAGCGGGTGGAAAAAGGGAAAGCGGAACAGGGGAAAATCCTCCTCTCTATTACCCATACTGAAGAGACAATCATTATTGAGATTGCGGATGACGGTCGCGGAATTGATAGAGAAAAACTAAAACAAAAAGCCCTTTCAGGTGGTTTTCGCACCCCCTCAGAGCTAGAAGATGATGAGGCGGTAATCGGATTGCTGTTTGAAGATTATCTCTCCACCAAAGAGGAGGTGAATGATCTCTCAGGCCGAGGTGTAGGATTGGCGTCGGTACGCTCTGAAGTCTTAAAACTCGGAGGAACGTGCCGTGTCGTCTCTGAGCCGGGAGAGGGGAGCCGATTTATATTTTTTATCCCAAAGCAATCGGTATTGAAAGAGGTATAATGGAAAATATTGATGTATTGAAAGAAGTATTAAAAGCAATTGTGCATCGGGTAGAGCTTTTATTGAACGATGAGTTGCGTATAAAAACATCGTTTGACGGTGAATATCGATCCGTTCATAAGATCGAACTCAAAAAATATACAACGACGATCGGTGTCGGAGGAACGATCAATCTTTTGTTTTATGCAACGTATGATGATCTATTGCTTGATAATCTGACCAAAGCGTTAGCCTATGGGGAAATAAAGAGTGATGAATTTGATGAATTACGAGAAAGTGCGGCAGCGGAGATTGCTAACATGATCATCGGACACGCCGTTGTTGATTTTCCAAATCGGGGAAAAGGTGTGACAATTACCCCTCCTGTGACTATTGAAAATGCAAAATCAATTTTAAAAACAAACGGAGCCGGTATTATCACCGCATTGCTCTCAACCCCCTATGGAAATGTGGAACTGAACGTTATAGGTACAGCTGAAGGAGAGTGGCATGCTTAATATCCTTGTTGTCGATGATTCGTTGATCATGAGACGAAATATTACAAAAATAATAGAATCATTAGGGCATAGAGTCGTTGGAGAAGCTAAAGACGGAAATGAGGCGATTGAGCTATATCGGAGACTGAAACCGGATTTGGTGACGATGGATATTACGATGCCTGAAATGGATGGGATAGCCGCTGTAAAAGAACTAAAAAAGATTGATAAAGATGCCAAAATCATTATGGTCACATCCCACGGGCAAGAAGATATGGTTATTACGGCTATCCGTTCCGGTGCGAGTGGTTATCTTCTGAAACCGATTAATATTATGAAGCTTCGCGACTCGATTCGGAAGGTATTTCCACATATTATCGATGAAACGACATTGGCTAAAAAAGAAGAAGCGCTGTTAGAGAACGAGGATATTTATATACCTGAAATTGAAGAAATATCCTAAGAGGAGAGGGCATCTCCTCTATTTAACGTAATTTATAGCTATTTTCTTTTATAATTCCCTAATTTTTTTTAGTTATATTCACAAACTTTTAATGCAATACAAGGAGACGACATGCAAATCAGCGGTGCACAGATGGTTATCGAAGCACTCATCGCCGAGGAAGTCGAAGTCGTATTCGGCTATCCCGGCGGGGCGATCATGAACGTCTATGATGAGATTTACAAACAACGATCATTTCAACATATTTTGACACGTCATGAACAAGCAGCAGTTCACGCAGCGGAGGGGTATGCAAAAGCGACGGGTAAAGTAGGGGTGGCGATGATCACTTCAGGCCCGGGGTTCACCAACGGTGTAACCGGCTTGGCAGATGCCTATATGGATTCTATCCCTCTCGTTCTTATTAGTGGGCAAGTTCCGATGTCGCTCATCGGTACCGATGCATTCCAAGAGATCGATGCAGTCGGTATTAGCCGCCCGTGTACAAAACATAACTATCTCGTTACCGATGCGGCCGATCTTCCTCGTATTTTAAAAGAGGCATTTTACATCGCACGTACCGGTCGACCGGGTCCCGTACACGTCGATATTCCTAAAGACGTAACGGCGCAAATCGCTAAATTCGACTATTCCAAAGAGGTTGAAATCGAAACCTACAAACCGACGACGAAAGGGAATACCCGTCAGATCAAAAAAGCGATTGATGCGATTGCTCACGCAAAACGTCCCCTTTTGTATCTCGGTGGCGGTATTATCAATGCCAATGCGGCAGAGTTGGTGCGTGAGTTTTCCAAAATGACTCAAATCCCTGCGGTTGAGACCTTTATGGCGCGCGGAACATTGCGCTTTGATGATCCGTTGTTGATCTCTATGCTCGGTATGCACGGTTCATACGCTGCGAATATGGCGATGAGCGAGACCGATTTGGTTATCGGGTTAGGGGCACGTTTTGATGACCGTGTTACGGGAAAGCTCTCTGAATTTGCTAAAAATGCCCAAATTATCCACGTTGATATCGATCCTGCCAGTATCTCTAAATTGGTTAATGCCCATTTCCCGATTGTCGGAGATGTGAAAAATGTTCTTGAGCAGATGATTCCCTTAGCGAAAGAGCAGGTTGATCCTAAGCGTTATGAGGCATGGCACAACACGATTGCCAATTTCAATAAACTCCACCCTCTCTCGTACACCGAAGAGGGGGATCGACTTAAACCGCAATGGGTTGTTGAGCGTATCGGACAGCTTTTGGGTGATGGTGCCAATATCTCAACCGATGTGGGACAGCATCAAATGTGGACGGCACAGTTCTACCCTTTCACCCGTCCGCGCCAATGGGTCAGCTCCGGAGGTCTTGGGACAATGGGCTTCGGTTTTCCGGCGGCACTTGGGGTGAAACGTGCCGATATGGAGCGAGTTAGTGTCAACATCACGGGTGATGGCTCGATACTTATGAACATTCAGGAGTTGATGACGGCAGTCGAGTATAAACTCCCCGTTATCAACGTTATCTTGAACAACAACTTTTTAGGGATGGTACGTCAGTGGCAAACGCTTTTTTATGACAAGCGACACTCATCTACCGACCTCTCAATTCAGCCCGATTTCGTAAAACTTGCCGATGCTTTCGGCGGAGTGGGGTATCGTGTCACGACCAAAGAAGAATTCGATGCCGCACTCAAAGATGCGGTTGAGAAAAATGTCGTAGCGATTATCGACGTTGCAGTTAACCGATTCGAAAACGTTTTACCGATGGTTCCGGCGGGCGGATCATTGTTTAATATGATGTTAGAGTACAAGGAGAAATAATGATGGAACAAACAGAACGCCGCGTTATTTCCGTAATTGTTATGAATGAAGCAAGTGTACTCTCACGCATCGCAGGGTTATTTTCAGGTCGCGGATACAATATTGAATCCCTTACGGTGGCCCCCATCCCTGAATCAAAATATTCTCGGATTACGATTGTAACGTCAGGGTCAGTCCGTGTCATTGAGCAAATTACGAAACAGCTTCACAAGCTGATTCCGGTACTCAGAGTGTATGAGCATGCTGATCTCGTCGAAAAAGAGATGGCAATGGTCAAAATTCCGATGTCGGAATCCATGGGTGATATTGAAGCCCTTACTCATGCGTACAATGGGCGTATTGTCAATGTTGGAAGCGATACGATGATTGTTATGGTTGCGGATGAGCCGATGAGGGTGAATCATTTTCTTGAAGCGATTAAACGTTTTCATCCAAAAGAGATCGTCCGAAGCGGTTCTGTCGCGTTAGAGAGATAAGTAGAATGAAACTTTATGAAATCGCGGCGTTCCTCGGATGCAAAGAGATCGAGGGCTCGATCGAAATTAGCGGTTTGAATACGCTTCGTGAAGCAGTGGAGGGGCAAATATCATTTCTCTCCGATTCAAAATACGAAAAAGAGCTCTCGGAAACACGGGCTTCAGCGGTAATACTTCCTCTTTCTAAATCGCACCTTTTGCCGGAGGGTGTCGTGGCTTTGGAGTCGGATGAACCGTACATGAGCATTGCGCTTCTTTCAAAATATTTTGCGAAACCGATACGCAGCAGCGAAATCCCTCCTATAATTGGAGAGGAGAGTGTTGTCTATCCGAGTGCCCATATCGAGAACGGTGCGCGTGTCGGTGCGCATTGTACGATTATGAGCGGTGTATACATCGGTGCGGAGACAGTGATCGGTGATAACGTTATCCTCTATCCCAACGTTACGATTTATCGTGATTGCATAATCGGTGATCGTGTAATGATCCATGCCGGAACCGTAATCGGAAGTGACGGTTTTGGATACGCTCATACGAAAATGGGCGAGCATATCAAGCTTTATCAAAACGGTAACGTCGTCATCGAAGATGATGTCGAGATTGGAGCGAATACAACCGTCGATTGTGCAGTATTCGGTTCAACGATTATCAAACAAGGTTCTAAAATTGATAATTTAGTCCAAATAGGACATAACTGTGTGGTCGGTGAACATTCAATTTTGGTTTCACAATCAGGTCTTGCAGGCTCCACAACACTCGGACGTAATGTTGTTATGGGAGGACAAAGTGCTACGGCAGGCCATCTTAGCATTGCCCCCTTTACAACCTTAGCCGCACGTTCAGGTGTTACCAAAAGTATCACAAATAAAGGGGTATACAGCGGCTTTCCCCTCATGGAACATAAATTATGGCTGAAAATGCAGGCTAAATTGGCTAAAATAGTAGAACATTAAGTTAAAGGGGAGATGGATGAGGATAATTTTCGTCAGTTTTATTATGGCTGCATCGCTTTTGCATGCAGATGGAGAACTTACGAATGATATTCGAATGCCGGATATTGTCCTTGACGCCATTAAACATTGCGAGTGTCTTAAAGAAGAGGGGCAATGTATTCCGCACGTTATCAGAATTAATGCGATTGAAGATGCTCAAAGAGCACTCGTCGCCGGTTTTTCGGTTAACGGACATTTGATCAAATGCGGCTCAACCGAACAGTGTACCGCTCAAGCTCAGGCACTAATCGCGGGGGGAATTACCAACCTCGACCTTGGACCTTACCAAATCAATTATAAATATCACCCGAACCCTATGCTTCACGAATATTTTGAAGAAAACGATGCGCGTGAAAAAGCCAATGCTATTTTGACCCGTTTGGTAAAAAGTTTTGGTTATTCATGGGAAACGTTAGGGCGTTATCACCATTTCAGTGCAACGGATCGAACGCGAAATGAACGTTATTATCGAAAAATGTATGCTTTTATTTACGGAAATAATACAAATAATGAAGGTTCAAATTAATTCCTCTTTTTTTAAGATTGCTTTAGCCAAAATCGGCTAAACTCTTTACTATACTGTTAAGTAGGAGAAATTATGAGTTCTGCGGTAACCATTATTAAAGAGATCCCTTTGGATGGGACAAAAAAAGGGATTATTTCTATCAGTAAGGTAGATGAGCCCTATGGAACGGGAAGTGACAGTGTTGCTAGTATCGGTATTTCATTAGCCGGTGATGCTAAAAATCCTGAATGGAAAGTCCATTTGCCGATGGGAAATATTGACGCTGTCATTGAAGCGTTAAAAAGTATTAAGTAAGTAGTTTATTTTTCCCCCGCACAGCGGGGAAACATAGAGAATGATTATTTTTTTGACGCTACGAAAAGGGTAATCCGTTTAATACCTTCACGAATGCTCTCGATATCCGTTGCAAAACTAAATCTAAAATATCCCTCAGAACCGAATCCTACACCCGGTACAACGGCAATACCTTGCTCTTCTAGCAACTCTTTGCAAAACTGCATGGAATCATTGCTTATTTCTTTGATATTGACAAAGAGGTAGAATGCACCCGAAGGTGAAAGAACGGAAAGCCCATCTACTTCATTAAAGAGTTTTACCGCTTCATCCCGACGCGCTTTGAACTGAATCCGCATCGCTTCAATATCAGCGTCTGCTGCACCGTTTAGACCGACAATAGCCGCTTTTTGAGTAATGGTGTTAATGTTTGAGGTGCTTTGACTTTGGAGTTTTTTAGTTGCTTGGATGATTTCAGTTTTCGCGGCCGCCATATATCCAAAACGCCATCCGGTCATGGCTACCGATTTTGAAAGTCCGTTGATAGTGATAGTACGCTCAAACATATCGTCGCTAATAGCCGCTGCAGAGGTAAACTCACCGTCATAGATTAGTTTTTCATACATCTCATCACTTGCTACGAGGATATTTGTCCCCTCT
This sequence comes from Sulfuricurvum sp., assembly GCA_024637215.1. Taxonomy (GTDB): domain Bacteria; phylum Campylobacterota; class Campylobacteria; order Campylobacterales; family Sulfurimonadaceae; genus Sulfuricurvum. The sequence continues at coordinate 11,044 of JAGXFM010000043.1, forward strand.
AATACTTTTCCAAGTGCGGTAAGCTCTTCACATGAGTAGACAGCCCCTGTCGGGTTGGAAGGGGAAGTGAGAATGAGCATTTTTGTTTTAGGTGTAATCGCTTTTTTGAGCTGTTCTGGGGTAATTTTAAATCCGCTTGCATCGTTAGTTTCAATCTCGACGACACTTCCGCCGCAGTACATAACTAATTCGGGGTAGGTGACCCAGTAGGGTGCCGGAATAATCACTTCATCACCGTTTTGAATAGTACAGGCGAAAAGGTTGTAAAGGGAGTGTTTCGCACCGTTATTGACAATGATTTGATTCGGTTTGTATTCGAGATGATTATCACGTTTGAGTTTAAGGGCAATGGCCGCTTTTAATTCAGGAATACCGTCAACGGCGGTATATTTAGTGAAACCATCATTGATCGCCTTGATAGCGGCGTCTTTGATGACTTGAGGCGTATCAAAGTCAGGCTCACCTGCGGAGAAGCTAAGGATGTCTTTCCCTTGAGCTTTTAGTTCTTGCGCTAACGTAGAGATAGCAATGGTAATCGATTCGGAGAGTATATTGACGCGATCGGTTAACATGAGGTGACCCTTATAAAAAATTTCGGAATTATAACATGGCTGGCTTTAAATTTTACATGAGTTGCGGATTTAAAAACAGAGGCTTTCCTGTGTAAAATCCCTGTGCGTAGGTAACACCCATGTCGGTGACATTTCGAAGTATTTCTTCCGATGAAACGAACTCAGCCACCGTATCAATGCCAATACGTTGGGCAAAATCAACGATTGCTTCAACGACGATCCTATGGCGTGGATTTTCATCGATAGATCGGATTAAAGAGCCGTCTATTTTTAGAATATCAACATTAAGTTTGAGAATATTTTCAAAGTTAGAATAGCCGGTTCCGAAATCATCAATCGCTATTTTCGCCCCTAATGCCTTCATACGTGCGATAAAGGAAGCCACTTCATCAAAATTTTCGATCCCCTCGGATTCTAATATTTCAAAAATAACCCGATTGGCGGTTCCGGTTTGACGGAGGATATTCTCGATGGTAGAGACGGTTCGGCTATCGGACATATCACTTCCGGAAAGATTGATTGAAAAATGCTCATGCCGTGTGGCAAAAAGATGACATGCTTGATAGACGACCTCTTGCGTAATGTGGTGGTAGAGTTTTGTTTTTTGGGAAATCGGTAAAAAATCATTAGGGGCGACGAGTGTACCGTCTTCATTTTTTATCCGAACCAATGTTTCAAATTTTTCTATTTTACCGCTATTGCAAGAAATGATAGGCTGATATTGACAAACAATACGGTGTTCAATGAGTGCTTGCCGTATTTGGGCAGACATCGCTATATTGGCTTGATAGCGTTGTTCAATCCCTTCGGATTGATCATAGACAGAGTAGGGTTGCTTAATACTGCGTGCTTTATTAAGGGCTACATCGGCATGAATAAGCGGCTTATCGCTTTTAATGGCAATACCTACGGTAGCTCGGATATGAACTGTTTCCTCGGCAATCATAAAAAGTTTTTCATTTAAAAGAGAGAGAAGTATCTCGATATCGTGTCGGATTTCAAGAGGAGAAAGCTCTTCACTCAATCGAAAAGCAAACTCATCTCCCCCGAGTCGATAAGGTGAGAGTTTCATCTCACTAAGCCAATGGGCAATTTGAGTCAAGAGCCAATCACCGGCATCGATACCGAAAAAGTCATTAATCTCTTTAAAATCATCAATATTTAAGAGAGCAACGGTATTAATCGGTTTGATTAAAAGGTCTTCTTGCAGCTTTAACCGATTCGGTAAAGCGGTAAGATTATCATAATATAAATGGCGTATTGCCTCATGTGTTTGTTCGGTAATTTGGATTTCAAGATTTTTATTGATAGTTTCGATCTCTGTAGAGTATTCTAACACGCGTTCTTGCATCGTTTCAAAAGCATGGACGATTTGTATAAATTCAGCTTGAGCATACGGAATATCAAAGATTATTTTTTCACCTGGTTTAAAATTTCGTACTTTATTGGCAATCAGTTTGATGGGTAAGAGAAGATAATTTATCCATATCAGCATAATCCAAAGAATGGCAAATATGCTCAATAAAACCCAGCCGTATAACGTATAAAAATGATCCATTGTTTTTGAAAATTCTTCTCCTGAATAGGTAAGGGTGATTAATCCGATAGGTTTCAGTGAAGATGGCTCAATCAGTGTTTTACTTACTTTGATCATATCATAGGGAGAAAATGCACTGTAGGGTTGATAATCGAGGATAACGTTTCCATTTTGGTCGGCAATTTCTAATCGTATAACTTCTTTTTGTTGTGTAACGGTTGAGACCTTTTCTCCGATATCGGTGATACCAAGAAATAAAGCGAGGGAGACAGCGGGTTTAACGGTATCGATCAGCAAAGAAGCTTTTTCTTTTTGAACGTTAATGGTTAAATCCCGAACGATTAAAAAAGTTACCATGGTAATGGTAATAAAAATAATTGAGGTGGTAAAAATCAGTGTAGCAAAAAGTTTGGTTGAAAGGCGTGCATTTTTAAAACGGTTCATTCGATAATTCTCGCAATTTGAAATAATATGTCATTGAAACGGAATTTACCCTCTTTTAGGGTGTTTTTATTAATATAAACGACAGTTGAACGTTCTATCGCAATGGACCCAAGTATACCGTATTCGAGATCAGTTACGTCATAAGAAAAGGTAGGTACGCTATGTACGATCCCCCATGCGGCAACTTTTTTAACCAATTGACTATTACATCTTGGAACAATATAAATAAAAGCGATATCACGGCGTTCAACCAACTCATCGAAGGAATAAGCAGTAGCACTAAAAGCAAGATTGGATACTTTTCCGTTGTGAACTTTGTTGATTTGTTCTGCAATAGAAAACGCGGCATTTTTTTGGTTGCTATCATACACAATAGCTAACGTAGCTTTAAAAGAAGGGGGTTTAGAGGATAAGCGCGTATCTAAAGCCATGATTTTAGGAATCATACGAATATGCGCATTTAATACAAATGACTCATCGGCAGCTCCCACAATATAAACGATGAGTAAAAGTAAGAGAGATCGCATTAGAATTTTAAACCTGATCGAATCCAAAAAGTTCGACCCTCTATCGGATAATCATCCGGATAGGTAGATGGGGTAGAAGGATAGCGATAAATGACATCGGCAACATTTTTGACAGCACCTTGGAGATAGAACCCTTTTTTGTCTGCCCATCCTAAAATCAGATCAAGCGTCGTAAAAGAATCCATTGAATTCCGGGTATCGTTAGGACGGCGATCTTTCTCACTGGTATACCGACCGACAATACCGGCATTAATTTGCGGTGTAAGCGCATAAGAGAATGCCCATTTAATCATGTGGGATGAGGCATAAGGGAGATAATCGGTATATTCATTTTCTTTTACGGTCTCTCCCGAAATATAGCTATAGGAGAGGGCGATTAGGTCGTTTTCGCCGATACTTCCACGAAATTCTGTTTCGAATCCCTGGATAGTACGTTTACCGATATTTTGATACATTTTATTCGGAGTATTTGAGGTGATTTGATCCGAATTCTGCAGATAAAAGAGATTAATTCCCAATGTTGTAGACATGGTTGGTTTATAGAGATATTGCGCTTCATATGAGAGTACATGCTCAGGCTCTAAATTTGGATTTCCGGTACGTAAAGGATGGTTTTGAGTATACATTTCTCTAAATGAAGGGAGCCGATAGTTATTCCCTACCATAAATTTTACGATATGCTGACGATGAGGTTGATAGACCAAAGCTCCTCGTGTATAGTGCTGAAAGTCTATATGAGAGGCCTTGGTTCCTCCCAGATAAAGAGACAAAGCTAGTTGCTCATTTAAATCAATGGTGTCACTAAGGTAGAACTCATCGGTATGTCTGCAAGCCGCTCCGACGTTAATGAAAGGGGCAATAACCGTATAATCAACCAGAGCTGACCCTCCGGTTTTATTGGTAGTTACGGTTGACATATCAATAATATCTTCGTATTTTTGCGTGTGACCGGCTATGATTTTATGATTTTTGATTCCGGTATAGGTTGCAGAGAGAGTGGCATAGAGAAGACGGGTACTAAAATCCAAATATGCCCAATAACCGGTTGGAAATGTAATACCGGTATAGGTGCCAGGTGGGAGTAGACGGGCTTCATCTTCCCATCCATCCTCCATAATTCCAGCCTTAGCCTGCAGCACTAAATTTTCACTCATTTCATGGTGATAACCGCTCTCTATATACCAAGCGGGAATCGTTTGTGTTCCGTCAATATTCGGCAATGCATTCAAATTACCGAATGCACTTCCTGTCGTAAATTGATTAAAACGTCCTTTGAGAGAAAAATTTCCATAAAGATAAGAGAGTCCAAATCCGATTTGGCGGCTATTGAGCGGAGCCAATCCCGTATTTCCGTATTTATCGGTAACATTGATAGGGGAGGTAGCATCGTTGCTTTGGTAAAAAATATCCGTCGAAAGTTTCCAGTCCGATGCGGTGTGGTTATACCAAAATCCGGCTTGTTTGGCCGAATCATTTCCGAAACTTCCGAAAAGAGTTCCATTAA
>JAGXFM010000044.1 GCA_024637215.1 Sulfuricurvum sp.
CACCCACTCTTCGGTCGCAACCTCATCGGGATAAACTACTTTTGCTTTGGTGTGATCGTCATTGAATGCTTCAAGAATAAGGGCATTTTCGCGACTCATCACCAATATTACAGGAAGCTGAAGAGAGAGAATTTCATGAATCGGTCGCTCTATTAACGTTGATTTTAACCCCGCACGTGCTGCTGCTCGTGAAAAAAGAGATTTAGAGTTACGATGGGAAAAAAGGATTTCCCCCTCTTGGGGATCCAGCGGAAGAGCGTCACTCAACGCCTCAGCACTAAAAGGCTTGTGATAGAGGGCAGTATAAGTAACCAGCGCCCGCAGCAACGGATCGTGTCGATGTAAACGCATAAACTTCCTTCAATTATTCCTTACTCTCAAACATTTTGACTTCAACACGACGGTTTTGAGCGCGTCCTAAAGCTTCCATGTTTGAAGCAATCGGCAAACTTTCGCCGAAGCCTTGCGCTTTGATACGCTCGGTGCTAATCCCCCCTTTTACCAACAGTCCCGCTAATGCTTTTGCCCGATTCTCTGAAAGGAGCTTATTTTTATCCGCTTCTCCGATACTGTCGGTATGTCCTCCGATTTCAATCGTATACCCTTGATACTCTTTCATAAAGCCCTTAAGCTTCTCAATCTCTTTAGAAGCACTAGCTGGGATTGCGTACGAAGATGTGGCAAAGTTAATATGCAATGTCACTTCAACCGGACATCCATTATCATCGACGACATACCCTTTTGGAGTATTTTGGCATTTGTCTTTTGAATCTACTACCCCATCCTTATCTTTATCACCCTCTGAAACAACAGGAACAACGACAACAGCAACAGGTGGAACAACCGGAACGATTACGGGTGCCGGTTTTGGAACAACAACCGCTTTTTGAATCGGTTCAATCACCACAGCAGGTTTTGCGGTTTTTGATGTGTATACTGTTACCAACACTTGGTAATTCAAATCACGAGCGTTCTCGTCATTTTCAAGATAATGGGGATTGGCTCCATCACGACACTCAACGATAATGTCACTCTCTGGAATCTTATTGTCGATCAATTGTTTTTTAACGGCATCTACGGCTCGCTCACACGCTGCACGATTGGCTTTTGGATCCGATTTAGATTCAAAAAGGCTGTTTTGAATCGATCCAAAGAACGTACTGCCTTGGGCGGTTGCATGCTCATGCTCTTCGTTTAGACGGGTATGCCCGACAACACTTATCTTATACGGCACACCTGAAGAGGCATACGATTGAACCGATTGAACCATTTTTTTAATGGCTTCCTCATCTTGGAGTTTTACCGGATCACTAGGAGCATAAAAAATTGGATCGTAATGCAATATTCGTTCAAAGTTTCCACAAAATAAAGGGTTTTTTTGCTCTGTTGCATTCACCTCTTTTAGAGGATGATAGCCATAGTCATACACTCCGGCAAATAATGCTGAAGAAAGGGTAAGAGTAAGAATAAAAGGTTTCATTATTTACCTCCACGGTTAGTATGCATAATAATTTCAGTACGTCGGTTTTGTGCACGTCCCGTCTCTTTAGCATTCGAAGCAATGGGCTGTGTCTCGCCAAGCCCTTTACTGCTCATACGGTTTTCAGCGATACCGTTTTGAAGCAGCTTAAGACGCAATGCATTGGCACGATTTTCAGACAAATTCTTATTGCGCGCCTCTCTTCCAGGTGTCCTTCCTGCATTGTCGGTATGACCGACTATTTCAATGGTAAATTCAGGATTGTCCAGCATAAACTTTTTGAGACGTTGAATGTCACCGGATGCACTGGATGGAATAGCATACGAAGCCGTTGCAAAATTAATGTGCAGCGTCACCCCTATTGGACATCCATTTTCGTCTACCCCATACCCTTTTGGAGTAGCAGGACACATATCTTTTGAATCTTTAACGCCATCGCCGTCACTGTCACCATCTACGGCAGGAACTACGGCTGTGACAGGAACAACTGCCGCAGCAACGGCAGGAACAACAACCGCTTTAGGGACAAGAACCAGAACCGGAGATGCGTTCTTCTTGAGTACCTCTAAATCGACCTTTGTACATCCGTACGCCATTATGTTTTCACCCGGTTTAGAGTTGTCACACAAATCAAGATTATCCGAAATCGTATCGTTGTCTTGATCGAGCTTGACGGGAAGCGTATCATCGATGATGCTCGACTTATCATTGCCTATGTTTACTCTTGCTGCATATTCATCCGCATTGCCCAGCACTGCGACTACCATCAATCCCATTGCATCCAAAATACGGTAACGGGCATAAAGCTCATCGTATTGCGCATTGATGATTTGCTGACGTGAACCGATTAGATCATTTTGCGCGGCAAGAATATCGAGCATCGATCGACGCCCCATATCAAACTCATCTTTGTACAAATCCAATGTTGTTTCGGCATATTTTTGATACTCATGCAAATCAACCAACTGTTTTGCAATCATCTCATACGCATTCCATGAAAACTCAATACCTTCCAAAGTCTGACGTTTAGACTCCAGCATCGTTTGTACTTCTTGATTTACTTTGCTGATATTTTTTTGTTCCGTTGCACTGTCAGCACCGCCTCGATAGAGGTTGTAGTTCAACACCAAACGGGCACGAAAACGGTCATCCGGCTGATCAAAACCGTTATTGTCTTGATGTGCGTCATTGAAAAATTGATTTACTTCCAAATCGAGCTTAGGATAATATCCTTTTTTGTTTTCGCTCATCAAAGCCTGAGCCCCTTTGGTATTGTAACGCCCGACAAGGATCGAGGGGTTGTTATCAATAGCCACCATAGCCGCACGCTCAAACGACTCCGGCATATGAGCTTTTAAATCAGGTCTGCTCATCACACTTGGATCCACTTCATGACCGGTTAGACGGCGCAATGTCGCGAACGTATCACGAAAGTTATTTTCTTGTACCGTGAGATTGGATCTTGCTAACGAAAGAGACGAATTGATTTTATTCATCTCCGACTTTGTCGTAAGGCCGCCATCATAAAGGGTTTTTACTTTGTTAAATAAATCGGTATTGATCTCAACGTTTTCGCGTGCCGTCTCCAAGAGTTCTTTTGCGCGCAATACATTCAAATACGCCCCAACCGTACGAAACGCTATATCATTAGTTTTTTCGATGTAGTTGTACGCAGCAGCCATCACTCTGGCCTCTTGGTAATCAACCTTGTGCCGTGTCCCAAATCCGTTAAAAAGGTTTTGTGTCAGAGTAAGAGAGCTCTCATAGTTTGTGTACTCAGGATCAGGAGAACGGACATGATCGTAAAGTTCTCCCGCATAGTTATACCCTGCAACTGCGCGCAAGTCAACGGTTGGATAGTACTCTGCTTCCGCAATTTTCAAATCTTGCTGAGTAGAACGAAAATTATTCAGCCTCTCTTGGATGACAGGATGAGCTTGCAGGGACTCATGGACGGCTTCATTCAGCGTTAAGGCATAAAGCGATCCTCCGAATAATAATCCTATCCATAATACCCGCATTGCAAACTCCTATTTCATGTTTTATTCTCGATGTTATTATACATCATGAATTGTGCTCAAAATGTTATAAACTATAGTGAATATATCACATTTTTATCGCAATACACCCTAAATATATATTTATAATTCTTATACTCATAATTTTATCATTTTTATATCGTAACGGTATCGCACCTATAAAATACTTTTGCGATATCGTTACGATATTTATCTGATAAAGTGTTTTTATCGATTTTATCTCAAGGATCTTCCCGTATGCTCGAAAAGCTTAAACATAAAACTATTCTTTTTCTCGAAGACAACGTTGAATTCGCCGCTAATACCACCCATTTGCTCCAGGTGTTTGTCCAAACCGTGCATCATGCGCAGGAGATTTCGCAAGCGTATACGATTCTCTCCTCCTATCCCATCGATATTATTATCTGCGATATAAAACTTAAAAATGAAAACGGGATTGATTTTATCCGTGAGGTTAGGAGAACAGATACCAAAATACCCATTCTTATCATCAGCGGTCATAAAGATGAAGAATTTTTATTTCGTGCTATTCCTCTTGGGTTAACGGCATATCTCCTCAAACCGATTAAATATGAGACATTAATAGATGCACTAAAGCAGTGTGTTGATGCGATTGATGCACATCAAATGAAAAGAATAGAGCTCAAAGAAGGGTGGTATTACAACGTCGAAAACAAATGTTTGGAAAAAGAGGAAATACTCTATACCCTCAATAAAAAAGAGGCTTTGTTTATCGAACTTCTCTCTAAAAATCGGGATCGCCTCATCACCAAAGAGATGATTAGTGCAGCGGTTTGGATCCATGATGAGATGTCGGCTTCAGCGATTACCAACTTTATTCTACGGATTCGCCGCCGTTTCGGTAAAAACTTCATCTTCACGATTCCCGATGTCGGCTATCGACTTAAAACGTAAAAAACGAATCCGTACACACAACCCTGCATCCTGATTCACAAACTCCAGTTTGGCATGGTATTTAGCGGTAATCTCAGAGCACATTTGCAACCCTAAACCATTAATAGGAGCACCTAAATCCATCCCTCCGCCGTTATCACAAAAAGAGACCTCATCATCACTTACCGAAACCGTAATCATCGGATTTTTAATTTGGCGTGTTTTTAACACTTCGATGCCATTGTTTATAAGATTAAGCCAAACCTGCATCCACTCGTTTTTGATCCCCGAAACCATGATGTCCTCATCCCCGTTGATTTGAACCGTGATCGCATTGTCCAAGAGCTTTGTTTCGATGATCGAGAGGGAACCATGAATCGATTCGATCAGATTAAAAGGGGCGGAAATATCACTTTTTTTGTAAAATTCGAGAAAATTTTGCATCGTATGGGACATAAAATCGATTGTCTCTTCAATCTCATCACATTGCTGCAACAAGACTGAATCCCCGATATTCTGACCTGTTTTGAGCTTAGCCATCGTAAGGAGATTAATGGAGCTAAGTTTAGAAAGGGGTTCTCGCCACTGATGGGAGATATTGGCGATCATATTCCCCAATTCTGCTTGTTTGGTTTTTTGAAACAAGAGTTTCTCTTGTTCAATATTTTTATTCAGCTGTAACTTGACTCTCTTTTGCAACAATCTATTCCAAAGAAGGACAAAAATACTCACAATACCCATTCCGCCAAGGAGATAAAGAGAGAGCCAAAAATAGCGATTATTTTCATACACGACCGCCGTATATCGGTTGTAAATGGTTTGCATCATCGGTTCATTCACGCTGTGAACCAATTTTTCAAAAATATCCTGCAGTATCAGCTCATCATTTCGGGTTCCAATTCCTAGATTGACTTCTTCATTGAGCCTTGAGGATACTTTCAAAACACCGGTATACTCTTTTTGAATCGATGCCGATACCACTACCAACGTATCAATATATCCATAAAGCTCTCCACTCTCAACTCTCTGCAACCCCTCTTTCATGGAGGTCACTTCAACAACAGTGAGGTTGGGATAAAGCGATTTGAGTTTACCCGTAATGGCATACCCCTTTACCGTACCCATCTTTACTGCCCCAAGCGTTGCAATATTCTCAACAAAGGGCTTATCGATTCTCGTGACCATCACAATGGGAAGCGTCATATAGGGAGAGGTAAAATTCATGTATTTGAGACGTTCTGGGGTACTTGAAGCGAGCGAAAATATATCACATTCTCTTTGCTTGGCATGCTCCATCGACTCGCTCCACGATGATACAGGGATGATTTCAAAAGGGACCCCGAGTTTATGTTCAAAATCTTTCATGACATCCGAAGCAATACCGACATGTTTTCCCCCAACGATCATTTCAAGCGGAAACCAGTCTGGATCAACACAGACACGGATATTTTTCTTTTGGATCAAATACTCTTTTTCGGTTTGGGTTAAATCAATCCCATTTTTAAACGCCGCTTGAATATCTTTGAACATAAACTGTCCCAGTTTTTGCTGTGAGCTCAAAGAGCCTGAATAGACCAACTGCTTATACGCTCGCAATACAAGTTCTTCATTGGTCTGTCCGATGGAGTAAAAATCGGTCATCATGAGCCGCTTAGTCTCTTGTGCTTCAAACATAAGAGCCTCTCGTGATTTGTTAGAATGGTATTTTTTAAGAAGGAGATTGATAATTTCATCTTGATGTTCTAGGGCATATTTCCACCCAATATTGGATGCTTGGATAAATTTTTCCGTTTGCCCCGAATGCTCAAGGGACTCTTTGGGTGAGGTAAAAAGGTTGACCGCACTCATCACAAAACCGTAATCTGCCGGATCAATGATCTCGTATTTTACACCCGCTTGATCCAATAAGTAAAGCTGATTGGATCGGAATGCACTCATAGCATCCACTTTCCCTTCGATAAAATCATCAATACAAAAGGTATGATCGACAAAATGTACATTTTTTGAAGAGAGATTAAAATGATTGAGCAATAATGCCAGATTGCTGTATTTCAACTCATCCTTCGTCCCCATAATGGTCTTACCCACTAAATCCGAAGGGTGCTTTATCCCTTTTTTGGCAACAAAGATCAGAGGGGATTGTTGAAAATACGTTGCCAGCAGCACCAATGGTTTTATCTGAGAGTTTTCAACGACAATACTCGAATTATAGGTCCCATACGTCGCTTTTTGGGTCAATACATCTGAAATAATATCGATATCAGGTTGGTATTCACGTAACTCGACATCCAATCCGGCATCTCGGTAAAATCCTTTCTCTTTAGCAGCAATAAAACCTGCAAACTGGAACTGATATTTCCAATCCAGCTGAAGTGAGACTTTTTCCAGCCCCTTGGCAGCATGAGCGGCATGAAGCGAAAAAAGAAAAAAAGAAAAAAGAAGCAGCCAACGCATTAAATCACTTTCATTTCTAACTCACAATAAAGTGCCTCACACACGAGCTTCGCCGCCACTTCTCGTTTTCCATCCACCGTAACGCTGATAGGAAGTCCTCGAAGTTCACGTTTTTCTTCCAAGCTTATCACTTTTACCACCACTTTAACATTGGGGGCATAACTCAAAACGGATTCACAGACAAGCCGTTTCTTCGCACTGTTATCGAGGGTTACGATGACACTGATCGCCTCTTTGGTATGCAGTTTTTCTAAAATCTGCGTTTTTGACATGTCACCGTAATACGCTTTTTCTCCATCTGCCAATGCCTCTTGAACGTGCTTATAACTGTTGTCGACGATAATGTATTTGACCTCTTCCGCTCGCAGTGCCTTGACCACAAATTTTCCCACAATACCGTATCCGCACACAATGACATGATTGCGATATACCGAGAGTGAGCCAAAATCTTCCGTCATACTCGCCTCTTTGAAAAACAGTCCTGAAATGGCATTGATTTTCGAGAGGATAAACGGCGTCACAACGATGGAGAGGACAACGGTCAAAACAAGCATCTGCACCAGCTGGGGATCGAGAATATTTTTATTCCCCGCCAACGCGAAAATAGCAAACGAAAACTCTCCCACTTGCGAGAGAGCAACCGCCGTTTTAAAGGCTACTTTTGCTTTGGAATAGATACG
>JAGXFM010000045.1 GCA_024637215.1 Sulfuricurvum sp.
AGGCGTTCGTAGCGGGAAAAGCGAGCGGCGTGATTCGAGCGGCATACGTGGACAAAGATAATAAAGTCGATACCGATACCTACGGAACCTCTATCGGAGGTATCTTGAAATACGAGAGTGCCGATTGGAACGGATTGAAACTGGGTGCTGCGGCTTATGTCAGTCAAAAGATCCATCCGGCTACGGGAGAAGATACTAAATCTACGACCGATCTCTTTGCTGCCGATAGAAAATCGTATGCGTATATGGGTGAAGCGTATCTTGATTATACAATCAACGGTTTCAACCTCCGTGTCGGACGGCAGCTTATCGATACACCGTTTGCCGATACCGATGATATCCGTATGCATCCAAACTCTTTTGAAGCGGCTATCGCTACCTATAGCGGCATTGAGAACACAACCCTGATCGGCGGATATGTGACGCGTTTCGCTGGATACGATTCCGGGAGCGATATCTCTAAATTCAAACGCTTCGCGGGTGAAGAGAGTCAAGGGGTAGCGGTAGTCGGTATCGTGAATGAAAGTGTTGAGAACCTTACGCTTCAAGCGTGGTACTACAGTATCGATAAACTTGCCAATGCTTTCTATGGGGATGCTACCTATGCAATCGCTTTTAGTGAAACGGTAGGGTTGGAGTTGGTAGGACAATACGCCAACTTCAGTGAAGAGAACGATGCGTTTGATGAGAATACCGGTCTTTACAACATTGCATCCAACGTTGATGGCAACGTTTACGGAATCGGAGCCAACGTGACACTTGATATGCTCACACTCGGTGCGGCGTATAACAAAGCATCAAATGATCAAGGTAAAACGATCAGTAACGGTTTCGGCGGCGGACCGTACCTTACCTCTATGGAAGAGGTGACGATTGCCGGGTATGAAGATGCGAAAGGATATCAGCTGAGTGCAGAACTCGATATGGCGAAAGCGGGAGTTGAGGGGTTAAGCTTTACCGCTTTATACGGAAGTTTTAAAAGTACCCCCTCTAATATGAAAATCAAAGAGATCGATCTTATCGCAACCTATGAAGTGAATGAAGCCCTCAATGCGGAAGTGAGCTATGCCATGATCGACGATAAGAACAAAAACACGTTTGACAATGCAGGTACGCAGGATGACGGTGGGTATGATAGATTTTTAGTACGTTTGAACTATAATTTTTAAAGGAAATGATGTGAATGGGGAAAGAATGACACTACTAAGTGCGTGTACCAAAGGCGGAATCGCCACAGTTGTAAAGATCAATGCTACCGGTCCTCTCAAGCAGCGCCTTATTTCTTTTGGACTGATGAAAGGTGCTGAGATTACGATGCTAGAGTGCGGCATAACCAAAAGCACTTTTGAGATAAAAGTCGGGAATGTTAGTATAGCTCTGCGTCGTGAAGAAGCTGAGCTGATCGAGGTGTCCAATGTCCGCTAAAAAAATAACCGTCGCCCTCGTAGGGCAACCTAACGTCGGTAAGAGTATGCTGATCAACTCCATCGGCAATGCGCGTTTACAGGTAGGGAATTTCACGGGAGTGACGGTTGAGAAAACCGTCGTTACGTTCGAGTATGGCGGGTATGGGTTCAGTGTTGTCGATCTTCCCGGAACCTATGCGTTTACCGATTACTCTATCGAAGAGCGGGTAACGCACGATTATCTGTGTAATGAACAGTATGATTTGATTATCAATGTGCTCGATTCGACGAATATGGAGAAAAATCTCCAGCTAACCGCCGAACTGATGACCATGAGCAAAAAAATGGTGGTTGCCCTCAATATGTCCGATGAAGCGGACAAAGAGGGGATTGAAATCAACGCCCCTTATCTTTCCCAGCTTCTTGGAATTGCGTGTGTTCGTGTATCGGCAGCGGCGAAAACAGGGCTTGAGGAGCTTATGAAATCAGTGATTACCGTTCATGAAGCAGCTCTTCAGGAACAAAAACTTATTTTCAGCGAAGCGGTAGAAGAGGAGATCTCTCTCATCACCGAGTATCTCAACCGACATAAGTTCAAAGCCTCTATCAGTAACCGTAATATTGCGATCAACCTTCTCCAAAAAGAGAAAAAAACCTACCGAGTCCTGCATGATAACCCGATTTGGACGGAGCTTCAGCCGATGCTGATTGAAGCGGATCGTCATGTTTTATTGCATCACGATACGGAGGATATGAAAGAGGCATTAGCCGAGGAGTACCTCTCTTTTAATCGGGGAGTTATTGCCGAAGCGGTCAAAGTCAGACCTAAAGTACCGATGAAAAAAACAACGACGGAAAAGATCGATAGTGTTTTGATTCATAGGGTTGCAGGTATACCGATTTTTCTTTTCTTTATGTGGGGATTGTTTCAGCTCACGTTTGAGATCGGTTCCATCCCGATGGATTGGATCGATGCCTTTTTCGGATGGTTCGGAGAAGTCGTCGGTTCCACTATAGGCAATGATGAAATCAGGTCGCTAATCGTGGATGGGGTGATCGCTGGGGTAGGGGCGGTTGTCCTCTTTGTCCCGAATATTGTGATTTTGTTTGTCGGAATCGCATTGCTCGAATCGACAGGATATATGTCGCGTGTTGCTTTCTTGCTGGATGGGTTTTTCCATAAATTTGGGCTTCACGGACAGTCGTTTATCCCTCTCGTGTCAGGATTCGGATGTTCGATTCCGGCCTATATGTCGGCGCGTATTTTGAAAAACGACCGTGATCGCCTCCTCACCCTTTTTGTTATCGGGTTTATGAGCTGCGGTGCGCGTCTTCCTGTCTATGTCCTCTTTACGGGGGCATTCTTCGGTTCTGACATGGCGGGGAATGTATTGTTCGGTATTTATATTCTTGGTGCAATGATCGGTCTTGTCGCGGCAAAAGTTCTCAAAATGACAGCGTTTAAAGGTGCGGATGAGCCGTTCGTTATGGAGATGCCGAAATACCGCCTCCCTTCGCTAAAATTGATTTGGCATACGGTTCAGATCAAAACGATGATGTACGTGAAAAAAGCGGGGACATTTATTGCCGCCGCATCGCTGCTCGTATGGTTTTTGAGTACCTATCCGAAAGACGGCGCGCTTGATGCCCTTTATACGGTAAAAATTGAAGCGGCCGTATCGGAAGAGGAGGCAAAAGTTCTTGAAAATCAACTTGCCGAAGCACAGCTTTCTCAAAGCTTTTTAGGGCAAATCGGTCATGCTATCGAGCCGGCATTTGCACCGCTTGGATTTGACTGGAAAATGGCGGTAGCACTTCAGACGGGATTGGCGGCGAAAGAGGTCGTTGTTTCGACGATGGGTGTTTTGTATTCACTCGGAAGCGATGCGACCGAAGCGGACAATTCTCTGATGAGTGCAATTAGTTCTCACATACCTCTGGCGTCGGCGGTGGCATTTATTGTAGTCATTATGACGTATCTACCGTGTTTGGCGGCATCGGTTGTCTTTACTCGCGAAGCGGGGGGGATCAAATATTTCGGTTATTTGTTTGTGTTTACGACGATTGTCGCCTATTCGCTCGCCTATGTCGCGTATCATCTGGTATTGTGGTTAAGTTAGGGAATCATTAACTACTCTTTGTTACAATATCGCTATGAGTAAAATATTAATGATAGAAGACGATCTCGAACTAGCCGAGATTCTTACCGAATTTTTAGAACAGTTTCAATTTGACGTAACGACGGAAGATGATCCGTTCAAAGCGCTGAGTATTCTCAAATTAGAGAAATTTGATGCGGTCATTTTAGATTTAACTTTGCCGGGGATGGATGGGTTGGAGGTGTGCGAAGCGATTCGTGCACGCCAAAATATCCCGATTATCATCTCTTCGGCACGTTCCGATGTCACCGACAAGATTAACGCACTCGAGCTCGGAGCAGACGATTACCTCCCGAAACCGTATGATCCGCGAGAGCTTGAAGCCCGTATCCACTCGGTACTTCGTCGCTATGATGCGGCTTCGGAACTAGCTTCCCAAAATACCTGTGATTTCAAACTCAACGAACCCTCTATGCAAATCAGCTACAAAAATCGACCGTTAGAACTTACCAATGCCGAGTACGGAATTTTGGCACATATGATAAAAAAACAGGGAATGGTCGTTTCGAGAGAAGATTTAATTCATAACGTGGCCGCGATCAACGAAGACTCGTCGAATAAAAGTATCGATGTTATGATGGGACGTATCCGTAATAAGCTTGGTGATAAATCTCTCATCGAATCGATTCGCGGTATCGGGTATAAACTCTTAAAATGATTAAAAACAATGCCGTCCTAGCCACCGTCATATTTGCTATGGTGGTGACTGTCTCGAGCGTAAGTTACACTTTTTATCAGCTTTATCAAACCAATCGTGCCAAACATATCGATAATATCTTCACGAAACACTCGCTCATCAGTCAAATCTATCATACCTATCTCATTAAACAGACATCTCAGCCGATGTTCGAAGCGAATTTGGCGCTGTACGATCTTGAAGAAATTAATGATGAAAAGATGCATGAGATGATAATCCGTCATGGGAGAATACTAAAAACAGACGGTAATGCGGATGAGATGATGGATGCCTATGTTCTCTCCATCTCTCCGTTTGAAACACAGGTTTCTCAGCAGGTGATTACGTCGATGATTGAATACAACGACAACATCTATTTTTGGGTAGAGTCTTCCCGTCACAGTGTTTTGCTTGAAGATATGAAAATCGAACCTTATCGTGCGCTTAATCTCCTTTCGGCGTATGGAACATTGATGAGTGTTTTGCTTATATCTTTTGCCTTGATTATTTATCGCTTGCGCCCGCTGCGCCGTTTACGAAAACAAATCGCCCGTTTCGGGGAAGGGGATATGGGGGTGAGGTTTAAAACTTCCGGAGGCGATGAGATCGCATTGATTGCTAATGAACTCGATTCCACCCAAAATAAAATCCGTTCTCTCATCGAATCGCGTACCCTCTTTTTACGTAATATTATGCACGAACTTAAAACACCGATTGCCAAAGGGCGGATTATTACAACGATGTTGAATGATGAGAAACAACGCGGTCGATTTGAGGGGATATTTGAACGTCTTGAATCCTTAATCGGGGAGTTTGCTCTGATCGAAGAGATAACATCAGGGAACCAGTACCATGAGAAAAAAGAGTATCGACTAATCGACATTATCGACGGTGCGATTGATCTTGCGATGGTAGAGTACGAAGCCGTTGAGCGTGAGATTGATGCCTCGATTAAAATCGAAGCCGATTACCGTCTTTTTGTGACGGCGGCAAAAAATCTGATCGATAATGCGATTAAATATTCTCCCCAAAAATCGATGAAAATCTGGAGGGAAGAGGGGGAAATCATTTTCGCGAATGAGGGTGAACCGCTTAAAAAACCGCTGAGTTATTACATTGAACCTTTTACAAAAGAGCATCCGACGAAAGATAGCTTCGGGTTGGGACTGTATATCGTGGATGCGATTTTAAAAGAGCACGATTATGTGCTGGCCTATGAGCGGCGAGATATTCTTAACTGTTTTATTTGTGTCCCCGTAAAAACCAAAAGGAAATAGATGAAAAAAATTTTGATTACGAACGACGACGGGTATGAATCGGCGGGGCTTTTGGCACTTATCGAAGCGTTAGAGGGGTTGGGACAGATTACCGTTGTCGCCCCCTCTACCGAGAAATCGGCATGCGGACATTCGCTGACCCTTACCCGACCGCTTAGTTTTATCAGTGTCGGGGACGATTTTTACAAACTCGATGATGGAACGCCGAGTGATTGTGTTTATCTCGCACTCCACTCCCTTTTTGAAGAGTCCAAACCCGATTTGCTCATCAGCGGGATTAACAAAGGTTCCAATATGGGGGAAGATATTACCTATTCGGGAACGGCGGCAGCGGCGATGGAAGCAGTACTTCATAACGTTCCGGCGATTGCTATCTCTCAAGTGATGGATTTTACGCAGCCCGTCGGTGATTTTGCATTAGCTAAAGAGGCGATTCGACATCTAGCAGAGAAAATTTTGACCGGAGATTTTCCTCTCAAAGAGCGGGAATTTTTAAATGTCAATATTCCGCATGATGTGAAGGAGTTGGAGTTCGCCGTGACCTATGCGGGGTATCGCTATTATGCCAACGATGCCCACCTTCATCGTAATCCAAGAGGGATGGAATATTACTGGCTCGGGCTCCATCCTCTCGAGTATAAGCCGCGTGAAAAACGGCAGGCTCTTTGTGATTTCGAAGCGATTGAGGCGGGGAAAGTGTCGCTCACTCCGATCAAACTCGATATGAGTGCGTATAAATCGATGCAACAATTACGAGAGTGGCTGTGAGGCATACCCGAACCAAACTCGTATTCGGCGAAGAGGTTTTTGACAAACTTCAAAACGCTAAAATCCTTCTTCTCGGCGTCGGCGGTGTAGGAAGTTTCTGCCTCGACTGCCTTTACCGCTCAGGGGTACGAGATATTACTATTGTCGATTTTGCCCGCTACGATGTGAGTAATCAAAACCGCCAGATGCACTCGGAAATGCATGAGGGGGAGTTAAAAGTCGAAGCGCTCAAAACTCACTATCCCGAAGTGATCAC
>JAGXFM010000046.1 GCA_024637215.1 Sulfuricurvum sp.
AGAAACGAAAACTCTGCCGCACTTTTACGGCTAAGTCCTATAATCAATCCACCGATGAGGGTGGCTCCGGAGCGGCTGGTTCCGGGGATCATCGAGAGACTTTGAAACACCCCGATGGTAAAGGCCTCTTTGAAACTTAGCTCGCTGATATCTTTTCCCGCGTCGATGGGTTTGTCACGTCGAAGAAACTCGAATATAAGAAAGACGATCCCCCCGGCTATCAGCATAATGCTCACCGTTTCCACGCCGAAGAGGGCTTTGATCTGTTTGTAAAACAAAAATCCCAAAATACCTGCCGGTAAAAAAGCGACCCCGATTTTAAGCCACAACATTTTGTCCTGCATCAGCCGCTTGGCATATAGGAATAAGACGGCGAGGATACTTCCGAGTTGGATGGAGACTTCGAACGCTTTGTGGGCGTTGGTTTGCTCCAATCCCAACAGTTGCGAAGCGAGGATAAGATGACCCGTCGAGGAGATGGGGAGAAATTCGGTGACTCCCTCAAGGGCTCCGAGGATCAATGCGTCAAATAAGGTCATAATTGAGCTCTTTTTTTGGTGCAATTGTACCATAGCCTCACCCCTTAAACCTCCCCTAACCTCACATAGGATAAAATGCGCGGATTTATGACACTTTCCCTCAAGGAATTTTTGAATGTTACTTTTTACCCCCGGACCAACCCCAGTACCTGAATCGGTACGTGTCGCTATGGCAGGTGAAACACTTCACCACCGTACCCCTGAGTTCGAAGCGATTTTTGAGCGAACCCGCACATTGTTATTTGAACTTCTCGGGATGGATGAGGTACTAATGCTTGCTTCATCGGGTACGGGAGCTATGGAGGGGGCAGTGATTAATCTTGCCCATTCTAAACTCCTTTCGATCAATTCGGGAAAATTCGGTGAGCGTTTCGGCAAGATCGCGCTGGCTCACGGGATCGCCAATGTGGAGATCAAACATGAATGGGATACTCCTGCAAGTGTTGAGGAAGTCCAAGCGGCATTGAACGCTAACCCTGATATCGATGCGATTGCGATTCAAATCTGCGAAAGTGCGGGGGGATTGCGCCACAGTGTTGAAGCGATCGCACGTGCGGTAAAAGCACATAACCCAGCCATTATGGTGATTGCCGACGGTATCACGGCGGTGGGCGTTGAGAAAATCGACGTCACCAATATCGACTGTCTGATCTCTGGAAGCCAAAAAGCGTTGATGCTCCCTCCGGGGCTCGCGATCATGGGTCTTTCCAATGCTGCGATTGAAAAAATTGGAAGCGGCAAAGGGTATTATTTTAACCTCGCCACCGAGATCAAAAATCAGCGTAAAAACACGACGGCATGGACGGCGGCAACGACGATTACCATCGGATTAGAGTCTATTTTGAACCGTATCAAAGCGGAGGGTGGACTGGAGAAATTGTATGCGGATACGGCGCGCCGTGCCAAAGCGACCCGTGAAGCGATGGTAGCGATTGGTCTTTCCATTTATCCGACAACTCCTGCCGATTCGATGACGACGGTAGGGGACGCGGACGCGAAAAAAATCCGCTCAACCCTCAAAGAGTTCGATATAAACGTCGCCGGCGGACAAGACCATATCAAAGATTCGATTTTCCGTATCAACCACATGGGACTTATCGCTCCGTATGAAGCGTGTTGGGCGGCTAACGCGGTGGAATTGGCATTGGCTAAAATGGGTCGCCGTGCGTATGATGGAACCGCAAACCGCGTGTTCAATACCGTCTATTTTGGATTGTAGTATTATGGTATTTGAACACGAAATCCCAGAGGGTTCAAAGCTTTACTTTGCCGGAGCGGCGAAGACGAAGCGTGAAATCGAAACCAAAGCGAGTACATTGCTGAGCGATGCCGGATTTGAAGAGATACTCACTCCGCTTTTTTCGTATCACCAACATATGAGCGTCTGCGACCAGCGTGAGCTTATCCGTGTGAACGATAGTGAAAATCATCCGATCAGCCTCCGCGCCGACTCGACGATCGATGTGGTTCGAATCATTAATAAACGTCTTGGCGGCAACACGGAACACAAAAAATGGTTCTACATTCAGCCCGTTTATCGCTATCCTGCCCATGAGCAGTATCAAATAGGGGTAGAAATCATTGATGAGCCTAATCTCTCATCCGCGCTCACCCAAGCGACCCGAATTTTAGATGAGTTGAAAATCGCGCCGTTATTGCAAATATCGAACATCAACATCCCTCGTATCCTCTCCGAGATGCTGGGTCTCAGTTTGGATGATTTTCGTCATGTAAATATTGAGAAATTTTTGTCTTTGAAAATTGATTGGGTAACACGGTTGGTTTACATGCAGCACTCGCATGAAATTGATGAAGTGGCCGTGATCGTCCCCGAATCGATTCGACCTGAGTTGATCAAGATCAAAGAGCTTTGCGAAGCTCTCGAATACCCTAATGTGGTCATAGCACCCCTTTATTACGCTAAAATGCTCTATTATGATGAGCTTTTTTTCCGTGTTATTGAAGGCAATGAAGTTTATGCCATGGGCGGACGTTATAAAAGCGATGAAACGGTTTCGGTCGGATTCGCCATTTACACCGATGCGTTGATCGACGCATTACACCAATAACTAAAGTAGGATTATTATATGAAAGCAGATTTGATTGTCGGTATCCAGTGGGGTGACGAAGGAAAAGGGAAAATCGTCGATTTACTCGCACAAAAATACGATTGTGTTGCCCGTTATCAAGGGGGGCACAATGCAGGTCATACGATTGTTGTTGATGGAAAAACCCACGCCCTTCATTTGATTCCCTCAGGTATTTTGAACCCGAAAGCGATCAATATCATCGGTAACGGTGTCGTTGTCTCTCCTGAAGCACTCATCAAAGAGATGAAACAGTTTGATAACCTTTTGGGACGATTATTTGTCTCCGAATCGGCGCACATGATTTTGACGTTCCATACTCTAATAGACCAAGCCAAAGAGAAGCTTCGCGGTGAAAAAGCGATCGGTACGACGGGTCGCGGTATCGGACCTGCGTATAGTGAAAAAATTGCCCGTGCGGGATTCCGCCTCGGTGAACTTCGTAACGTGAGCACATTGACGAATCGAGTCATGGAGTATTTTGAGCAAAACAGTGCAATCTTCCAAGCGTTGGATATCTCCTTACCAACTAAAGAAGAATTAACTGTAGAACTAACAACCTTTTCAGAAGCGTTGGTACCGTTTTTGGCAAACACGACGCAGATGGCATGGAAACTGATGGATGAGGATAAAAAAATCCTCCTAGAGGGTGCGCAGGGGACGATGCTCGACATCGATCACGGAACCTATCCGTACGTTACCAGCTCATCGACTATTTCAGCGGGTGCGTGTACGGGATTAGGCGTTAACCCTAAAGATATCGGTAAAGTAACGGGGATCGTTAAAGCGTATTGTACCCGCGTTGGAAACGGCCCTTTCCCGAGTGAAGATCACGGTGAAATCGGTGAGCGTTTGCGAAAGCAAGGGCATGAGTTTGGAACCACTACGGGCCGTCCTCGTCGTTGTGGATGGTTTGACGCGGTAGCGTGCCGTTATGCGAGTCGTTTGAACGGATGTGATGATCTCTCCATTATGAAGCTCGACGTCTTGGACGGATTCGATGAAATTCAAGTGTGTGTTGCATATGAAGTGAACGGCGAAGTGATCGATTATATGCCGCTTGATCTTGAGAATGTAAAACCGGTCTATAAAACATTTGCAGGATGGGATAAAACCGAGGGTGTTCGCCGTTTCGAAGACCTTCCCGCTACGGCTCAAGAGTATCTTCGCGTTATTGAAGAGTTGACACAGACTAAAATCGGTATGATTTCTACATCACCGGATCGAAATGACACAATAACATTGTAATCTTGTCCTCAAGGAGCGCTTATGAGCAAATCGCGTTACGCCCCGTTGGTTAAACTCAAAAAAAAGAGTTTAGACACTGCAGAACGCGCGCTTATTAGTGCTAACAATATCCTCTCCTCCGCTACCGATAAACTTTCTCAAGCCTACGAAGAACTTTCCCATATGGGCTTGCCGACACACGGTGCTATCGGAGAATTTACTCAAGCCGCTGCAATGATACATGCGCAGCATCTTACGATCGAAGAGTGTCAGAATGCATTACAATCCGCACAACAACGTCAATACCAAATGCGAGAACGCTTTAAAGCGGCAATGATGGAATTTGAGAAATTCAAATATTTGGAAGTTCAAGAGATGAAGTTACACCTTAAAAATCTTAAAGCACAAGAGGCTAAAATGCTTGATGAGATCGGGACTATGAGTTATAAAAGAGAGGTTTTATGAAAATATTTGGATTGTTAGCGTTGGTGATAATGAGTTTACTGCACGGAGCACCCGCTACAAAATCGTATGAGTGTACTAAAATTTTTGAAGATCGCAAAAATGAATTGCTAGTAGAATTGGAGCGAATTGACGAGCAAAAGCAATCACTTGATTCACTAAAGAGGGCAACGGAAGATCTTTTGCGTAAAAAGGAGGCACTGGTTCAGGGTAAAGATGTGAAAGTCGATCAAAAGCTAAATGAGATAAAAGCAAAAGAAGCATCAATTAAAAAAATGCTGGAAGAAAACAAAAAAATACTGGATCAAATCAAACAACTCAAATCAGATAAAGTGTCTCAAACGTTTTCGAAAATGAAGCCTTCCGCATCGGCACAAATCCTCTCCCAAATGCCCTCCTCCGATGCTGCAGATATTATGAGCACCCTCAATAGTAAGGTAGTAGGTCAAATATTGGCCAAGATGGATCCGAAAAAAGGGTCTGAAATTACCGATAAATTACGTAAAGTTCCTGAACCGCCAAAATAACTCCTGATTTCCTCTAAGCGATTTGAGAGGTATTTTAGGCTAAAATGCAGAAAATTTCACTCAGGGCTGGCAATGAAGGTTTCACTGACACACGTACCCCATATCGCGACACGAATCGCTGTCGATCTTAGCCGCAGCGGATTGGTCACGATGACCAAAGGGCTTGAGAGTACCGCCAAAGAGGCTGAGGGCGTCTTGAGCGCCAATATTAAAAAAGAGATGGCACTCGAAGAGAAAGTCAAAGAGATTGTGAATGCGAATGAAGAGCAGATCGATTTCTATCTTGCGGATGAGCGACAACTCTTTTTTATGATCAAAAAGAAATTGGCACCGGAATATGGTGTTGTTTTGTCGTATGAGGATCGCTATTCGGATATTGCACACCAGATTCTTGATATATTGTATGAAGAAGATTTAATCAATTACGATGTGAGTGAAAACCGTGTTAAAAATATCATTTATGACGCAATTACCGGATCTATCGCCGATTCAAGTGAAATTGAATCTGCCATATACCAAAAATTGAAAAGCTATAAACGTAACTTAATTCCGGGTACCGATGAATATGAGATTATGTATGAAAAACTTTATAAAGATGAGTTGGTTCGAAGGGGGATGGCATAATGTTGCGTGACGCGTGGATATATCTTGAAAACGGCACGTATTTGAGTGCTAAAAGTTTTGGTGCCGATACGACAGCGGTAGGGGAGATAGTTTTCAATACCTCGATGAGCGGTTATCAAGAGATTATCACCGATCCATCCTACGCCGGACAATTTGTTACGTTTACTATGCCTGAAATTGGGAATGTCGGAGTGAATGATGAAGATATGGAGAGCACAAAAGCTCACTGTAAAGGGATCATTGTTCGTCAGTATCAAAGTGAATATTCGAGTTTCCGTGCCGAAGAAGCGTTGCATACCTTTTTGGAAAAACACGGGATCATCGGAATCTGCGACATTGATACCCGCTATATCACTAAAATGCTCCGAACACAGGGAGCGATGATGATGATCGCTTCGACGAAAGTGTCGAACAAAGAAGAGCTTAAAAAAATGTTAGAGAGTGCTCCTCGTATCGAAGAGGTTAATTACATCGAAGAGGTAAGCACAAAAACATCGTATATTCATCGTAACGGGATTTACGATCCGTTTAATTTCCGTTATAACGATGCCCCGACTGCGAAAGCGAAGATTGCGGCAATCGATTTCGGTGTCAAACGTAATATTCTAAACGAACTCACCGAAGCGGGACTGGAAGTAGAAGTCCTTCCGAATAGCTTTAGTGCCGATGAATTGATAGCGCGCTATGACGCTAAAGAGATTGAGGGTGTTTTTCTCTCTAACGGCCCGGGAGATCCCTTGGTATTGAAACGTGAGCAAGAAGAGATCAAAAAACTGATTGCACGCAAAATTCCATTATTCGGAATCTGTTTAGGGCATCAGCTTCTCAGTATCGCGCACGGATACGATACTCATAAACTCAAATTCGGTCATCACGGCGGAAATCATCCGGTTAAAAACGTTAAAACGGGGATGGTCGAGATTACGGCACAAAACCATAACTACAATGTACCCGAATCGGTTCGTGATATTGCGGAAGTGACCCACATCAACCTTTTTGACAATACGATCGAAGGACTTCGTTACAACAGTGGTCACGTATTTTCAGTACAGCATCACCCGGAATCAAGTCCTGGGCCTAAAGAGAGTCGATACATTTTTAGCGAATTCCTCCAACTTCTTCAGCGTTAACCTAAAAGGGGGGAGGATTATTCCCCCTTTCTTTCAATAATAAATCTTCAACATGTTACTTTTCTACCCCTATTCCTGTAATTAAACTTAAATATATCGTTAAGTATGAATAGTGTGAAAAATATTTAATAATTTAAGATTCCTTAAATAGTGTCATTGCTATCATTAGAGTGTCTAATAGCCTACTTTTGTTACAAAAGTGTTAAGGGCACCTTTTATTTCACGATGTATAATGTGAGATAAGAGGTGCCCTAATAGGCTCTTATGCTTTGAATCTTTAAGGAGGTCGTAAATGGAGAATCGTCCATTGGAGTATGATTACACGGTTGCGAAGTGGTTTATGCTTACAACTGTTGTTCTCGGTATTGTCGGGATGCTTGTCGGCGTTATTTTGGCGTGGCAAATGGCGTTTCCAGCTGTGAATTTGATGGCGGGAGAGGGATTGGCTGAATATACAAACTTTAGTCGTCTTCGTCCGTTGCATACTGACTCAGTTATCTTTGGTTTTACCCTTAGCGGTATCTGGGCTACTTGGTATTATGTAGGTCAACGCGTATTGAAAGTATCAATGGCGGAATCAAAATTCTTGATGGTCCTTGCTAAATTGCACTTTTTTATCTATCTATTGGTAGTAGTTGCAGTAGTCGGTTCATTGTTACTCGGTATCTCTACCGGTAAAGAATATGCAGATTTCGAATGGCCGATTGATATCGCGGTAGTCGTGGTATGGGTTATTTGGGGTATGTCAATTTTCGGTTTGATCGGTATTCGCCGTGAAAAATCATTGTATATCTCTATCTGGTATTACATTGCTACTTTCTTGGGTATCGCTATGTTGTATCTTTTCAACAATATGGAAATCCCAACGTATTTTGCTTCAGGCGGAATCGGTGCATGGTATCACTCTGTTTCAATGTACTCAGGTACAAATGATGCGTTGGTACAATGGTGGTATGGTCACAATGCGGTTGCGTTCGGATTTACCGTGCCTATCGTAGCGATGATCTATTACTTCCTTCCAAAAGAATCAGGCCAAGCGGTTTATTCTTATAAATTGTCTCTTCTTGCGTTCTGGGGATTGATGTTTGTTTACCTTTGGGCAGGCGGACACCACTTGATCTATTCAACTGTACCGGATTGGATGCAAACCATGGGTTCTGTATTCTCGGTTGTATTGATTCTCCCATCATGGGGTTCTGCGATCAATATGCTTCTTACGATGAAGGGTGAATGGCAACAAGTTGCTAGCAGTCCATTGATCAAATTTATGATCTTGGCTTCTACATTCTATATGTTCTCTACTCTTGAGGGTCCTATTCAAGCGATCAAATCAGTTAATGCTTTGGCTCACTTTACAGACTGGATCGTTGGTCACGTACATGATGGTGTTCTTGGTTGGGTTGCATTCATGATTATGGCTGCATTGTTCCACATGGCTCCACGTGTATACAAACGCGAGATTTATTCTAAATCTTTGATGAATACTCAATTCTGGATTCAAACTCTTGGTGTTGTTTTGTATTTCACATCTATGTGGATTGCAGGTATTACTCAAGGTATGATGTGGCGTGCGCACGATGAGTTCGGTAACCTTGCTTACTCCTTCATCGATACTGTAACGGTATTGCACCCATACTACACTATCCGTGCTGTTGGTGGTACTTTGTATCTCGTAGGTATGTTCTTGTTCGCGTACAATATGTATAAAACAATGACAAGCTCTCGCCGTGTTGAAGAGAGTGAACTTCAAAACGCATCGCCTATGGGCGCTTAATAAGGAGGGGAAAAATGTTTCACTGGTTAGAAAAACACCCGTTCTTTTTCGCGGTAGCAGTATTCTTAACAATCGCGTTTGCTGGTCTCATCGAGATTTTGCCAAACTTTGCGCAAGCGTCTCAACCGACTGTAGGGACTAAACCTTACACGACGTTGGAACTTGCTGGTCGTCATGTTTATATTAAAAACAACTGTATGGGATGTCACTCTCAACTCATTCGTCCGTTTAAATCTGAAACTGACCGTTACGGTCACTACAGCTTGAGCGGTGAATATGCGTATGACCGTCCATTCCTTTGGGGTTCAAAACGTACCGGTCCTGACTTGATGCGTGTAGGTAACTACCGTACAACAGACTGGCATGAAAATCATATGAAAGATCCTGCAGCGGTTGTTCCGGGTTCTATCATGCCGGCATATCGCTGGATGTTCAAAAATGCAGCGGATATTGACACTGCTTATGCAGAACAAGTAACCGTAAATAAAGTGTTTAATACACCTTATAATGCAGAAATTCCTATGGCAGACGGTACAAAAGCGACTGTACCATTGGCAGCAACATTGGATGAAGCAAAAGCAGCGGCTTTGGAAGAAGCTAAAGTGATTGCGGCAGATATGAAAGACCAGGACGTTAAAGATGCGGTAGCAGCGGGCCAAGTCCCTGAAATCGTAGCGATGATCGCGTATCTTAACAGTCTAAAATAAGGGAGAAAGCGTGGATATAGGTACACTTCAAGCGTATGCTTACTTTTTCTTCGTTGCGTTTTTAGTGGTAGTACTGTACTCGTACATTTATCACCTCTACAGCTCGCAATGGAAAGGGAAGCGCGATTATGAGAAGTACGGCAATATCGCGCTTCATGATGAGATAACCGATCAACCGATCGAAACAATCTCGAAAAACGATGATAAAAAAGTAGGAGGCATAAATGAATAAGACAGTACTTGCTGCTATCATAGTTGTAATTGCGATGCTTGGCTTCACCTACGTTGCTGTCGGTGCAGCCGGCGGTATGGGTGGTGAAGGTGACTGGGTTAACAAACTCGCCGTATTGGGTGCAGTTGTTCTCGTCATCGTAACAGCATTCGTAGTTACCAAATATGTTCGACAAATGCAATTCGATAAAGCGAGCGGTAAACTTGCAGATGAGAATTGGGACGGTATCGGAGAATATAAAAACGAACTTCCTTTTGGATGGGCGATTATCTTCTTAGGTCTCACTATTTGGGCGATCTGGTATTTCCTTGCAGGATATCCGGTCAATTCGTATTCACAAATCGGTGAATACAATGAAGAAGTTGCGGCGCATGATACAAAATTCGAAGCCGAACACGCAAATATGGATGAAGCTACTCTTAAAGAGATGGGTGGATCCGTATTTATTGTACAATGTGCTCCGTGTCACGGTCTTCAAGCTGACGGTATTGATGGTAAAGCAGCAAACTTGAATGTACGTTTGGAAGAAGCAACGGTTAAACACGTTATCAATAACGGGTCAAACAATCAACTTCTTGGTATGGAAATGCCTATGCCGGATCGTAATGGATTGTTGAATGCTAATACCGGTGCATTGGTTACCGATGCAGAGATTGATGCGGTAGCAAAATACGTTTCAGGCGGAATGAAAGGCACTGTTGGTGCTGATGTATTTGCCGGAACATGTGCTGCATGTCATGGGACTGACGGTAAAGGTATCGATATGGTAGGACCTAGCATTGCTGAGTTCAACCCGACTTTGGTTGCTAATGTTCTTAAACATGGTAAAAAAGGTTCAATCGGTGCAATGCCAGCATTTAACAACTTGACAGATGTTCAAGTTAAAGCGCTTGGTGCTTATGTCACCGATCTTAGTAAATAAGGAGAGCCAGAATGGAAAATCGTAGTATTTTTTCGTTAGACGGTATCACCGGTATGTTAATCGCGACTGTGTTGCTTCTCTCTATCCTTGCCGGTTTGACCGTGTGGGGACTGGGTGTACAACAAGGGAGTGCAGCTAACTATTACCAAGTTGAAAATGAAAAAGACATCAAGATGTTCAGCACAGAAAATGTTGCACATCGTGTTGATGTAAAATAAGGAGTTTAGTATGGCAAGTATCATGGATAAACTCATCACAATAGCATTAGTGGTTTCTGCAGCGGTAACGCTGTGGGCGGTTATAACACCGAATCACCTTTACGTCGGTTAAGGGTAGCTTTTGTT
The DNA here is from genome assembly GCA_024637215.1 of Sulfuricurvum sp. Taxonomy (GTDB): domain Bacteria; phylum Campylobacterota; class Campylobacteria; order Campylobacterales; family Sulfurimonadaceae; genus Sulfuricurvum. The sequence goes on from JAGXFM010000046.1 coordinate 10,576, forward strand.
ACTCTCACGAGGGCTAGCGGCCCTCACCCTCACCATTTTATTCTCACTCTCTCTCCATGCTGAATATTTATATAAAGATGATGTTGTCAAAAATCCTCAATTTTCTGAGCAAATCAATGCTATCGGTGCGGAACTCAAAGCTAAAACGGGCGTATCGCTCTACTTGGTAATGGTACGTGATACGGATGAGAATCAGAGTATTGCCGATTTCGAAAAACAGCTCTCAACTGAGCTCAAAGAACCTGCGGTCATTATGACGTTTATCGAACTTAAACAAAAAGTTGATATTTTGGCACGCCCCGTCTCTTTATACGAATATTTTAACAAATCTCAGGTATTAAGCCCGAATGCTACCTTTATAGGCTCTGTTGTCAGTGCCGTGATGTTTGCTCGCAGTTTTGATGAAGCTGCTGAATTGATCAGTAATCGCGGTGGGACAGTACTGCCGATTTTAGCAGAGCGTGCCAAGGGGGCTGAAATCGTCTCTAAATACTCCGTAGCGATGTTTAACGGCTATTCGGATGTCGCTGAACAAATTGCGGATAAACATAACGTTACCTTAAGTTCATCTGCGGGTAGCGGAAGTAAAAACTTCATTGACATTTTGCGAGTAATCTTTTACGGTATCATTCTTTTTGCTATTTTTAAATATGTACGTGGGAAATTCTTACGTAAAAAAGAGGAAAAAGAGAATGTTTAAAAACCCCGGAACGAAGTGGCCGATTATCATTGCAGTTTCTATTATTGGTGTTATCGGTGCTTGTGTATGGACAATAAAAGTTGCACTTAATAATCCGGTTGAATTGTCCAATTACGGGATGCAGGGGTATCATGACTATGATGCCAATGCGAATGAAATTATTAATGCTAAGATCGCGTTTGACCAAAACTATACGATTGCCTTTTTAACACCTCAGATTAGTGAGAAAGGTTCAATCCTCGAGTATAGAGTGAGTGATAAATCAGGTAATGCCGTTAATGACGCAAAGGTTGAAATTATTCTCACACGTCCGGATCTTAAAGAGTTTGATATGAATCTCAGCAATCCGAGCGTTGCAGAAGGGAAATATACCTTTTCTCCCGTTGATCTTCCGAAATCGGGTCGATGGGACATCATGGCAAAAATCTCTGTCGGAACCCTGCAACGTTACTATAACCTCAAAGCGGACACTCGTAACCCGATCACTTCCGAATTTTAATCTCTATTCATATATCTTCTCCCCTTTAGGGGAAATTCACTACAATAGCTTTTATTTAAAAAATTATAGGTTATCTCTAAATATCCCTATGGGGTATTATGTAGAAAAATCGAGGAAAGCTCTGTATGAATAGAGAATGTATCGTTTATCCGACTGCACGATGCATTCGTGAAGCTGTAGCAAGCTATTCTGAGAGTTTTATCCCGCACATGATGAGTATGGGAGAATTTCTTTCTCGTGCCTACGTTGCGGTGGGAAAAGTTGTACCCGATGAGGATTTGCGTCTATTAGCGATGCATGAAGCCTCTGATTTCTCAGGGTTTGCCGCACTTAAGATTGAGCGAAACTTTTTTAGCTTTATCCAAAACTCAGAGTATCTGTTCCGTTTTTTCGAAGAACTATCATCCGAACAGGTCTCGATAGAAACGCTTCAATCGGTTGATGTATACGGAGAGTATGAAGAACATATCACGATTCTTAAGCGTCTTCGCGAGCGTTATAGCACGATATGCGACCGTGAGGGGTGGGCTGATAGAATTTTCAGCACGGAACACACGACAATCCAGCACGATTTTTTACGTAACTTTGAAAGAGTTATATTTGTGGTCGAAGGGTATCTTAGCCGATATGAGATTGCACTGTTGCGTGAGTGTGCAGCACATTTGGAGGTCATACTCCAGTACAACACTACTGCGTATAATCGAAAAATGACGGCACGATTTGAGGAGATGGGTTTTGAGCTGAGTGAGGGGAGAGAATATCGGTTATCGCTCAGTGAGATTCGGATTATTGATGAAATACCGCTTCGAATCAATCGCTCACTAAGTTGTGAGGTGTTTCACACGAGATTGGCTCAGATCGGATTTATCAAAGCTACTGTCGAAGCGTTTGTGGAAGAGGGAATTTCGCCGGAGAAGATTGCGGTGATATTGCCTGATGAAGATGCGGCGATTATGTTAAAAGAGTTTGACCGAGAGGGAAATTTCAACTTTGCGATGGGAGAGCCTTTTAGTAACAGTACATTGTACCGTGAGCTGGAGAGCATAACTTTGTTTTTGGATGAGATGAGTGTACTAAATCGTGAGCGCATCCGAAATATCAAAACCGATACGATCGAATGGTTTAAGACGCATTATCCTCAGAAATTTCAGCTCGCACAGCTCGAAGCGTTAGTTTCTCTGCTAGAAGGGCGGGAAGAAGAATCGATTGAAATACTTCGTGATGAGCTGCATCGCTTCAGTCACCTCTCCCATGCTCTGGAGCAGATGGATTTTAGGGCAGTTTTTCGAATTTTCATGAACCGGCTACGTCAGCGGAGTATCGATGACGTACACGGCGGTAAAGTGACGGTAATGGGATTATTGGAAACACGGGGTGTGGCATTTGAGGGGGTCGTGATTGTTGATTTTAATGAAGGGTATGTTCCCCATAAGAGTGAAAAAGATCTTTTTTTAAATACGAAAACCCGCGAGTACGCAGGACTCCCCAGTGCTAATGACCGTGAGTCACTTCAAAAACATTATTATTCGATCCTCTTTAATCGTGCAAAGAAGGTTGTTATCGGATGTGTACAAAATACCGAATCGGTACCGTCTCGTTTTTTACTTCAGTTGGGTATAAAAAGTATCCCCGCCGTTTATCGCTATGAAGAGGTATTGTTTCCCACTGCACATTTTAACGAACGCACTATCAACAGGTATGAAACGGAGTACGATTTTACGGCACGGCCTCTTTCCGCAAGCGGAATCAAAAGCTTTTTGACGTGTAGAAGACAATTTTATTACCGTTATTGTGAGCATATACGCGATCATGAGCTACCAAGAGATCTATCTCAAGAGCGTGATATCGGTAATGCGCTTCACAGTGTATTGGAAAATATTTTTCTTAAGAACAATCAATACACTTCTGCGGCTCAGATAAAAGAGGAACTTCGCATTCAATGGGGAGATACGAAATCGGATGACGCATTGGAACGCCATATGAAGCGATTATGGTTGGATAAATTAGAACCGTTTTATGAGCATGAAGCCTTACGATTTAAGGCAGGAGCAAAAGTTATTTACACCGAGAAAGAGGTGAGTGTAAAGATTGAGGGGATAACGCTGATAGGACGAATTGATCGGATCGATGAAAACAACGCTCTCTTAGAAGTGATCGATTATAAAAGCGGTAAATACCCCGATACGACGATCGAGCCCAAAGAGAGTGATGTCGATTATCAGCTGAGTGTCTATGCTCTGCTTGCAGGAGAACTGGGCAAGGTTGGACGATGCGGCTATTATGATCTAGGGAAGGGAGAACTCAAGTTTGAGCAGTTCTTGGAGGCAAAGATCACTAAACTGCGAGAGATATTAGCCCACATGTCTGCGCAAAAAGTATGGAACTGGGAGATGTGCGAAGATTTGAGCCGATGCCGCAACTGTCCGTATGTCTATCTCTGCCATCGGGAGGTGATGCGTGGAGTTTGAACCGTTTTTAGCTTATGAGGCAAGTGCGGGGAGCGGTAAGACCTTTAATCTTGTCGTCCGCTATCTGAGTCTCCTTTTTATGGGAGAGAACCCATCCTCAATCGTTGCGCTGACTTTTACCAATAAAGCGGCTAATGAGATGTTGGAGCGGATCATTTTCACGTTAGAAGAGTTGCCAACACGGAGTGAGCTTTCCCATATCGCACGTCTTAGCGGGATTGATGAAGCGACTATTTTAGACGAACGTCCAAAAATACTTTCACATTTTTTACGTTCGGACATCCAAATTTCAACGATTGATAAATTTTTCGGTCGAATTTTACGAAAATTTGCCCTCAATGCGGGGTTGATGCCTACTTTTAAAACGATTCAAAATCATCATGAAGCAGGGTTATTAGAACGGTTTTTGAATGAAATTGAGGTGTCTCGTTCGTCTGAAGCACTGGTGCATCTCTCCATTTTAAGTGATAAACGCCTTAGTGATCTGTTTTCTCTCCTCTCAGCCCTTTATTCCAAATACAAAGAGTTGCATTTGGAAAGCTATGAGAAGATTCGTGTTCCTGAAGATACGATTGAACAGGCGATGGGACTTGCCCATGAGCTATCAACGCTGGTTTTATCAAAGCCGCTAAGCGATCGTGCACAAAAAACAATGCGTATTGAACGCTATGAGGATCTTTTAGGAAAAACGTGGCTTTTTAAGCCGAGTTTGGAGTATTGGGATTTTAAAAAAATCTATGAACCTCGAATGGATGAATTGCTTCATGAACTGCAAGGTGCTATTGCTACACAGATGCGTCGTCGTGAAGTCCTTTATTTTAAAGAGTTGTTTTCAATCTTAAAGCTTTATATCAAAAGTCGTCAGGCAATGGCGCTACAGAGCAATGAACTCAGTTTCGATGATATCACTCTCAATGTCCATACCCTGCTGCGGGAAAAACTGGAGAGTGAGTTTCTTTATTTTCGCCTTGATTCGCGTCTGAAACATCTTCTTCTGGACGAGTTTCAAGATACCAGTGTTATTCAGTTCGATATTCTCCGACCGTTGATCGAAGAGATCCGCTCAGGCGTGGGAGTGAATGAGGGGGGGAGCTTCTTTTTTGTAGGAGATGTAAAACAATCGATTTACCGTTTTCGAGGAGGGGTTAGCGCACTGTTTCATCAAGTCGCCGAATTGTTCGATGTCCGCTTGGAACCGCTGAGGGTGAACTATCGCTCCCGCAGTGAGATCGTCGATTTTGTCAACCGTTCTTTTGAGGGGAAAATCAAGGGGTATATTCCACAACAAAGCCCAGAAAGTTCACGCGGAGGATATGTTGAGGTAGTGAGCAGTGATGATCTCCTAGAGAGCCTCAGTGAGCGTATTGCATTGCTGATTGAAAAAGGGGTAGTTCCTGAAGAGATCGCCGTATTGACAGCGACCAACAAAGACGGCAGTGCGGTAGAAGAAGCATTGAGTAAGCGGGGATATGATGTGGTGACCGAAACAACAGCCCGTTTGATTGCGCAAAGGAGCGTTCGTGCTATCATCGAGTATCTACGCTATTGCTATTTCGGTGAGGTAATCTACCGTGCTAACTGTGCCGCATTGGTGGGAGTAGAAAGTGACTGTATCGAACGTAGTAACGTCAATGAAGTTGTTACGGCGGTAATCGCCTTTATCGGACGATTCAAGATTGCCGATAAAAGTGCGTTGATGTTTATCGAAGCGCTACGAGGATACCGTGATATCGAAGAGGTGGTTTTTGAGATTGAGCGGTTGGAGAGCACATCACCTCAAAGCGATCTCAAAGGGATTCGAATTATGACCGTCCATAAGTCTAAAGGACTGGAATTTGAACACGTGATCGTACTGGATCGGTTAGGGATGGCGAGAACGTTTAATGAGGCTATCGTTTATGAGTATGAGGGGGCACAACTGCAGGGGATGCATTATCGAATAAAGGGACGGGATGCTCTTGATCCTCTTTACGCTAAGGCATTGGAAGCGGAGAAAAGAGCTTCGGATGAAGATCAAATGAATGCCCTCTATGTTGCTCTAACCCGTGCGGCGGAATCATTAAGTATCATTTCAAAAATGAAAAACTCATGGTTTGATCCGCTCGAACTCTCTCCGTCTCAGTGGGGGGCTTTGGAGATTAAAACTCACCGTAGTGAAGTGCCTATCGTCCAAAAGCGTTTGCATTTTAAAGCACTTTCTTTCGGTCGCCAAGAAGAGAAACTTAGCTCAGTCAAAGAGACAACGTATGATTATGCGGCAGTACAGTTTGGACTGGCACTTCACTATACGCTTGAGATGATGGGGGATTTTTCTTTGGCTTCACTCGATTGTGCACTGGAATCGACACGTAACCAATATGGTGCGCTAGTACATAAAGGAGCGATGGAAGAGATAGGAGATCGCGTCAAACGACTGATTGAAGATACAACGTTTATCCGCTATACACAGGGGAAATGGCGTAAGGAGCAGATGATACGTCATAAAGGCAGTTTGGGTGTTATTGACCTTTTGGTAGAGAGCGAAGAGGGGTGGATTATTATCGATTATAAAAGCGGACGTGAGGAGGAACAAAAGCATCGTGATCAGATTGCACGGTACGTGGAAGCGATCTGCGTATTCACAGGAGCGAATGTACGTGGATATTTGTGCTATCTCTTAGAAGATCGAATCGAATGGGTAGAGTGCTTATAAAAAACTTAATTTAAGTAAAATATAAGTTTATGCTGGTACAATTGCGCCACTATTTATAGAGACTTTAGAAGGAGACTCAAGATGAAATTTACTAAAATTGCTTCACCTGAGCAAATCGATCGTAAATGGGTTTTGATTGATGCAGAAGGGAAAACATTCGGTCGTTTAATGACAGATGTTGCTGCCCGTCTTCGCGGAAAAGACAAACCTTACTTTACACCAAATGTTGACTGTGGTGACTTTGTTATTATTATCAATGCATCTAAAATCGTCATCAACGGTGGCGGAAAATTGGCTACAAAAGAGTATCACACACACAGCGGTTATTTCGGTAGCGTTAAAAGTGTAAAAATGACAGAGCTTTTGGCGACTAACCCAGAAAAACTCTTTAAACTTGCAGCACGCGGTATGCTTCCTAAAACAAAATTAGGTCGTGCGATGTTGAAAAAACTAAAAATCTATGCAGGTGCTGAGCATCCTCACTCTGCACAGATCGCTAAGTAAGGATAAACGATGGCAAAAACGTATGCAACCGGCAGAAGAAAATCTTCGATCGCTAAAGTATGGCTTGCTCCGGGTACAGGTAAAATCACTGTAAACGGTCTTTCACTCGATGCATGGCTCGGTGGTCTTGAAGCAAAAAAATTGCGTGTTACCCAACCGCTTTCTTTGACAAAACAAGACACATCCGTTGATATTGTAGCATCTACTACCGGCGGCGGTTTTTCTGGGCAATCAGATGCACTTCGTCACGGTATTTCTCGTGCTCTTTGTACATTCGATCCTGCATTCCGTGCTGTATTGAAACCGTTTGGTATGCTTACTCGCGATTCACGTATCGTTGAGCGTAAAAAACCGGGTAAACGCAAAGCGCGTCGTTCCCCTCAATTCTCAAAACGTTAATCGTTTTCTCCTCAGATTTCTGGGGAGCCTTTTCTTTACTTCTATCCTAACTATCCCCTTTTCTTTAACCATAAAAAACTTAAAAATTAATTTTTCTTATATTTTAAGCTGTCGCTTATCTATTCCCTTATAAAATCTTTATAGTTTTTACTATAAGGAATATGCCCATGTTTTTTGGAAACGGTCAACATCGAGTTGACGTAGAGCCGCTTAATATCAAGATTGCGGAATATGAACGAGAGAATGAGCGCCTTAAAGATGAAATAGTGCGGTTAAAAGAAGAAAATAACCGTTATCGTGATAGTGCGACGATGTCGGATCTTATTCGTCATCTAACAGATGAATTAACGAATGCGTGTCAGCGTGATCTATCAATATTACAAAAAGATCTTGCAGAGAATGTACAAGAGCTTGAAGAGATTGAAGTATTGAATAAAGACAATCGAAGCAATGCGCAAGATATTAACGATGAGATCAGTGCTCTTTTTCGGACACAAGAGGAACTTGTAGGTAATATTACCGAAAACTACGGTTCCGTTTCGCAACTGAATGAAAGTGTCGGCTCAATCAGCCAAGTCATTAATCTTATTAAAGATATTTCGGATCAAACCAATCTTCTTGCGCTGAATGCGGCGATTGAAGCCGCGCGTGCCGGTGAACACGGACGCGGATTTGCGGTAGTTGCCGATGAGGTGCGTAAGCTTGCCGAACGGACTCAAAAAGCAACCCAAGAAGTGGCGATGAGTGTCCAAAGTCTTAAACAAAATGCGGTAGAGATATTTGAACGTTCCAGTACGATGGAAACTATTTCAACGGTGTCCAGTGAGAAATTGGAACGATTCCGCATCACATTGCAAGATCTTGGAAGTCGGACGGATACCATACATAACGATTCAACCAATATTTTGTATTCCGTCTTTATGGTGCTTGTGAAACTAGACCATCTCCTCTTTAAATCCAAAGGGTATAAAAGTGTCTTTAGTCTCAAAGTTGAAGGGGAGTTTGTCGATCATCATCATTGCCGACTCGGTAAATGGGCTGACGGGGGCAAAGGTGCTGAAATCTTCGGAACAACGCCAAGCTTTAAAAAATTGGAAACACCGCACAAACTTGTCCATGATAATATTTTGGCAGCTATAAACTGTGTTACGACAAATACCTGTATTCAAGAGTCTGCGAATGTTCAAAAATATTTTGCAAATGCTGAAGCGGCAAGCCAAGAAGTGATTCAAGCATTGGGTGCGATGCTTATCGAAGAACGTCAGAACCGAACACACCATTAATCGGTGAGTATTGAGTACGATAGAGTTTTTTATTGTACATGTCATCCATGACCGTTACAAATGCTAACGCGTCACGTTCGAGTTCTGTGTTATGAAGAACCGGTAGAAGGCGTTCATTTTCATAGTTAAACGTCATTGCCTCTTTATTGGGTTGAATAATTGCAATTTTATTGTGATCTCGTAGCGCAAAGGAATCATTGAACATCATGAGCGAGACTGCTTGTTTTGCATCACTGAAAATAGAGTGACCTAGAATCGGATAGGTGAGATCTATCCCGATGAGATCGAGCGCTGTTGCTAAGACATCGGGCTGTGTGGAGAGGGTGTCATATTTTTGAGGTTTCACGCCCTTGCTAATGATAAGAGCGGGAATATGAAACATAGTGACCGGGACAAGATCATCTCCAAAAACACGGACGTTGTGATCGGCTACGACCACAAAAACGGTATCTTCATAGTAAGTCTCTTTTTTAGCTAATTCAAAAAATCGTCCGATGGCAAAATCAGCGTATTTGACCGCATTTTCAACACCATATTTAGGTTTATCAGGGATAAAGTTGATTTTTCCATCAGGAACTTCGAATGGCGAGTGGTTAGAAGAGGAGAAGATAACACTGACAAATTTTTCCCCTTTGAGCGCATGTGCTTTGAATTTTTCGTTCGCTTTTAGGATCAAATCTTCATCACTAACCCCCCATGTACTAACGAAACTAGGGTTTTCATAATCTTTTTGTTCGATCACTTCATCAAACCCATTCCCCATATACCAGCTGCGCATATTGTCAAATCGTCCCTCACCGCCGTAGATAAAACTTGATTTATAGCCAAGCGGCTTGAGCAGTTGTGCGACGGTGAAAAAATCGTTTTGGGATTTGTTGCGTTTGACAACTCCCTCTCCGGGCAGAGGCAGATATCCAGAACTCATAGCGGCTAATCCTTGAATACTGCGCGTTCCGTTGCTAAAAAGATTGCTAAAGGCGATCCCCTCATGGGAGAGCTTTTCAAGATTAGGAGTGATAGTGGCATCTCCTCCACTAAACCCTACGAATTGGCTACCTAGAGATTCTTGGATAAAAATAACGAGGTTTTTAGGTTTTAAGGAGGGAAAATGGGTTGGTTCGGATCGTGTAAACGGCATCTCTGAAGCATATGTGATATTAAGTTTTTGTGAGACGCGAGTATACGCTTCATTTAGGGAGATATTGCCGTAGGATAGCACAAGTTTTTCTGATTCTTTTGAAAAACTGTAGTAAGCATAACCGATAGAGTAAAGGGAATTCTTGGCGATTTCATTTGCAATACGGTTGGGGCTGTAGAGGGCGTCTGAAATATTGGCGGGACGATGACCGAATGAAGAACGGATACCAATAAAAAGGGCTGCAGCGATGAGCGGGAAGAGCAGCAGTCGTTTCCATAAGGGTGTTTGAATCGCTTCCGATAGCCGCAGGGGTGAAAAACGGAGATATCCCCATGCGGTAATCAAAAGAGTGCTTAGTGCAAGTGTTAGTTGTATCGGATACTCTTTGAGAATCATCGAGGTGACCTCTTTGGGGTATTTGAGATATTCAATGAAAAGGTAGTTCGGGCGGACATCGTATTGTGCGATAAACGGAAAGGTTGCATTTTCGATATACAGAGCGATAAGTAGAAAAACAAGGACGTAGCCGTTCAGAAAGCGTCCCATCTGTTTTGCAAGCGTTTGGGGGGTGATGGCGAGTAAAAGTGTCGGAATAATGAGAATGATGGAGGTGGTCATTGTATCGAGTTTTAAACCGTATAAAAAGGACAAAAGGGACTCTGTAAAGCTGATATCGTCCAAACGATCGAAATAGAGTCCGTAAAGTCCTAGCCGGCCAAGAAAAAAGAGTGCGATAAAGAGTAGGTATATTTTGAAGAGTTCACGGAGCATAGATTAATTATCCTGATTATGATGTTAGGCATTATAAAGCATTAATAGATAACAAAAGAGTAATGCTATAATCTCACCTAAAAAACGGGTAGAGATTGAAATTTTTAGTACTTCTTTTACAGAGTGTTTGGCTGATCGCTTCGACGCTTCATCTCAGTGCTTCTTCCAATCCCGCACGCCTTAATCCCCTTATCGCTACTGATTCGGCAAGTTCAAGTATTGCCGGATTTTTATTTAATTCTCTAGTGAAATACGATGAGAGCGGTCAAAAAATTATCGGAGATTTAGCCGAATCGTACCGCTTTGTTACACCGACTCTCATTGAATTTAAACTTCGTCGCAGCGTGAAATGGCATGATGGGAAACCTTTCACGGCTCAGGATGTTTTGTTTACCTATAATCTGATCAAATCACCCACAACCATTACCCCCTATGCCTCTGATTTCAGAGTTATCAAAAAGGTGAGTGTGGTGGATGACTATACGGTGCGCGTAACGTATGAAAAACCCTATTTTAAAGCGTTGGAAATTTGGATGATGGGGATTGTGCCGCACCATATTTTGAAAAATGAAAAAGATATTATGGGGTCATCTTTTAATACGGCACCGGTTGGAACGGGCCCTTATATTCTGAAAAAATTGGAATTTTCGAAACAGATTGTTTTAGAAGCCAATCCGAACTACTTTGAGCATCGTCCAAAAATTCAAAAAATCATCTTTCATGTTATTGCTGATCCAATGACCCGTTTTTTGATGCTTAAATCGGGTCAAATCGATGTGGATAGCTTAGAACCGATGCAATTTGAACGGCAACTGGATAAAGCTTTTCATCAACGTTTTACTACGCTCGAACTCCCCTCCCACAGTTATACCTATTTGGGATTTAATCTGCGGCTGAAAAAATTCCAAGATCCCAAAGTACGTGAAGCACTTTCGCTGGCGATTAATCGTGAAGCGTTGATTGATGTGTTGTTTTTGAAACATGGCAAGGTGTGTACAGGGCCATTTTTGCCCGGGAGCAAGGGATTTAATAATCATGTAAAAGCTCCTGAACACAATCTTGAAAAAGCAAAAAGACTTCTAAAAGCGGCGGGATATGATGCGATGCACCCTTTGGAATTTGAGATTGCGACGTCCAATTCCAATGCAATCCGTCCGTATGCGGCCGAAATTTTACAACGACAGCTCCTTGATATCGGGGTGAAGGTGACGTTACGGGTAATGGAGTGGCAGGCATTTTTAAATACGGTAGTCGCTCCTCGAAAATTTGATGCGGTATTACTGGGATGGTCACTCTCATTGAGCCCTGACCCTTATGCATTGTGGCACAGTGAGAGTGATGTTCCGGGAGGCTTTAATCTTGTGGGGTACCGCTCCGATATTACCGATAAACTGATAGAAAAAATGGAAAATTCAACCGATGCAGAGACCATTACCTCTTTGCAACGTCAAATTTTCGCACAGATTACGGGGGATAACCCCTATCTTTTTTTGGTTATTCCAAATCAGATCAACGTCTATAACCGATCCATAAAAGGGGTAAAGCCGACACTAAACGGTATTTGGGAAGATTACATCGATTGGGAAAAAAAATGAAAAAAATTATATTGTTCGACTTGGACGGAACCCTTATCGATTCGACTGAGGCTATTTTGGAGAGCTTTTACCATACTATGAAAGTGCATGGAGCGCAATCATCCCTTAGTGATACGATGATTACCTCACAAATCGGGCATACATTAGAGACGATGTTTAGCGGTGTCGGGGTGGATAATGCACAGATTGGAGCCCATATCGCAACGTATAAGCTTTATTATCGCGAGATATCCAGACAAAAGACTCTTTTACTTCCTGAGGCTAAAGAAGCGATTCAAGAAGCCGCATCTTTTGCACGTCTTGGGATTGTGACGACAAAAACAGGGGTCTATTCACGTGAATTGATGGAGCATTTTGGATTAATGCACTATTTTGAAGTGCTGATAGGGCGCGAGCATGTGGAGAACCCCAAACCCCATCCGGAACCTATTTTTAAAGCACTGGGAGAAATGGGTAATCCGAAATTGAGCACTTGGATGATTGGAGATACACGACTGGATATAGAAGCGTCCAACCGTGCCGGGATCGAGTGTGTTGCCGTGACCAGCGGATACGATAAAGCGGAACAATTACAAACATTAACAGATATTATAAAACCTAATGCGCTTGAAGCGGTAAAATATATCGCTCAGAGGGGATGAAAGTAACATTTTATCTTTGGTTTTATCGCTCGCAACGACTGAAAAGCTACATTTAAGAGCAACTTTCATAGAATACACGTATTGATAAAATTCAACTTAAACTTAAGTCAGAGGGAGAATTCATGCTAGAGATTCGATGGCATAGTCGAGCTGGACAAGGTGCCGTAACCGGTGCAAAAGGTCTAGCCGATGTTGTATCTACCACCGGTAAGCATGTACAGGCATTTGCGTTTTACGGATCAGCAAAACGTGGGGCAGCCATGACGGCGTATAATCGCGTCGATGATAAAGTGGTTATGAACCATGAAAAATTTATGAGACCTGACTACGTTTTGGTTATTGACCCTGCATTAGTATACGTAGCAGATATCACGGCAAACGAAAAAGATAATACTATTTATATCGTTACAACGCATATGAGCACCGAAGAACTTATTGCCTCTCAACCGAAATTGGAAGGGAAAAAAGTTTATACGGTCGATTGTATTAAAATTGCGCAAGAAACCATCGGTAAAGCGATTCCTAATACACCGATGTTGGGTGCATTGATGAAGGTTTCAGATATGTATGATATTGAGTTTTTTAAAGAGAGTATGTTTAAAGTACTTAAGAAATTGCCTCAAAAAATTATCGATGCCAACATGATCGCGATTCAACGCGCGTATGATGAAGTGAAATAAGGAGCACATGATGGAAAAAAAAGGATGGGATGAGTTCGAAATCGGTGCCATGCTCCGAACGTTTGACGGAGCCGTAACTGATATCGCAACAACACTTCCCGAAAACCGCCCCTATTCACAATCAAGCTCATTTACGGCGAGCGTAGCGGATTGGCGTATTGAAAAGCCTTTGTTCAACAAAGACTACTGCATCGATTGTCAGTTCTGCTGGGTATATTGCCCGGATATGTCGATTATTGCCCGTGATAAAAAAATGATCGGAATCGATTTCGACCACTGTAAAGGGTGTGGGATTTGCGTCGAAGTTTGTCCTACAAACCCAAAATCATTATTGATGTTTCCTGAACAAAAAGATGAAGAGAATGCTCTTGCCGAATGGCCTAAAAAAGAGAAAAAAGACCAAGCAGAAGAACCAAAGGAAGACTAATGGCTGATACAATGGAACTACGCGATATTGAAGTCTGGGATGGTAATATGGCGGCAAGCCATGCACTTCGTCAAGTACAAGTTGACGTTGTAGCCGCTTACCCGATTACCCCATCGACTCCTATCGTAGAAAATTATGCTAACTTTACGGCAAACGGCTATGTTGACGGGGAATTTGTTATGACCGAATCAGAACACGGTGCAATGTCTTGTTGTATCGGTGCGGCAGCCGCAGGCGGACGTGTAGCAACGGCTACAAGTTCACAAGGGTTTGCATTGATGGTTGAGACCCTTTATTCTGCATCAGGAATGCGTTTACCGATCGTCCTTAACGTAGTTAACCGTGCTATCGGTGCTCCGTTAAACGTAAACGGCGACCACTCTGATATGTATATGGGACGCGATAGCGGCTGGATTCAACTTGATTCGTATTGTCCTCAAAATGCGTATGATTTGAACTTCATTGCTTTTAAAGTATCCGAAGATCATGACGTTCGTTTGCCGGCTATGGTCCACCAAGATGGATTTATGACCTCTCATACCGCGCAAGGGGTACATACCCTTCCGGATGATGTTGCCTTCAAATTCGTCGGTGAATACAAACCGATGAATGACATGCTTGATTTGGATCATCCGGTGACTCACGGGGTGCAAACGGAAGAAGATTGGCATTTCGAGCATAAAGCACGTCAGCAGCACGCTCTTATGACAGCGGTTATTCCGAAGATTGAAGCGGCATTTGATGAGTTTGAAAAATTGACAGGTCGTCGTTATAACATTGTAGAATCGTACAATATGGAAGATGCGGAAGTTGCGGTTGTCTGTATGGGAACTTCGGTTGAAACAGCACGTGAAGTAGCCGAAGAGATGCGCTCTACACACGGTATTAAAGCGGGTGTCGTCGGTATTCGTGTTTTCCGTCCTTGGCCATTGGAGCAAATTGCAGCTGTATTGAAAGATGTTAAAGCAATCGGAGCATTGGATCGTTCAAGCCCGCATGGTACCGTTGGTGCCTTATTCAATGAGATTTCAGGCTCACTTTTCAATACCGATACCAAAGCAGTTCTTACCAACTATATTTATGGATTGGGCGGACGTGATTTGACCAAAGCACACTTAGTGAGTATCTTTAGTGATCTCAAAGCAAATGCAGATGCGGGTAAACCGACAACGCCATTGCAACAATATATCGGTCTTCGCGGACCGAAACTCTCTTTTTTCTAAGGAGCCCGTATGTCAGAAATGAAAAAAATTAAAAACCTCAAAGACTTTTCCACTTCAGCGGATCGCTTTGAGGGGGCTAACCTTCTTTGCCCGGGCTGTGCCCACTCGATTATCGTTCGTGAAGTTTTGAATGCAACGAATGATGATTTGATCCTTGCGGCATCGACAGGATGTTTGGAAGTGTGTACGGCAGTTTATCCGTATACTTCATGGGATGCATCATGGATCCATATCGGATTTGAAAACGGCTCATCTGCGGTAGCGGGTGCGGAAGCGATGTACAAAGCGCTTAAAACCAAAGGGCGTTTAAAACAACCGGATCGCGTACCTAAATTCGTCGCATTCGGCGGTGACGGTGCAACATACGATATCGGGTTCCAATGGATTTCAGGCTGTTTTGAGCGCGGACATAACATGATGTACGTTTGTTTGGATAATGAAGTCTATGCGAACACGGGTGGACAACGCTCTTCTTCGACTCCGATCGGGGCATCGGCAACTACTACCCCTGCGGGACGTGTAAGTTATGGTGAGAAGAAAAACAAAAAAGATATGATGGCAATCATGGCGGCACACGGTGCTCCGTACGTTGCGCAAGTTGCTCCGAACAAATGGAAAGATATGGTAGCTAAAATCCAAAAAGGGTTTGCGGCTGAGGGTCCTGTTTTTATCAATGCGATGTCAGCATGTACAACTGAGTGGAAATTTGCTCCGGAAGATACTATCTCTATCTCTGATTTGGCAACCGATTCATTGGTATTTCCGTTGTATGAGATCATCGACGGTACACAGCTTAACATCACATACCGTCCGAAAAATATTATTCCGGTTCGTGATTATCTCGGGGCTCAAGGGCGTTTTAAACACCTTTTCACCAAACAATATGAATACCTTATCGATGAGTGGCAAACACGCGTCGATGCGAAATGGGATTATCTCCAACGTCGTGAAGAGGCAAGTGTCTAACGACACCTGCTCTTCCTCTTTATTCTCAATCTTCTACTTTCTCTCTTTTTAACTTTGGAACTCTCTTTGCTTCTTATACCAAAATAACAATTTTGGATATCACTATGTACCGTATGACCTATAATCATTTAAACACCACAGGATGCTCTGCTCGCGGCATTGCCAAACGAGAAAGAAAAGAAGAACTTCTTAAACTTGCTGAAGAGCTTAAGGGGTCGATATGCAATGTGGAGATTCATCCTATCGAAGGGACGATTGAAAAGCGGATGCCTATGGAACTTTTCACTAATATGAAAGAGCTTCGGTGAACCGTTATTTTCTCGTACTCGATGCGGGAACGGGGAGTATCCGTGCCATTATTTTTGATACCCTCGGAAATCAAGTAGCTATTGCTCAATACGAGTGGGAGCATATTGCCGAGATGGGTGTTGCAGGGTCGATGGGATTTGATTTTGTGCGCGGTTGGGAACTTGCCCGAAAGTGTATTCGAGAATCTATCGCTACCTCAGGTATCAATCCAGCTGAGATTTCGGCGGTATCGGCATCGAGTATGCGCGAAGGTATTGTCGTATATGATGGAGAAAAACGTGAGCTTTGGGGTGTAGCCAATGTTGATGGTCGCTCAGGCGAAGAAGTTTCCTATCTTAAAAAAACATTTCCCTCACTGGAAGCAGAGAGTTACGCGATAAGCGGACAAACGTTTGCCCTCTCTGCCGCACCGCGACTGCTGTGGTTGAAAAATAATCGCCCCTCACTTTATGAAAAAGCTCACTATTTTACGATGATTAGTGATTGGATACTTTTCAAGCTCAGTGGGGAATTAGCCTCTGAGCCTTCCAATGCGGGAACGGCGGGGGCATTTAATCTACAAACACGTGATTGGGACAAAAGCGAGTTTCAAAAATGCGGACTTAAAGATTTGTTTGTCCCGATACGAGAGAGCGGAGAGGTGTTAGGTCATATCAGTGCAGAAGCCTCTAGTGAGACGGGATTAAGTACGGAAACCCTCGTAGTGATGGGGGGCGGTGACGTTCAGATCGGCACGGTGGGTCTGGGAGCATCGAAGCTCGGTGATGCGGTCGTACTCGGCGGGAGCTTTTGGCAGCAGGTGGTTAATATCCCTAGCGATGCGACGCTTTCAGCTGAGATGCTGTTGCGGGTCAATCCGCACGTCGTACGCGGGATGTCTCAAGCGGAGGGGATAACCTTTTTTACGGGGTTAGTGATGCGCTGGTTTCGTAATAGCTTCGGATGCGGAAAAAGTTATGCGGAACTTGAAGCAATGGCTAAAAGTGTACCTCTCGGTTCGTACGGTATCACCCCGATTTTCAGTGATCGGATGAATTACGGCGAGTGGATACACGCCTCACCCTCGTTTGTAGGGCTGGGGTTAGATGAGTCAAAATACAACATCGCATCGATGTTTCGCGCATTGGAAGAGAACGCCGCTCTTGTGAGTGCGATCAATCTGGAAAATATCAAAGCCTTTAGCGGAGTATCACCCACTACAATAACGTTTGCAAGTGGGGCGGCTAATGGAGCCTTATGGTCACAAATATTGGCCGATGTGACAGGTTTGGAAGTACGTGTTCCTGTAGTCAAAGAGGCGACGGCATTGGGTGTCGCAATGGCATGCGGAATTGGTGTTGGAATCTATAAAAGCTTTGAAGAGGCGGGAAAAGAGATCGTCAAAATCGAGCGGACGTATGAGCCAAATGCAGTTAATCACGCGCAGTACGGTGAGATCAAAGAGAGATGGCTCAAAGTCTATTCTAAGCAGATGGAATTGGTTCGTGAGGGGACGTTGGAGCCGATGTGGAAGGCTCCGGGGGTATAGCTCTTTTAAAATCCATATGCCTCAGCATCAAGGATATCAAGATCTTCAGAATATTTGTGTTCAACAAACGGTTCATAATTGGCTTTGTAATGGGCATAATGAGCCGTTTTGGCGTGTCCTGCAAGGGCATCTGCATTTTCCCATGATTCGACGGCAAAAAATTTGCGCGGATTCTGTTTTGACTGAACAATATAGTAAAAAAGGCATCCTGCCTCTTTAATCGAAGGGGCAACCATATCGGTAAGAAGTTGTTTAACTTCTTCAATACATCCTTCTTTAGCAATAAAGGTCACTTTTTTTGTAATTTTCATTTTTTTCCTTATTTTTTGAGTTTGGCTTGCTCTAATTCCCAGTATTCCATCTCAAACATTTTATCCAATGAGAGCGATTTCCAGCCTCCGAGCTGTTCGGCAGAGAGGATGGCGGTGATAGTGTGTTTGACGATATCGCCGATGATACGGGACTCTTTTTCATCTTTGCCGAGAACGACGACACCCACCCCTTTGATCACTGCATAGCGAGGGGCAAGATCGAGACAGATGTGTTCCGAGGAGGCATTAGCGTCGAAATAGCTTTTGTACTCCTGCGCAAATTGAGCAATCCCCTCTGCGATATTACCGTCGATGATCGCAGGGAACGGTTTGATACGGATAACGTGTTCGGGTGTCAATCCCCCTTTTTTGACAAGGGTTTCGAGATTGGGAAGGATACTGAAAAGCTGGGCGCGGGGTGAATCGATGAGGAGGGGGGATAACTCACATCCGCGAAGTTTTGCCGCTTCATTTCCCACCGCTTCTGCAATAGATTTGTCCCCTTTCCCCTCACAATCACCGCACGCTAATGTGACGTGTTCTGAGAGATACTCTTCGGCAACGGTGACGAGTTCAATCATTTTCTTATAAGCGTGCTGTGCATTGTTATCAAACGTAAAAACGCCGTGGTGCATCAAAATCATCCCCGTGAGAC
>JAGXFM010000047.1 GCA_024637215.1 Sulfuricurvum sp.
ACTGCCATCCCACCCAGTGCGGCAAAAGCGGGAACGGCTATCGCTTTGGGATCACTGAGAGAACCCTCAATCACTTCACGTTTAATCTCCAAGCCGATCATAAAGAAAAAGACGGCCATTAATCCATCATTGATACATAAGAGAAGCGGTTTGGCAATTACGAGCTCTCCGATGCTGATAACAACGGGAATCGACGTTAGTGAATCGTAGAGTGAGTGAAGATTAGTATTTGCCATGATCATAGCGAAGAGTGTGGCTAAAACGAGGAGTATTCCGGTGGCGGATTCAAGCTTAAAAAAATTCAGCAGTGAATATTTGAGCATATTTTTCCTTTTGATTTTGTGTAGGTCAATGAAGGGATTTTTGTGGTTTGATTAGTCCAACCCTTTGCTGCTGTACAAAAGATAGGACTATTCTTAAGGAGTGTACAATGAAAATTTTAATGCTATGCTGCTAACATTAAACAGTGTGTATGGTAGAGTAATTAAGTAAACGGTTGAGAAACAATACCATTCTACAATCAATGGATAATGATTTTTACGTTATCCGATTGGGTTCTCATTTTGAGCCATTTTTCTATTTTTATCCGTTCCACTCGTGTCAGCCGTTTTTTAGCATCGGCATTGAGGATCAGACGATTTTCACTAACGTTACGTTCCACTGCCGTTTCATCATAATTTTGGGATAAGACGACATTGTTAACTTTAGGAAAGAGGGTTTCCAACTCATTGGGAACAGCACTGTAGTAGTCGCGGTTGCGTGATAAAAGAGACATTTCCTCTTTTAAACGGGCAATCTCTTTCTCTTTAGCTTGTAGATCGGCTTTTGTATTTTGGTACAGATCGGTGATGATATCGGCTTTGAGAGTAGAGACGTCAACATCTTCTCGTTCACCGTTTTGATACACTTTGAGTTTGGCTTTTTCTAGCCCCTCTGTATTTAGCCGTATGCTAATGGTATTGAGTTCACTTTTGGGAACATGATCTCCGATCAGAAACACTTTTACTTCATAGGTTTTTGGGTTAATTTTTATTTGAGCCACATTCGTATTTTTAAAATTCAGATGCTCGTTTACAAAAGTAGTTGCTTTGGCTTTAAAGACCTCTTGTCTGACGAGCTGATAGGCCAAATACGAACTCGGAAGGATCGTCAGAAGAACTACGACAACGATATAGCGTTGTGCCCGCTTGGCAACATCGGAATCGACGTATTTTTTCTCCGCCACATTAAACGCGCGAACGATTAAAAATGCTGATAATGCGATGAAAACAAAGTTGATGGTGTAGAGGTAAAATGCTCCGAAAAAATAGCTCCAATGCCCTGTTGCCAAACCGAATCCTGCTGTGCACAGCGGTGGCATTAATGCCGTTGCAATAGCAACTCCGGGGATAACGTTTGTTTTTTCTTTGCGTGTGATCGCAACGATTCCGGCTAATCCTCCGAAAAGTCCGATCAAGACATCCCACACGGTCGGTGTCGTCCGTGCAAGGAGTTCTGATTGGGCGGTATCGAGCGGTGAGATCCAAAAATAAAGGGTGGAGGTAAGAAGACCGATAAGGGTTGCGATAGCCAGATTTTTAAAGGCTCTTCTTAAGAGACTGAAATCGTTTATCCCCGCTCCGTATCCGATCCCCATAATCGGCCCCATCAAAGGAGAGATCAACATCGCTCCGATAATAACGGCGGTGGAGTTGACGTTTAGACCGATGGATGCGACGAAAATAGCGAACATTAAAATCCAGAGATTCGCCCCTTTCATATGAATGTCGTTCCGGATACGCTCGTCAATAATAGTATCGTCAGCTTTATCCTCAATAAGGCTTAAGCGTTCACGCAAGAGCTGTTTTGCAGTTATCCAGAAACGGTGTTCTTCAATGTTGGTCATTTCATCACCTTTTTGTAAATTGCTAACCTATTATTCAAACTCATCGAATTTTGGTTCAGGGGCTTTAAAGCGTTCGATGAGAAGTTTTTGATAGCGGGGAGCCTCATCAAAGAGTTTACGTAATGCTACTGTCCCGTATTCTTGGCTGAGGGATGAGTCGACGATAATATAGGATAGATAAACGGTGTTTTCATTGATAGAAAATTGTAAGGTCTCTAAAGTGCTGTTTTCACTGAGTAAAAAATCATACAGTTTCTCGATATTCTCTTGCGGAATACGGCAAAGCGCTGAATCGGCAATAATAATTCCGTTATCGTAATAGTTGATATCGAGTCGGGTCGTTCCCAACTCAAATCTCCAGCTTCGCTGACTTCGCCGCGAGAGGGTGACATTGATTTTGAGTATTCCCAAAATCTTCTCGATGAGAGCTACCACGCCTGAGGGTTTATACCCCTCACGGCGACGCTTGGCTACGTCGAGTTTCGTTCCGCATTTGGGACAATAATCATTTTGGATTGAAGATTCTAGGATAAGGTTTTTGCATGAAACACAACGGATTATATCTTCGGTTTTCAAAGCGCTAAACTGATCGAGTGCTTCTTTGAGGGTGTAGGAGGGGAGGGCAAAACCGAGATTATTGGAGTTTTGGATGATAAAGGTATTGACACCGATTACTTCCGCAGAGTTGTTGAGGAGCGGCCCTCCGCTGTTTCCAGGGTTGATGGCGGCATCGAACTGAATGTATTCGACTTCCCCTTGTAAACGGGACGCTTTGGAGACGATCCCCTCGGTGGTAGAGTAGTTAAGTCCATAAGGGTGTCCGATAGCGATGACACTATCTCCGTCTAAAACGGGTGCAGAGGAGAGAAGTAAAGGGTTCTTGCGTTCAATCAATATCGGAGAACGGATAAACGCCAGATCAAATGCCGGATCGTCATAGATGACCGTACCGATGGTTTTCGGAAGTGTTTTGGTGCTGATCAACACCTCTTTAAGCCCACTGACCACGTGAGAATTGGTAATAATAAGTTCCCCGATAAGAAATCCGCTTCCGCTGCCGTAAGGATTTGTGATTTGTACAATACTTTCAATCGTTTGTTCGACCATTTTTTGGGTGGCGGTATTCACACTTAGACCTCCGTATAATCGAGATTTTTAACTTGGAGATAAAAGCTTTGGCTAAAATGGTCCAAATCACTGTAATTCAGGTGTTCTGAGAAATCATTAAGCCCTTTGTAGCGGCTAATGTACGGCTCTATCGATTCGCGGATCCGCTGCGCTATAAGATTTTGTTTAAAAGTTCGGGTGAGGGGATCGTACAGGGGTGTCTCTCCTGCGGCTTTAAAAAAATCGGAGGCGTAAACTTCAACGTGCAGATGGAGGAGTGAGCGTAGTGAGGGATGAAGACCGTAGTTATAAAGAATATAAAGGGATATATAGCGGTAAATCACACTGATGACGTAGGTCGAGCGGTTATTTTTGTACCAGCGTACTTTCCCCAGCGATTCTTCGATAAAGGTCGAAATTTCATCGTGCATTGCCTGCTCGAACGGGGAAAAAGTATAAGCGCAATTGTAAAATTGTGTGGAAAAAGATTCAATATCCATCACGCTGAGTTCCCTCAGATATTGTTCCAAATCGGCATTTTTATCTTCGGTGAGTTTCTCATCGTCCATAAAATAGCCGTTGATTTTTTCACTGATATTTTTGGCCATTTTTTTATGAGGGAGAAGAAGATAATCGATTTGAAGCAGTAGTGCGAGATAGCTAAATGAGGTCATTCCCGTATTGTCATTCGATAAAAGCCCGATGAGGCTTTGTTCAGTCTCTTGTATCCATTGGCGCATAAAAGTGTAATTTATTTCGATTTTTTCATGAGGAATACTAAGAAGATGGTGCGTATCTAAAAGTGCCGATTCATCAAACTCACCGGCAATGAATTCCTTTTCAAAATCGGCATTGAGGGCGATTTCACGGAGCGGGTAAAAGACTTTTTGCGGAGTGATCGTGGCATTGTCGAGGCAGATCGAGAGTCTTATAGTCCCATTCTCTTCGCTGAAACGGCAGTAGGTGAGCTGAAAATCACGCTCTAAAAAACGGCGTTTGATAGCAACATGGAGTTGTTCACTGAGGGCAATATCGGCATGCGCTTCAAGTGATTTTTCGCTCACACTCCCTTTGATAAGAGCATACCCTTGAGTGAGGCTAAAACGGAGTGTTTCTTCGGAGCGTTCAATGCTCAAATGCGGTGAGGGAAATAGATTCTCTTTATGAATCAAAGAAGATAAAAAATACTCATAACCGCTTAAAATATCACCGTTGATAAAAGCCGCCGATGAACGTTCAAACAGCTCTTTTTCATTCGGATTCGGAAGGGCATGAATTCCCCGCCCGTAAAGCGGGGAACGGTGCATAGGGGAGGGATTAAACCAACTCTTTAACGTATTGAACCATCTCACCTCTGCTTTTCCTTTGCTCAATATAAAGCTTAGTGTAATCAAAGCAACCTTAAAGCGACAATAAAGTATAATACCCGTAATTTTAAGGGCACATCAAAGATGCTTTATAGGGAGTTATATGGGCTATAAACGTGTTTTGGTAAAATTCTCCGGTGAAGCGTTGGCCGGTGAAAACGGTCACGGCATCGATACGAAAATTCTAAAATTTATTGCCGGTGAGATCAAAACTCTCGTTGATGCAGGGATTGAAGTCGGAATCGTTATCGGCGGCGGCAACATTATTCGCGGTGTGACTGCGGCGGCAGATGGGATTATCCGTCGAACCTCAGGTGATTATATGGGGATGTTGGCCACGGTCATCAATGCGATTGCGATGCAAGAAGCATGTGAACATGAGGGGATGTTGGTACGGGTCCAAAGTGCGATCAAAATGGAACAAATTGCCGAAGCGTTTATCGTTCGCCGTGCAACCCGCCATTTAGAGCGCGGACGTGTAGTCATATTTGCCGCAGGGACAGGGAATCCGTTTTTTACGACCGATACCGCTGCGACCCTTCGTGCGATTGAAATCGGAGCCGAAGTGATTATCAAAGCGACGAAAGTAGACGGCGTGTATGACAAAGACCCTAAAAAATTCGATGATGCGATCAAATTACCTCGTCTAGGGTATGAGCAAGCGTTGCAAGATCATA
Source organism: Sulfuricurvum sp. (assembly GCA_024637215.1). Taxonomy (GTDB): domain Bacteria; phylum Campylobacterota; class Campylobacteria; order Campylobacterales; family Sulfurimonadaceae; genus Sulfuricurvum. The sequence goes on from JAGXFM010000047.1 coordinate 5,037, forward strand.
TCAAAGTGATGGATGATACCTCTATCGCGTTGGCTAAAGAGAATAAACTACCGATTATCGTGTGCGATATGTTCACGCCGGGAAATCTTCTTGAAATTATTCAGGGTAACTTAGAGAGTTGCTCTATCGTAAAATAAATCTAAAAGGATCATAAATATGAGACTCGAACAACTTACTGCAAAAGCACTTGAAACTGCTAATATCGACCGTTACCAATTGGCTATCGCCGTAGCAAAACGCTCAGAAGAGCTTCTTAACGGAGCAACGACGAAACTTAACGTTGATGTAAAAAAAGCTAAAACAGCTGATATCGCTTTGATGGAGATTGCCGAAGGGTATATCACGATCAAAGGTTTCGTAGACAAAGACTAATTTTACTAAAAAGCGGCATCATTGAATACCATCGACATAGAAAACGTAATCGGAATCAATGATGTTGAGGGTGCTATTGCACACCTCTACAAACATATCCCCTCTTCCAATGCCATCCAAAATGCCCTTACCTTTTCACAACAAGCACATCATAATCAGTTCCGTAAAAGCGGTGAAGCGTACATTGTCCATCCGGTTTTAGTCGCATCGATTGTCGCGAACATTACCGGTGATGAGGCGATGGTTATTGCCGCACTTTTGCACGATGTCGTAGAAGATACCCATATCGGTATCGATGAGATCGCACGTGATTACGGAGATGATGTTGCCCATTTGGTTGAGGGATTGACAAAAATCGACACGATTCGAGATGCCCAGCTCATCCCTTCCAACTCGGATGAGAAATTGGTTGTTTCCGCCCTCTCTTTTCGTAAGATGTTGGTTGCGTCGATTGAAGATGTTCGCGTTCTGGTGGTTAAACTGTGTGATCGCCTCCACAATATGTTGACCTTAGGTGCCTTGGCTCCTGCAAAACAGCACCGTATCGCAGAAGAGACTCTCGTCGTTTATGCCCCAATTGCAAGCCGTTTGGGTATCTCTTATCTTAAAAACCTCTTGGAAGATTTGAGTTTTCAATACTTATTTACCGAAGAGAAGCAAACCATTGATATGTATTTTGAGGAGAACTTCCGTTCTATCAATGCCCGTTTAAGCGATTTTTGCGAAAAACTGACCAAAATGATGTTGGAAAACGGGTTTAATGAAGAAGATTTTGAGATTCTCAGCCGTGTCAAACATCACTACTCCATTTATCTTAAAATGCAGCGAAAAGGGATCAGTATCGATGAGATTCTTGATCTTTTGGCGGTACGGATCTTAGTGAAAAAACCGATCGATTGTTACCGTGTTTTAGGATTAGTCCATCTGAATTTTCAGCCGCTCTCTTCACGGTTCAAAGATTATATTTCGATCCCGAAAGAGAATGGGTATCAAACATTGCATACCTCCGTTTTTGATTCGACGGCGATTTTTGAAGTACAAATTCGTACCTATGAGATGCACAAAACGGCGGAACTCGGGGTCGCGGCGCATTGGAAATACAAAAGCGGCGGAAATAACCCGATCAGTCTTGATTGGCTCCATAATCTTCAATACCAAAATGAGTCGGTTGAAGCGTTTTACGAACTGATTAAAAATGACCTTTTCAGTGAAGATATCAGTGTCTTTTCACCGAAAGGCAAACCCTTCACTCTCCCTCGCGGTGCAGTGGCGCTCGATTTTGCGTATGCGGTTCATACCGAGATCGGTGATAGTGCCGAGGGGTGTTTGATCAACAAAGAGAAAGCCTCCCTTTTAAATGAACTCCACAACGGGGACATCGTTAAAATCACGACGGCCTCTAAAAAAATCAACCGTTGCAGTTGGATTGATACGGTCAAAACCTCCCGTGCCAAAGCAAGCATGCGTGCCAACTGTAATCAACGGATACGTGCTATCGATACCGAAACCGGTATTAATATTTTAAGCTCTATCTTTAGTCTCGACCCTATTCGGATTGACGAACTTTTCACTCAAACCCATCTTGAAGAACAGCGACACCGAATCCCGAGTGAATTGGATTTGCTCAAAGAGACGGTAAACCGATTTACGCAAGACTTCGGTGAGAACAACCGTTTTAGTGCTTTTTTATCGCGTAATCGTTTTCGCTTAAAACCGTATGTTTTTGCATCACTAGAAATTTATTCGAACAGCAGTGTTAGTGATGCCGTATTCGATTATTGCTGTCATCCCAAAACAGGGGATGAAATTGTTGCATTTCTACAAGAGGGGAAAGCCCATATTCACCATAAAATGTGTAAAAATGCAGCCGGAATGATCGATCGTCGAGAGGCGATGGTGTTTGTTCGTTGGAGAGCGCAGCACTATTTCCGCTACCACTTGATAATCAGTATGCAAAGCGCACAGGGATCGCTCGCCGATTTGCTTACCTATATGGCGAAAATGGGGGCGGATATCAACTCTATCGAGCTTGGGAAAGAGAAATCCGAACATACGCAATACTGTGAAATGGAGTTCCAAACTCTTGAGGCCGATATCAATCGTCTTCGCTCCAAACTGGAGAAAAAAGGGAAAATCATACAATTTTTTCGGACGGATGATGCGTACCGAAGCCAAGGATAAATCATGATTCAATCAGCATTACGAGAAATTAGACGAGGAACCGCCGAAATTATCGACGAAGCGCGTCTTGAGACACTTTTAAAAAATTATTTTGAAAAAGGGGAGAGCTATACGGTTAAAGCAGGGTTTGATCCTACCGCTCCCGATCTTCATTTGGGGCACACCGTATTGCTTCAAAAACTTGCCGTATTTCAAAAATTCGGAGCGCATATCCAGTTTCTGATCGGTGATTTCACGGCGCAAATCGGTGATCCGACCGGTAAAAGTGAAACGCGTAAAAAACTCCTCCCTGCACAGGTTTTGGAAAATGCGCAGAGTTATAAGGATCAGGTATTCAAAATTCTCGATCCCGAAAAAACAACCGTGTTTTTCAATGCCGATTGGATTAACCCTCTGGGCGCGGCAGGGATGTTGGAATTGACGACCACGTATAACGTTGCCCGTATGCTGGAACGCGATGATTTCGATAAACGGCATAAAGCGGGGATATCCATATCCATCAGCGAGTTTTTGTACCCGTTACTTCAAGGCTACGACAGCGTTCACCTCAAAAGCGATATTGAGATCGGGGGGACGGATCAGAAATTTAATCTTTTAATGGGGCGACACTTACAGCGGGTGTATGAGATCGGTAAAGAGCAATCTGTCCTTATGATGCCGATTCTCGAAGGGTTAGACGGCGTTCAAAAAATGTCAAAATCGCTCAACAACTATATCGCGGTAGCCGATGAGCCGAACGATATGTTCGGAAAAATACTTAGCATCAGCGATACGTTGATGTGGCGTTACTATGAGCTCTTAAGTGCTAAAACTATTGATGAGATTGAAGCGATTAAAGTGGGCGTTGAGAACGGCACGTTGCACCCTAAAAAAGTGAAAGAGGCACTGGCGTTGGAGATTACGGAACGATTCCACTCCGCACAAGCGGCACAGCTAGCACAAGAAGAGTTTGAGCGCGTCCATGCACAAAGCGAAATTCCGAGTGAAATGGAAGAATTCTCCCTTCAAGGGCCGATTTGGATTGCCAAAGCACTCGTCGATTGTCTCCTAAGCCCATCTACTTCTCAAGCACGTAGGGAGATTAAGCAAGGCTCTGTTAAAATCGATCAAAATAAACTAAGCGATGAGCAATACCAACTTGAACTGGGTGAATACATCCTTCAAGTCGGAAAACGAAAATTTGCGCGATTAAAGGTAATCCCATGAGCTTCAAACCACTTCAAATTGGCAAATATACGATAAAAATCCCTGTTGTTCAGGGGGGTATGGGTGTCGGTATCAGTTGGGATAAATTAGCGGGAACGGTGTCGTTAGAGGGTGGTCTTGGGGTCATCAGTGCGGTAGGAACGGGATATTATGAAAACAAAATGCATGCGGATAAATTGGTAGCCAATCGACCGCTTGATACTGAAAATTTTTATTCTAAAAAAGGGTTAACCGCTATCGTTGAAAATGCCCGAAAAATTTGCGGTGACGCACCCTTGGCGTGTAATATTTTGTATGCGATCAACGATTACGGACGTGTCGTAACCGACGCGTGTGAAGCGGGGATTGATATCATCATTACGGGCGCGGGTTTACCGACCAATATGCCTGAATTTACGGCGAATTATCCCGATGTTGCCTTGGTACCGATTGTCTCTTCTCCTAAGGCCCTTTCGATTATTTGCAAACGTTGGCAGAAACGGTATAACCGTCTCCCCGATGCCGTAATACTTGAGGGACCTAAAAGCGGCGGGCACCAAGGGTTTACGTACGAGCAGTGTGAAATGGAAGAGTACCAACTCGAGAATCTTGTCGCTCCCGTAGTGGAAGAAGCTGCTTTATGGGGGAATATTCCGGTTATCGCCGCAGGGGGTATCTGGGATAAAAACGATATTGAAGCGATGATGAAGCTCGGTGCTACCGGAGTCCAAATGGGTACCCGCTTTATCGGTACACACGAATGCGATGCGCATGATAACTTTAAAAAAGTTCTTTTAGAGGCCAAAGAAGAGGACATTACGTTAATGAAATCTCCTGTCGGATATCCCGCGCGCGGTGTTCGTACCAACCTACGTGATCTGATTGATACCCGTACCGGCCCCTCGATCAAATGTATCTCGAACTGTGTCGCTCCGTGTAATCGGGGTGTAGAGGCCAAAGAGGTTGGATTTTGTATCGCCGATCGACTCAGCGATGCGTACGTCGGAAATTTGGAATTGGGCCTTTATTTTTCAGGAAGCAACGGCTACCGAATCGATAAAATTATCTCCGTCAAAGAGTTGATGGAAAAATTAACGCACGGGGAGTGAGTTTCAGCGTGCTGATCCGTATCCTGCTGATAGCTCTCTTAGGGCTGTTTTTGTATGCTGAAGCAAACGATAATGTCCGTTTGGAATCGGCTAAACGATCATTGCAAAGCAGTGATGAAATCGAACAGTTTCGTGGATACAATGAGTTCAAAACGATTTATCTTCGTGCCGTCCTCGATAAAAACAGTGCTCTTGCGCGTGAAGCGTTGGAGGGGATCATTTCGGGAGGAGAAAAACTCGGAATCGATGTCAGCAAATATCAAACCGATTTAGCAAAACTCAAAATTTCTCCACAAAAAAGCGAACCTTCTCTTAAAGCTGTTACTTTAGCTGAAAAGACACTCTCCTCGGCCGTCCCCTCGGTCATTTACGATAAAACCTTTAAACCTGCCCTTGTTGCGGGCAAATTTTCTACCCCAGAACCTGAAAAAATGATAAAATTCGAACCGATTGCCAGAGGGAATGAGATAACGATGACGATGCGCCATCGGCTCCTTGATACACAATGGAAAGACAAAGGGTTGGAGCTTCTATTTGATACGGAACTAAAGCCTTCTGAAGTACGACTCTCTAAAATTATTGAGGCGGATAAAAAACGGTTTCGTTACATTGTCGATATCGATTCCTCCACCCTTTCAAAAAGCCAGATATTAGAGCATCAAAATATCAACCGTATTAAAATGGCGCAGTTTGATGCTAAAACATTGCGTCTCGTGATCGAACACAATCACGCTATCTCGATTAAAACAACCCCTAAAGGGACAACCCTTTACATTGATCTCTCTCTCGAGCCGCCTAAAACAACCCCTCCTCTTGCGACACCAACTAAAATAGAAGTCGTGCAAGAACCTCCTCTTGTTGCGGCACTGCCTCCTCTTATCACCGTAACGCCGCGGGATCGAAGCAAAAAAATTATTGTGATTGATCCGGGACATGGGGGAAAAGACAGCGGAGCCGTCGGTAACGGTTTTATGGAAAAAGAGATTGTGTTGCAAATCTCAAACCAATTGAGTGAGAAGCTTCGCGCACAGGGATATACCGTCTATATGACCCGCAGTAACGATGTCTTTATCGAGCTCAAAGACCGTACGAAATTTGCCAATGATAAAGAGGCGGATCTCTTTATATCGGTACACGCAAACTCGATCCCGAAAACCTCTGATCCGCTCGCCGCGCAGGGATTAGAGACCTATTTCCTCTCTCCGACCCGCAGTGAGCGTTCTATGCGGGTTGCGGCATTGGAGAACTCCGAAGATATGGAAGAGATGGGGCAGTACGGAAAACTCAGCTTTTTGAGCTTTCTCAATAAAGAGAAAATTATTGCTTCCAATAAACTTGCTATCGATCTTCAAAAGGGGATGTTGGGCAATTTGCGCAAACAATTTCCGTATGTACACGACAACGGTGTACGAGAAGCTCCGTTTTGGGTTCTCGTCGGGGCGCAAATGCCTGCGGTACTTTTAGAAGTAGGGTATATCAGTCATCCGGATGAATCGGCACGTATCGCGGATGAGAAATATCAACGGTGGATCGTAGAGGGATTATTGGAGGGGATTGGAAGATATTTTGCCAATAACAGTTAGAGATTACTTTTCTTAAAGAAATAGTTGGTCGCTTCGACGAACCCTTCGACACTTCCGCAGTCAAATCGTTTCCCCTTAAACTTGTACGCCAGCACAGTTTTGTTTTGTGCTTGGGTCATGAGTGCGTCGGTAATTTGTATCTCTCCCCCTTTGCCCGCAGGGGTATTTTCGAGTATTTGAAAAATATCAGGGGTGAGGATGTAGCGCCCGATAATCGCAAGATTGCTCGGTGCATGTTCGGGATCGGGTTTCTCAACCATGTTCGTGATTTTGTAAACCCCCTCTTCAATCTCTTTGCCCTCGATAATACCGTATCGATTTGTATGGCTTGGATCAATCTCTTCGATAGCGACGATAGAGCACTTATAGCGCTCATAGAGCGCCGTCATTTGACTCAGGATACCATTTCCCTCTCCGTCGCATAAATCATCGGCTAGAATAACCGCAAACGGCTCATTACCGATGAGTGTTTCTCCCGTGAGGATAGCATGACCTAGCCCTTTCATCTCATTTTGGCGTGTGTAGGAGAAAGTACAATGATCGATAAGGGCGCGGATCTCGGTAAGATAGTGTTCTTTATCAGACCCTTTGATTTGGTGCTCAAGCTCATAGCTCACATCAAAATGATCTTCCAATGCCCGTTTTCCGCGTCCGGTTACGATTGCCATCGTGTGCATTCCTGCTTCAACGGCCTCTTCGACACCGTATTGGATGAGAGGTTTGGTAAGGACGGGGAGCATCTCTTTGGGCATTGCTTTGGTTGCGGGGAGAAAACGTGTTCCGTAACCGGCGGCAGGGAAAAGACATTTTTTGATCATTGAGACTCCTTAATTATGAACGTTATTTTATCACAATTGTCTCTTCGGATTTTGTTTACTATTGAGCAACACTTATTGGGGTACAATGCGACATGTCGTATAAAGGAAAATTATGAAAAAAACTATACGTTTAGCCTGTATCCTCGGAATTATGGGGACAACACTCGGTGCATCAAATTTTGATCTAGGTGTTTCAGGCTCAGGGAGCGGGATTGACGGATTTACACTCTCTATCGGAGATTACTACCGTGTACCGCAACAAGAAGTGATTGTTATCGAGCGTTCGGTTCCCCGTGATGAGATGAGCGTCGTCTATTTTCTAGCGCAAAAATCCCATCGTGATGCACGTTATATTAGCGATTTGCGTATGCGCGGTATTAGCTGGTGGAATATCAGTGTACGTCTGGGACTTGATCCGCGTACTCTTTACGTCGTAGACAGCCGTAGACATCATCAGCCCCCTTATGGAAAAGCGTACGGATATAAAAATAAAAAGCATAAATTACGGGATGCTGAGATTGTTGAACTGGTCAACGTTCGATTCCTTTCAGATTACCATGGTATCGCCCCTGATGAAGTGATCGATCGACGACGCGGCGGTGAGAGATATAATCGAATCAATGAACACTATCGAGGAAAACACTCATCTAATCATCGTGAAGAACGACGTGATGATCGCGGAGACAGAGGTGATAGAGATGATCGCGGGCATGGAAACAAAGGTCATAACGGACGTGACAACTAAAAGTTAGTAACGATTCGTTAGTAAACAAACGAGGCGGGGTTTTCCCCGCACACCGTAATCTGCATTTAATTTTTCCATAACTTTTATATAAAACATACATTATTTAATACAGAAAAAGTCATTATAGTGTCACTAAAAAACATTATCTTTATATAATCAGTATAATATGATAATTTAATAAAAAATGGTGATGGATAATGGCAGTCTTGAAAATTAAATTAGCACATAATGAACGTACTATAAGTTTTAAAACAAAACGTGAATTAGAAGTTTTTTTTGAAGAAGAACAGAGTTTTTGGAACGGTTTTTTTGATGATTGTATTGCTAAAAGTGAAATTTTTAATCCACTTATACAAAGAATAAAAAATAACTTATTTTTACAATTTGGTCAATTTAGTCGTATTATGGATGACATTTCAAGTAATTTTGAAAATGTAGAGGAATATAAATCTAGCTTAGAGAACTATTATACTTCTAAATTGTTGATATACTCACAATGTGCTTATACAAAATTTGTTCTAAAAGAAGAAAATTTAATTCTTTCTGTATTTTTAGTTGGCGTTTATTTAGAGAATGGGTTAAAGGATATATTTTTTGATCAATACGGTAGAATAGTTTATCCTGGACTATCAAATTCTATCTCATCATTGATTTCAGAGGCCTCAGCAAAAAAGATATATTTTGAAACTGGCAAAATAAGTAATATTAATGCTGAAAAAGAAGCTCTTACAAATATTAAAGAAGAATTTGGAGATTTAATATCTCAAGGCGATGACCACCTTAACAATATACAAAAATCTTATCAAGAAGAAAAAGAATCCATTCAACATCGTCAACAAAGAGCAAGGCAACAAGTTCGAATAAATATCAAAAGATTTCGAAAATTTATGCAAATATCTAAGCAAAACATGAAAGGTTTTGAAGACTTTTATGAAAAAAAACTTGCTATGGATTCAGCAGTTAAATATTGGACAGATCAAAAAATAAAATCATATAAAATTTCTGGTATTTTGTTTGTAGTGATTATTATTGCATCAATTTTTGGAATTAAATATCTTTTTGGTATATCCGAAACTATTGGACATAATTTATTGGACATAAACAATACACAAATTAAAAACACTTCTCTCAATGCTATTCATTATCTACCTATTCTGCATTTTGCAATAATATCAACTTTCTTGATTTGGTTCATGCGTATCATAGTCAAAATTTTTCTTAGTAAATTACATAGTGCAGAAGTTGCTGGTGAGCGAGAAATGTTTATTAAAAGTTACTTGGCATTATTGAATGAACACAAAGACAGTATTGTTGATGAGAATGATAGACAGTTAATTTTGCAATCTATTTTTAGACCTTCAAATGATGGTTTTATTACTGAAGAAGGACCAAAGATAACGGATATAATTAATTTAGTTAGTAAGTCAAGAGTATCTTAATTGTAGGGACACTTATCTTGAAAAAAATATATATACTTAATATTAGAAAATTTATTATGTGGTTAATCAAACCTTTTACTATTGCTCAGCCATACTTTTCTGCATTACTAATAGGTGCTATGGCAATTTACTCAGTAAACAATATACAATCTAGAATTGCATATAATGAAAAAATTGCAAGTGAATTGGAAGACAAACTTGAAACGTTTTATAAATTTGATAAAGCTATTCGAATTATTGGTGTCAATAACGAAATATATAGAAATGAACATGAGAAAAAAATTTATAACGAAGATATAAAATATCAATTTGCAGGACAAATAGAATATACTAGAGAGGTAATTAACCTCTCTATGGAGGCCATTTTTTCATTACTTGATGCAAGTAAGTTTCTTGAAGAAATGGTTGCATTAACCCCTAAAGATGAAAGAGAACATAATAATTTAATGCTTATTTCAAATTATTTAAAAGAAGATATAAATGAGACTACAATCAGTATGCTGTATGCAAGTGAAATTTTAATACCATATATAAATCAGTATCAAATATGTAAAAAAAACTCTACATGTGATTATAAAAATTTAATAGCTGTAAATCACGAGGTGTTAAAAGAATATAATGAAAAGTCTAAAAAACTAAATTGTAGAATTAATATGATTAAACATGTTTTAATATATAAACAAAAGACAGAAGCCTATAAAAAATTATTTCTTGTCTGGATAAGTACATTATTTATCTTATATGTACTGATTATGTTATATCAACATCTTATAAAATATGATAATGGAAATTAAAAATTTCTATTAAGAGAAAAAGGGGACAGGCTACTTTTATTCCTCTATCAATCCCCGAATTATCTCATCCAACTCTTTTTCCGTAATGTTTTCCAAATCACTTTTATCGTAAATGTAAATAAGGCGTAACAATTTGTGTAAATTAAAAGTGGCTTTTTGGAAAAAAAATGTGAGTGGAGATAAAAAAAGGTGGCCGAGGAAAGATTCGTAAATCCCCTATTTTTAGGCTTTTAATTAACTACCTTTTCATAAAGGTACATTAAAAGGTACATTAGCGTAAAAGTGACTTTATAAAATCGCTCTTTCGATAATCAAATTATATCAATTCATAACTTAATCATATTACCTCAATACTTCTTTTTTGCCGTTCTCAATTTTGTGATTCGTTCCCCGTTTCCCTCTAAGGAATACTTTAGGCTCAAAAATGAGCGTATCATCTTGATATTAATATTCTGATGTTTTATGATCTTCTCTTTAAGTGTGAATTCTTTTACCCGAAACCCTAATAAATACCGTCATGATCGGGTTTTGTGTTTCCCGAAACTTGTGAATTTTTTATCGTACTTTTTAGCGTTACCTTTACTGTTCCATTAGTGCTTAGAACATTGACGGGGCAGGGGTTTAAGTGCCTCTTTGCTGTTTCCTTTTTTCTTTTGACCCTCACCGTAACCTAACCGTTCACACCTTGCTAAAATCTTGTTATTTAAAGCTCAAACCCTTGCCGTAATATTGCCGTTGTTTTTTCTTTTATAGGTGTGTTGAATTCTTTTGTTCGGAAACTCATTGTAACCTTATTGATAGGGGCTTTGCTTGTTCGATTACTGTTGAATTTTGCTGTTGCTTTTTAGTGTTTCCTTTTGTCAATAAAGCACGGTAACACGGGGGTTTTAGTGTGTCCTTTTTGTTTCCTTTTGCTGTTACACGTTTAAGCGTTCATTGTGCCATTCACTACGATGAAGCGACGACGATCTAAGCGGGGTTTGGGTATTCGTTTCCGCGTTCATTTCGTAGTAAAAAGTTTAGTAAAAAAATAACCGTTTAACTCCCATATTTAGGCGGTTTGGATTAGAAAAAAATATGGAGTTTTTTAGTAAAAAGTTTACCTAAATTTAAAAAGTACAGTAAGTCAGAGCGTGCGCGCTCCGAACGACTTATGCAGGTGTTCAAAGTCTCAAAGTACCTTTTTTGTTTTGAACCTATTCTTTTACCTCATTGTAATCTTTTTGCAAATTTCTATAGATAATTTAACATAATCACTATTACAAATTTAGAATTTAAGTAGTATAAAATATCCATATTTTGTAATAAAATAGTATAAAATATCCATATTTGGTATTTAATATAGTATAATTTCTTTGCGAGTAAATCCTGAGGATATCCGCGACGCTTTATGTATCGTAAGCGTTCTGTAAGAACGTCGGACTCAGGGATCGCAAAATTTACTTCTAATTCTTCACAAAGACACTGATTTGGAAATCGCTATTTATTTAGATGAAAGTGGTGATTTAGGCTGGAAGTTCCATGCGCCCTATAGATGTGGTGGATCAAGTCGACATTTAACAATCGCATCTCTTATCGTTCCTCAAGATAAACGACATCTACCAAAACGTGTAATCCAAAAATTATATAAAAAGCATGGATGGAATCCTAATATTGAAAAAAAATGGTCAGAAATGACACTTATAGAACGAATAGATTTTGCTGAGAAAGCTAAAGAACTTCGAATCAAACACCCTGATATTAAATATTTTGCAATGACAGTTAAAAAAGAAAATGTTTTAGCTCATATCCGATCAGATGAGAATAAACTTTACAATTATATGATAGGTTTGTCTTTACTGGAGGAAATGAGTAATCATTCAAGGGTACTGTTCGTACCTGATCCAAGGTCTGTAAAAGTTGAAAGTGGAAATAGCATGAGTGATTATTTGCAGACACAACTTTGGTTTGAACGAAATGTAGCTACCATTTTGGATACACAGCCTCAAGATAGTGCTTCAAACCGAAATGTTCAATTTTCTGATATGTTATCGGGAGTTGTGCAGGGACATTATGAAGATGGTAATACTGATCCATGGCATGTTTTAGCTCCTACCATTAATTCAAAAACATTATATTTTAGATAAAGTCATTCTTCTAAGCAGTCGCTCCTTTTTTAATGATTGTTTATGTGTTCATTTGATAGAGAAGAGTAAAGAGTTAAAAAGTGGGAAATAAGCAAAAGTGGGAAAATAGACTTTGCTAAAGAGATACTATAAATTCGCTATCTTCACCACCTCTTATAAATCCCTATGTTTTGGGCTTTGTTTAAAAAGTGGGAAAATAGACTTTGCTAAATGGTAGCCCCTCTCTCACTACCCCCTAAAGAGTAAGGGAATAATGAGGGAAAATTGCACGCGGGTTTAATCCATAAAATAACGATCATCATCGCCATGACAAGCGGGAGCAAAGTAAATATTGTCCGTCTGTCTACGTTCAAATAATCGGCTAATTTTGTTTTGTTAATCTCTCCGTTTGGTTTAGTGAAGTCTCCTTTGTCTATTGCCTCTTTGATCTGAATAACTCGATCTTGTTTTTCGGCTTGGAGTTGTTCGGCTCTTTGCTTTCCTAAATCGCTTCTAACTGCTCTTAAAGCCTCTTTTGGTAGTTTGGTATCCCATTGATCGGATTGAGCCAAAATATCATTTGTGAGACGTTGCAGTGTTCTTACTTTGTGCTGTTCCGTTTTCTTCATTTTGGAGTTCATTGCCGATAATGCGCCCATCATAGACGGATAACACAAAAGCCCCTCATACTTCAAACGCTTGGCATAAGTAAACGCTTTGCTCCTAAATGTCTTTTTACTTGTAGCCCATCGTATAATCATGGGATAGGCTCTCTCATCGGTCGGGAACACTTTAAGCTCTTGGAGTGTATAAGCCGTTCCGTTACTCTCCCATCCATTGCCCTCTATGATGAGGTGATCGTCAAACGTAACCGCTCCTATCATTGCTTGGTACATTCTTTGTATATCCGCGATAAAATACCAATCATTCGGTTTAGTCGGCTTGTACTTCAATTCATAAGCCACTTGAATTTTATAGCCCGTGTGACTTGTAAGTGTTCGCTTATAAGAGGGGAGAGGTAACGCACTCCCCCATCGCTCCCACTCTGTAACGGGCATTATGATACTAATGTACCTCATCCGTTTTTCGCTTCTTTGGTTTGTACTTCTTTCGACAATCAAATTGAGGATGATTTTTAAGTAATTTGTTTTTAATTCTGCTCACGGTTGAAAGGAGACTATAAAATTTCGTTTCCAACTGCATAACGTGATTGTTTGAAAAGAACTCGTTTGAGTATTCTTGCATGATTAGAGGATTACTATTGTCCCCACCAAATTTTTGAGGGTTCGCTTTGATCTTGTCATACGTCCAAGCGTAAAGATGATTTCTAAAATCCTTATACATTACGCCACCGCCATACGTGACGCGATAAACGCATCTAAATCACTTTTTGCCCATACGGTCACACGGTCGCTTAACTTGATCGCGTTGATTTTTCCTTGCTTGCTGAATAGCCAAATTGTCGATTTAGCCACACCTAAGTATTGTGATGCCTCTTTGTCTCGTAGATATTTATTTTCCATTTTGATAATCCTATGGATTTGAATTATCAAGTACTTGATTGAGTGGTATTGTAGGATAAAAAAATAGGGCTGTAAATCCCAATAATATGGGGTTTATTGGTAGTATTATTTTGATACTTTAGCACTACTTTAGTAGTATTTTTACAGTACTAAAGCAAGATTATATTGGTACTAAAACAATACTTTATTAGGATATAAATAAGACTTCATTAGGACTAAAAAGGTATATTGTTTTCATCTATATCTATTAAAGGTATTCCCATCCTTTTGTAATTTTCCTCTTTTTCTCTTTTAATAGCCTCTTTTTTCCCTTTTGTGTAATGGGTTTTTACTGCACTTTCGGTAATATTTCTATTTTCTGCTACTTTAGTTATTGCTCTTGTATAACTATATCTCTCATATTCATCATTAAAGCCCCTCATATAGTCTTTAACATCGTTATAAACATCCCAAAATGAGTTAACCCTTGTTGATTGTTTTCTATTGCCTTTGTTTATTGCCTTAATATATTCCCTAATAAAATCTATTCCATGGACGTTTACGATTTCGTCTAAAATTTCTTTTGGATTCTCTTGTATAGTTAATGCCATCTTATTTATCTCCTCTTTGTTGTTGTTTTGTATTGTCCAAATAATCCGCCCACCATTGCATAAGCCCTAAACGCTCTTGAGCGTATTGAGCATGATTGTAAGCCCCTTTTACCTTGTTCCCCTCGACGTGAGCCAAACATCGCTCTATTACGTCGGTGTGATAGCCGTGTACGGTTATGTTTTCGTTTGCTATGGTGCTAAACATTGCTCTAAACCCGTGGGATACTATTTCCTCTTTAGCATACCCCAAACGTCTTAATGCTTGGTTCATTGTGTTTTCGCTGATAGGTTTAATAGCGGTATGGAGAGAGTGAAACAAATATTTACTTTTGTGTTGAGTGTGAGGGCGTAGGGCTTCTATCACTTCTTTTACTTGCTTCGTGATCGGTACGATATGGGGGCGTTTCATTTTCATTTTTTCGGCGGGGATAATCCACTCGTTTTTTTCTAAATCAAATTCGTCCCATTCAGCAAAGCGGATATTATAGGGGCGTTGAGCGGTGAGGGTTGCTAACTGTAAAGCACTCTTTACGATTATTTCCCCGTGGTAGTCGTCTATTGCTTTTAAAAGTATTCCTACCTTTTTAGGGTCGGTGATTGTCGCCATATTTTTACGCTCTATTTTTCCGATTACAAAGCGTTTATCAATATCGGCGGTGATGTTATGCGGGGTGATTTCACGGGTTACGGCGTAGCGGTACACTTGGGAAATAATATTGAGAGTTCTTAGTGCCGTGTCTGCTTTGTTTACGGCTTTTAATCTATCCAAACATTCGATTATCATCATACGGGTTACGTCGTTAATCGGCTTCTCTCCTATGTAGGGGAAGATATGATTTTCAAGTCGTGCCAGTTTAAGAGAGTGATAGCGGGGTACAAGTTCGCCCGTGATACTGTCGATAAACTCCCGTGATACTTTTTCAAAGGTGTTTAACAATATGGTGGTTTCGGCTTTGGCTTCTTCCGCTTCGATACGCTTTTGTTCTTTTTGCGCTTGTTTCTCTTTGATCGGGTCGATACCGTTTATAACTTTCGCTTTGAGTTCGTCACGCTTTGCTCTTGCTTTGGATAATGACGTGGCGGGGTAGGCTCCTCCCGTTGTCTTTTTCGCTTTCCCCTCAACGGTGTAACGTATCTCCCAAACTTTGCGCCCGTCGGGTTTTATATTGAGCTGTAAGCCGTTTCCGTCGGGTAGGGTGTACTCTTTGTCTTTAGGTTTAGCGTTCTTTGCTCTTAGAATAATAATTGTCTAGTAAAAGTGATTGAGAGACTCTTGAAGGTTCGGTTTGTTTAGGTAAGGCCAAATC
>JAGXFM010000006.1 GCA_024637215.1 Sulfuricurvum sp.
ATGTGTATAAGAGACAGGAATAGGATTATATATGTCAAAAATGATTATAGAAAACAGCATGAGTGGAGCGATCCAAATGCTACCCGTCGAAGATGGGATGATGACAAAAATTTCTTTACTTACGGTTCCCCATGCTTAAAAACTTTACCCTTCTCTATGTAGAAGATAACGAAGCTACGATTACTGCTTTTATCGGAGCATTTCAGGAATATTTCAAAACCATTTTTGTTGCTCGCAACGGTGAAGAGGGACTCACTCTCTTTGAAACTTCCCGCCCTGATATCGTCCTAAGCGATCTTCAAATGCCTAAAATGGGTGGATTAGAAATGATTGCACGGATGCGCGAAATATCTCCCCATCTTCCGATCATTATCAACTCTGCCTTTAGCGATACCCATTTACTCCTCAAAAGCATCACACTGCATGTCGATGATTATATTTTAAAACCGACCGATCCGCAGTTGTTACTCCAAGCTTTTGAAAAAGTAGCTCGGGTGTTGAATCTCGAGAAATCGTTGGCACGTTCGCATAGAATGATGCAAACCATCATCGATGAAATACCCGATCCTATTATGTACATTGAGCTTGATCTCAGTGTTAGTATGATGAATCAAGCGGCCAAAGAACTGGGAGGAGAAGAGGTCAATGCACTAATTCCAAAATGTTACAAAATATCGAATACGACAAGCGGTGCCTGTGCAGAAGGTTCCCCCCTCTGTCCGATAGAGCATGTTTCCAAAACAAAAAAACCCTCGACTCAGCGACATGAACATACCGATAAAAAAGGGAAAAAACATCATATTGATGTTGATGCTCGACCGATATTCGATAGCGAAGGTGCCGTTGTCGCCTATCTCGAAATTCGCCGTGATATCAGTAACTATCTCGATGTCCAAAATCAATTACTTCACAAAACCAAAAAACTGACCCATATTTCCATGCATGATTCTCTGACGCATTTGCCTAACCGTCGTCTTCTTGCCGATCGCATCAATCACGCAATTGACCGTAAAACCCGTTCTGGGGGGAAGTTTGCGATCTTTTTTATTGATCTGGACCATTTTAAAGAGATCAATGATACGCTGGGGCATTTAATGGGGGATCAGCTTTTGGTTCATGTAGCCAAACGGATACGGCAAATGACCCGAAAAGGGGACACCGTCGCACGTAACGGAGGGGATGAGTTTGTTCTCCTTATCGATGACGGTATTTCCAAAGCCCATTTTACTACGGTAGCTGAAAAAATATTACAATTATTCAAAGCCCCTTTTCATATACATGGGGAAGAAGTTTTAAGTGCGTGCAGTATCGGTATCAGTATTTTCCCTCAAGATGGGGAAACGGCAGAGACTCTACTTAATCATGCCGATATCGCCATGTATGCATCTAAAGAAGCAGGCCGCCAGCAGTTTGCTTTTTACTCACCCGAAATCGTTTAAACGACGCAGAGCTTATTGCCTCCGGCTGTTTTTGCCTGAAACAGCTGAGCATCGGCTTCGCCAATCGTCTCCGTCAAAGAGTCTTCGTGTTCCACTATCGCTCCGATGGAAATACTCACAAATATCTCTTCTCCTTGTGTACTAACGAGAGGTGTACATGCTACCTTTTGACGAAGATGTTCTAATACCTCCATCCCATTTTCACGCCCCGTATCTTTAAGTACGATACAAAACTCCTCCCCATCAAATCGGGCTACGATATCATGATACTGTATCTCGGAACGGAGTATTTCAGAGACATGAATAATAGCATTGTCGGCACAATCATGATCATAGGTAGCATTGATACTTTTGAAATTATCAATCGCGATCATTGCCGTCACAAATGTTTCATCTTGAGCGCCTGCCGTGTGAAAATAGCTCTCCATAACCGTGAAAAAATGGCGGCGGTTGTAGAGTCCGGTCAAAAAGTCACGATGGGAAAAATTGGTAATCATATCGATATTTTCCAATGCCTCGATCGCATTGCATATACGGCATGAAAACTCCTCTTTACTGAACGGTTTATTAATAAAATCGTTGGCGCCTTGTTTGAGAAACTTAGCAGAGACATCGGAGTCTTCGGTTGAGGAGAGGACAAAAACACACAACTGGCTTTTAGTGTATTTTTTGCGAACGGCTTTTGTAAGCTCCAATCCGTCCATAACCGGCATATTGTAATCGGTGATGATGATTTTAATATCCGGATTCTCCTCTAAAATCAAAAGTGCTTCTTCGCCGTGAGCGAGTGCAAACACTTGAAAAAAGAGGTTCTCCACCATTTTTTTCATCTGATTACGGAATACCGACGAGTCATCGACCACCATCACTTTATGATGACGGTTTTTAAGAAGTCTTTTAATGATATCGATGACGTAGTCAATATCATCAATCCCCCCCTTATGGACGTAATCGATAATATCTTTTTTAAGCATCACTTTGCGAAACTCTTTATCGATACTCCCCGTCAAAACAATCGAAGGGATATTTTTTTTGAGGATCACGTCTACCACTTCACCGTTGGGTGCATCGGGGAGATTAAGATCGAGAATGGCTAACGTATAGGTATATTTTTTCGTAAAAAGTTCCGCTTCTGCCAGCGAATAGGCGATATCAATCTCTACGTTCAATTCACTTTTTACTTTTAGACTGATCAGCTTTGACAATGTTTTACTGTCATCAACCAATAAAATACGTTCTGATATTATTTTTTTTTCCATTTTTTCCCTTTATTCTAACGTCAC
The DNA here is from genome assembly GCA_024637215.1 of Sulfuricurvum sp. Taxonomy (GTDB): domain Bacteria; phylum Campylobacterota; class Campylobacteria; order Campylobacterales; family Sulfurimonadaceae; genus Sulfuricurvum. The sequence continues at coordinate 2,723 of JAGXFM010000006.1, forward strand.
TCTCATCTGAGGGTTGCTGAAACTCTATTTCTTCCGCCCTCTTTAGCTCCATAGAGGGCATCATCGGCATAATTAAAAAGTATCTCTTTTGAGGTTGAATCTTCCCCCCCTTTGAAAGCCATCCCGACACTGACGCTAACATGATCGGCTGCCGATGAATATGCATGCGGTATCTTTAAATCTTCTACCGCTTGAATTACATTCTTAGAGACTTGCAAAGCCCCCTCAAAATCAATATCTTTCAACAAAATCACAAACTCTTCGCCTCCATAGCGTGCAACTATATCACTGGAGCGTTTAAGGGATTTTTGCAAGACTTCAGCTATTTTGATCAAACATTCATCCCCTTTTACATGACCGTAATGATCATTATAGGGTTTAAAATGATCGACATCAATCATCAATACGGCCAGTGTTTTTTTATCTCTGGAAACCTCTTTGTACTTTTTATCATACATCTCATCAAAAAAGCGGCGATTCGGGATTTTAGTCAATCCATCAACCGTCGCAAGTTCTAAAAGTTGCTCGTTTTTGAGTTTTAGCGTCTCATTGACTTCTTCCAGTTTCAGTTTTGTCTCTTGAAGCTCTTGATACAACAAAACCTGTTCGGTAATATCCTGTACCGTCCCTCTGGAAATCGTTGCCAATCCCTCAGTGTCATAGTCGGTATCTCCGACTTCTCGAACCCATTTGATTCTTCCGTCTTTCATTAAAAGACGGTGTTCAATGGTATATTTCTGTCGGTCTTGCAAAGAGTTCAGATACGCTTCGTTGACACTCTGACGATCATCAGGATGGATTGCATCTATAAAAGCGGTATAAGAGGGTTCAAAATGAAAAGGATTGATTTCAAAAATACGGTAAATCTCTTCTGACCAAAGTAGCACATTACTACTCAGATCGAGTTCCCAACTCCCGATATGCGATATGGATTGTGCTTTTTTAAGGCTCGATTCACTTCTCTCAAGTGATTCTTGCAGCCTTTTTTGTTCCGTAATGTCTCGAAAGACGATGATGGCTCCATCGTTTGCAGAAGCTACCGTGAGACTGACGGGGAAAAAAGTACCGTCATGTCGGATCAAATGTTCTTCAGTAGTACGGGTTTTACGATCTCTAAGGGTCTTATATATAGGACATTCAGACTCATCATACACTTCATGAGTAACTTTATGGTGGTGAAAAAGGGAGTGCTGATCCTCCCCTAAAACCTCTTTTTTCGTGAGTCCGATCATTCTGAGTGCTTGAGTATTGATCCACATACATTTTCCCTCTTTGTCAACACCGTAAACGCCGTCTCCAATGTTGGAAAGGAGTGATTCAAAGAGTTTTTTTCTCCGTCTATCCCACGTAAAATAAATCAAGGTGAGGACTACTGCCCCCCATGAAGCTAAAATCACCGCTTTATAGTGTTCCCAAATATCCAAATAGGTAAATTCAGGTGTTTTGTCAAACGGAGGGAGATGCAAATGGCGGGCAAGATCTTCTACTTCTAAATAATCGGCAGGGAGACTGTACGCATAAATCCCTTTTTTGATCAGCGTTTCATTCGTCGGCTGAAGTGAAAAAAGTGCCGCTACAAATGCTTTCGTATCCGATTCTTCCGTATGAGGGAGGGTAAAAACAGGCCACTCTGGATAAAGTCTTGTCGATACACGATAAGGATGATTCGCCCATTTTTGCTCATGAATGATTCGAATATCGTCTGCGTTAATCTCGCCGTTTGCAATCATATCTTCCAAAATACCGTCACGGATAAAACCAACCTCCGCTTTTTTAAGGAGGACGGCTTGAACTACCTTTTGATGCGAATCATAGGTTTGGAGTATCTTATTGTTCTTTTCACTTATCTTGATTCCATTTTGATAGAGTTCATACACTTGAGCTCTAAATCCCCCCATGTGTTTTAAACTCGGAGTTGAAATTGATTTACCTTTGATATCGGAAAGTTTTTCAATCATACTCTCAGGTCGGACGATAATAACACCGCCGAGCCTGCTGGTAGGTTTTCGATCTTCACTCACACTAATAAGTGTCGCAATCGCTCCGCTGAGTGCATATTGTTGGCGTACAACAAGAAAATGGGTAGGATTTGTGGTAACGATATCGAGTTGGTTTTTAGCAATTTTTTCGTCCATTTCTTCTTGCGTAAGGACTTCAAGAACCACTTCTTTATCTAATTTTGTATTTAGATAATCAACGAGAGGCTGATATTTGGCACGCGTTTTTTCAACTCCGGCATACGCAAATACACCAAAATGGATCTGCTCTTTCGCAGATGCGGAGACAAAAAAGAGGAATAAGAGTAAAAATAATATCGATTTATTCATAAGGTTGAGAGCACTTTTTAAATTTGATTTTATCATAATATCTAATTCTCACTTAGTACCTCTTGTTTCCTTTGCAACACATTTGCGACACTAAAATGAAACAATTAATGTATCTAATAAGTTTGGAGGCAATACAATGTCATTGTCATACACATCCTTACACGCATTACGAAGCATTGTCGCATCAACCGTGAATGAATCGGGACTTATTCTCATCGATTCAACTCCCATTATTTATCGTTATTCGATTGAGGGACACTATCAAAAACATGCCAATATGAAAGGAATTCAATCCTATCCCAACCGTTATGGAAACTCAGTCGCCATTACCAACAACGGAAAATTCGGCTTGGTTTGCGATTCTTCTAATGAACGTGTCCTTTTTTTATCGCTTGAACCCGTAAAACTTCTCTCAACGGTTCCTATGGCCAAACCGGATGTCGTCCTTTTCAGCGATGACGGCCGATTTTTCGCTATCGGAAATATCTCCGGCAGATTAAAAGTATATGATTCGCTCACCTACAAAGCGATGGATGAACTACAGCTCCCCGATGGAATTGTTTGTGCTGCATTTTCAAAAGACGGAACAAAATTAGCCATCTCGACCATGGATAAAAAAGTCCATTTATTCTATACCCATACCCAAAAAATAGCCCATGTTTTTCGTATCGACGATATTGTCGAAGCAATCACTTTTTCATCGGATAATAATAAGGTCTTAGGATTTACCCGTTCAGGCTCAACCTACGTATTTAATATCATGCTCAGACAACAGTTTTTGGGTGATCCTTCCATGGAATGGCCAACCCATATTGCTACCGGATTTAACGAATATACGATTTTGCTCGGTTCTCGCAGTAATCAACTCTTAATTTATAACCGATCAGACGGAATAAAATTAGGATCAATGAGTTTCGATCATTGGGGGATTACCTCGGTGAGTGCCTCATCGGATCATGTTTTTGTCGGTTTTTCAAATGGAAACAGTGTCGTAATTGACCTGCATGAAGCCGTCCAAGAAGCCCATAAAGCTCTCGAAACGGGCAATATTGGGAGACTCTCCCTCCTCGTAGCCGAGAGCCCTTTGATTTTTGTAAACAATGATTTGTGCAAACAAATCGAAAAGCGCCATGAATCTATTTTTTGCTTCTTACCCTCTACCGCTGATGAAAAAAAAGGGTATGAAGCGATTGTGTCTCTCATCATCGCAGACGGTGCAATACGCAAAGAGCTTATGAAGACACTCTATGATTCCGAAGAGATTGCGCCGTTTATGGACAATATTGCTCAGGGAAATGCACACCAAGCATGCGAAACGGCTTACAGCGCACCGTTATTAGGGCATCTTCGCGAGTTTCATGAAGTACGTGCCACGTGTCTAAACACCCTTATGCATGAGATCAAACTGCTGGAAGTCGACTCTGTCAAATTTAAAGAGTATGTCGAATCCATACCGGATGCCTGCACAGAATGCGTCCATGGACTTATCCCCAGTACAGAAATTCTCGAACAAAACTATAAAAAGCTGATTTCGTATGCTTCAGCCAATAATTATGCATCGCTTATGGAAATAACCGAAAAATTTCCCATTTTACGTCAGACAAAAATCTATCGCCGTCTTATGAACCACGGAGAGTCGCTGATCGATAAAATATTGATGATGATAGCTGCAGGTAAAGTGCAGGAAGCGGAGATGCTCGCCACAAATTTGACACGTCTTAAACCTTTTGCCTCGACCGGAAATGATTTTAAAACCCAAATTAAAGCGTTTGATGCATTTGATCATGCCGCAAAAGCGAACAATCTGGTTAAGCTCTACGCATTGGCATCCGAACATCCGGCTCTTCGGACTACCGAAATATTTAGAATCCAAATCGAAGCCCATAAACTCAATATTATGACTCCCGCACTACTCTACGCTAAAAAAGGAGATGTGGCCAAAACGTTGGAGATAATCGCGCCATACGCCGCAATAGCTTTTTTTGAAGAGAAAAATTTAAGCCTACTCAAAAAAGCGTTGGTTCATGAAATCGAATTCTACGCCCCCTTAGGAGAAGAGCGCTCTTTGCTGGATAATTATCATAAATGTTTCGGATGGGATGAAGAGTACGATCAAGTGTGCTTAACCTTAGGTGTTCCTCCGAATGACCTGAAAAAACTCGATGAAGTCTCATCAGAATGTAAGAAACGGACAACCTTTTTATCCGGAGAGAAAAAACGGAGAAACCTTCTCGCATCTTAAATAAAGGTGATCAAAATTTTGCCACACAAATGCAACACTAACGCGTTAGTATAGTAGTTGAAGTATACGCGCTTCCTCTAAATCTTCGGTTACCTTGAAAAGCGCAAAGATAGGGTTCTATGATAAAAGTAATCAAATCATTTGAAGCGGCAGGGAGTATTATCGCCCTCCATGCTAATCAAAATTCAATCTTTTTCACAGATAACAAACACTTTTTATATTCCATCGATAAATCTACATGGGTACTTCGAGCCCATATCATCTCCGACAATTCAGCTGCTCCCCTCCACCCTTATCAAAAAAGTTCGGCTTTCGGAACACGAGGTTCCGGTATTTACAGTGTTGACACTGATGGAAGTTGTGCCGTATGCTACACTCTTCCACCCGTCTCTTCTGAGGGAGTTGCTAACTCTATCCGCAATGTAACGGCATCGGCAAAACCTATCTCAGGGGAAAAAATCTTCCTCTACGGTCATGATCAGAGGTCAGAAGTGATGACCTTCGGGGGGGAAAACGGTGAATATATTTTTACCGGAGGGACCGATGGAAAAGTCTATATGTACAGTTCCGCAAACGCCCATCTTTTGATGTCACTCCGCTCGCTTCCTGATTACATCGCGCATCTCTCAGCCAATGAAAGCGGACGATATCTCTCCTACAGCGCGTATGATCACTCGCTTCATGTTATCGATATTCGCTATCAAACCGAACTTTTAAATACGTATCTCGGAGACGTCATCGAAGACTCTCTTTTTTTTAAAGACTCCCGCTGTTTGTATGCGATCAGCCGTGATGGCGTATCGTATATTTTTGACTTAAGAGAACACACCGTTCTCAAAAAAGCGATCTTCCCCACATGGCCTACTTGTTGTGTTATCGACAGTACCTTTCGTTACGCCGTGGTGGGAACACGCGGTGGTTATATCCATATCGTCAAACTTTCCGATAATACGATCTTTGCCAATGTAAAACTCGATCAAAAAGGGATTTCATCGCTTTTAATCAATGATAATTATTTGCTCGTCGGATTTAATAACGGATATGTGTATGTGGTAGACTTATTCGCCTACATAGATGATTTTTCCCAAGCCCTTGCCGAATACGATTACCCCTCCGCCAAAAAATCTCTTGATAGAAATATTTTTCTCACCATTCATCCTATGTCTCAAATGTTTGAAGAGGCTTGGGAGAAGCTGCTGCATGAGATACGTGAGCAATTCTCCGTCGGCAACACCCTCAATGCAATGGAATCGGCGGCCCCTTTCTTATCGGATGTATCGCGTAAAAAAGAGTTCGACTTTTTATTTCAAAAACAAAAAGAGTTTGAAAAATTTAGACAATTGGTCGAGAAAAAGCTCTATCCGGAAGCTTATTCTCTCCTGGAGTCTTCTCCGTATCTCCACAAAACAGACAGTGCCCGAAAGCTTGAAGCGGTTTTTACAAAAACGTTTGCACAAGCTAAAAAAATTATTGCCGCCGATCCACTCCGTAATTTCGCAAGAGCGCAAGAGCTTCTTAAACCTTTCGGTAAGGTTGCTTCTAAAAAAGAGATTATTTTCTCATTGATCAAAAAGTATCCTATATTTTTAAAAGCCGATAATTATGTCAAAGAGCGAAATTTCAAAAACTATTTTCTCCTGACGGAAGAGCACCCTCTTCTCAAAAATGAAGATATTTATAAAAAGTTGTGTACGATTGCCGAAAACAATATCGAGAAAATCCAACTCTACATCAATACTCAGCGCTACAATGAAGCAGTCGAAACGATCAAACAAATCGTTCCGTTTCTCCCCTACAAACAGCAACTCTCACGTCTCGCACATCAGGTACAGATACGGAGAAAACTCGCTGAATTGATTCAAGAAAACAAAATGGCGGAAGCGTATGAGCTGGTCGGAATGTATCCGGCTCTCGAATCGGTTGATTTTTTTGTAGAGTATGAAAAGATTTTCGATAAAGCGGTCTCTATTGCCATGATCTCTGTCGGAAGAGGCGACATCCAGCAGACCCAAAGTATTCTATCTCCATTCAACAACGTAAAACGGTTCAAATCTAAAATCCGAGAATGCATTCGGCAATCTGCCTACAACCGCCTTGAATCTCTTTTTCAGAAACATGAAATTACCTCTGCACAGCCTATCGTCGCTTTTTATCTCAAAGAGTTCGGCAAAGATAACGATTACGAACGTTTAACAAAAAAATACGGACTAAATGAATAGCCCCTCAAAGGCTTCGTCACTCGGAGTATTCGACTGAAACGAGACGATTTTATTCCGTCCGGTAGTTTGCGCACTTTCCAAGTTTGATTCGGCAATTTGAATAAGTTCCTCTATCGTCGATACTTTTCCCTGATAAGAACCGACTGAAACGGTGAAAGAGACTAAGATATCTTGTATATGCGTAAGACTTTTTGCCGCTTTTACTCTCAGGGTTTCGAGAGCATCATCAAACGTATTGCCTTTCATATCAATATCCAAAACACTAAATTTTTCATCCGAGAAACGTGCGATCAAAGAGGGAGAAGGAAAGCTCTTTTGGAGCATCTCCGCAAAGTTTTTTTGGATCATATCACTCCCGCAAAAACTGCTTTCTTTATGGATTTCTCTCAAATTATCTATTTCAAAAAAGGCAATAGCAACCTCATAATTATGCCGCTTCGCCTCCTCTAACATCCGTTCTGCCTGTTCTAAAAAGTATTTACGGTTATAAAGCCCGCTTAAAAAATCTTTGGTTCCGTACTCTTCATAATAATCAAACATATCTAACAGTTCAAGATTCGAATTAACGCGAACAAAAAGTTCTTCTTGTTCAAACGGCTTATGGAGAAAATCGTTGGCTCCGTGTTTGAGAAATTTCGCCGGTAGCCCTTGTTCATCCACTCCGCTGAGAGCAATAATACTGAGAACATTTTTACGGTAATGCTGTCGAAGACGCAGCGTAAATTCTAATCCGTTCATATTCGGCATATCATAGTCGGTAATAATCAGCGTGATATGGTTATTTTTATCTTCTAATATCCTCATCGCTTCCAACGGGTCTTCCGCTTCAAAAACATTAAGATGAAGTTTTTTGAGCTGCTTACTAACCAAACTCCGCATACTTTTGGAATCATCGACAATCATGACATGGGTCATGTAATTTTTTAAAATACGTTTGAGGGCGAAAACAACGTACGCAATATTATTGGAGTTATTTTTTAAAATCAATTCAAAAATATTTTTAGAAATAAGATCACTGTGCAGGTGTGAATCGGTCGTCCCCGTCAATACAATCGTCGGAATCCCTAACGATATACTCAGATCGATGGCATCCCCGTCTTTCGCATCAGGCAATACGACATCAACGATTGCCGCATGAAAAAAAATATCGTTTACAATCTCTTTCGCCTGAGCAAAATTCTGTGCTTTATGGATGGTAATATTCTCGATATCTTTGAGAATAGCTTTTTCGATAATACTCAATACAAAGGCACTGTCGTCGATGATTAAGATGTTTTTATTACTGGTATTTTCCATGATCATTTACCCTAAAAAGACCTTTCTTTAACAACATTACCAAACTTTAGCACCTTTGTGTTGCAAATGTGTGGCAAATGACATTCCAACAAAATGCAACATATTTGCAACACTAAATCATTATAGTGTACTTATGAAAACACTGAATGATCCTTTCATCGCGTACGAGTGTGTCAACGCCATCGGTAACTCTCTCAATTTGGATGAAATGCTTACGGAAGTAGTTGAAACTTTTGTGAGATGTGCCAAAGCGGAGGGGGGAAAATACCTCGAAAAAAAGACACACTACACCACCTTAATCCATATCGGAGAAGAGTTTTCCCCTTCTGAAACTTTTGAGTATGAGACCGATTCCTTTTCAATCCACGAAACTAAAGAGGGAAAAATACTTAATATTCCGGTTACACATGGTCATTTTCTTTTTTTATTTACCGCTAAAAGCGATATTGACGCATTCGCAACACTCTTCTCAGCGTTCCGAATCAAACTCTCCAATGCGATTGATGCATGCCGCAGTGTCGAAAAACTGTGCAGCTCAAATCTGAGTCTCTCTCAGCAGATCGATAAAGAAAAAAATAGGAACCATGCGACTGAAAAACTGATGATTTCGCAATCACGTTTGGCCATCATGGGTGAAATGATCGGAATGATCGCCCACCAATGGCGCCAACCCATTACCCTCATCGGAATGCTTACCAACAATACCCTTTTGGATGTCCAGTTAGGGGATATTAAAGAAAAACAACTCATAAGCGATTTGCAACTGATTGACAAACAAATCCATTTTCTCTCCCGAACCATCGATGATTTTCGGAACTTTTTTCGTCCGAATAAACTTCCAAAAACCGTTACCTTCGGAGAAATAGGGACTGAATTGACCACCATAATGGGAAAAAGTTTTCTGAATCGTCGCATCTCCCTTATCTTTGAAGGAGAGGATGAAACACCGTTTATTACCTATAAGAATGAGCTTTTACAAGTCTTTATCAATATTCTTAATAACGCAAAAGACGCTTTTGCCGATCAGCATACCGAATATCCGGTGATACGGTTTCACTTGGGTGAAAATGAGAGTTCATCTATGTTTTTTATCTCCGATAATGCAGGGGGAATTCCACAAACTATTATCGCACGTATTTTTGAACCTTATTTCAGTACGAAAAGTGAAAAAAACGGAACCGGTTTGGGACTCTATATGTCTGCCATTATTGTCGAAAGACACCTCAAAGGGAGCATTCTTGCCTGCAGTGATGAAAAAGGGACTACCTTTGCTATAAAAATTCCGAAAAACGGTCCTAAAAAGGGGTACGATGTCTACTAATACCGATCTCTTCGGAACGTCGCTCGAAGCGCTGCTTGATATCGGAAAACAACTCAGTGTCCTTTATGTCGAAGACGATCCGTTGATCCGAGAAGAGTTTAGCAACCTTTTAAAACGTTTTTTCGCTCGGGTGGATATGGCTGCTGATGGCGAAAAGGGGTTACGTGCAGCATCACGCTACCCTTACGATCTGATTATCAGCGATATCGAAATGCCATATATGAACGGCTTGAAAATGGTCGAAAAAATTAAAGAGAATCAGCCGACTCAAGCCATACTCCTTCTCTCGGCATACGAAGAGTCTCCCATGCTTCTGCGAGGGATAGAGTTAGGGATAGAGGGGTATTTACTGAAGCCGATACAACCTCAGCAAACGATAGAACTTCTCTATAAAGTTGCCTCGCGCATCCTTTCCAAAAAAGAGAGTATCCATTACAAAAAGCATCTTGAAGAGCTGGTAGAGATTAAAAATAATGAGCTGAATCAATTCTATATGATCGACCGTACTACGGGGCTCTATACGCTGGGACAATTTGAGCAGGATATGGTAAATCGTTCCGATGTGTCGCTTGCCTTGTTTAAAATTAACGATTTTAAGAATCTAAACGATTTTTACGGATATGAAGTCGGGAACTCGATTCTTCGTCAAAGTGCCGATTTTTTGCGTGAGATGATTTCCGGTCTCGACGATGCCTCCCTCTATCGTATTAGCGGAACCCACTTTGCCCTTCTGCTACCGATGAACAGCTATGATTTGGAACGGTTGGCAAGATTAACCATCTATATGTTTGAAGAGCGTGAAATTCAAGTAGATACCGAGTTCATGTATTTAGAGATGACTATCGGAATTGTCGATCGAAGAGATGATATCTCTCTTTCCAATGCCGATATTGCCCTCAGAGAAGCTGAACGTCTTGGAAAAGTCGTCGTTTATACTGATGATAAGTCAAAAGATAAATTGCGCTCGGATAAACTCAAATGCAAAGACGATATCAAACGGGCATTAAAAGAGGATCGTTTTCATCCCTATTATCAGCCGATTATCGATAATTACTCCCAAAAAATTATTAAATATGAAGCACTGGCCCGTTTGGTGATGCCCGAGGGGGAGATAATCACTCCCGCTTTCTTTTTGTCGGTGGCTAAAGAGACAAAAACCTATAACCAAATCAGCCATATGATTATCCAAAAAGCAATGGATGATTTTAGGGATTCTGAATGCAAAATCAGCATCAATCTCTCCATGAACGATATCAAAAATCCTTTGACCCGAAAATTTCTTTTCAAACAAATCGAAGAGTTTCCTGAACCGGAACGTTTGGTCTTTGAGCTACTCGAATCAGAAGGGATCGATTCGTATGATGAACTGGGGCACTTTTTAAACCGTGTCAAACATTACGGATGCAAAATCGCCATCGATGATTTTGGATCGGGATATTCCAATTTTGAGCATCTGGCAAAACTGAATATCGATTACATTAAAATCGACGGCTCGCTGATCATGAACATTGAAAAAGAGTTCCTCTCCCAGACCATCGTCGAAACCATCGCATCGTTTGCTAAAAAAATCAATGTAAAAACCGTCGCTGAATTTGTCGGAAACAAATCGGTTGAATCGATGCTCGTCTCGATGGGAATCACCGAGTCGCAAGGATACCTCTTCGGACAAGCGATCCCCTATAACCCTTCAATGCGTTTTATCCAATCTCTCTAAGAGTTAAGATATAATAATTTAATACGATAAAAAGAGATAGATATGAACAATGCTGTAATCGCATTAAAAGGACTGGCAAAAGAGAAAAGCTTGCTCATCGTCGAAGATGATCAAAACGTTTGTGAGAGCCTTAAACGTCTTCTTTCCCATTTTTTTACAACTATCCACACCGCGTTCACACTCAAAGATGCACTTGAATCCTACGAAGAGTTACAAAAATTAGCACAGCCGTTTATTGTCATCAGTGATATCCATTTGGGAAGCGATAGCGGAATTGATCTGATCCGCCGAATTAAACAAGATGACCCTCACCAAAAAGTCATTGCCATATCCGGTACGGAAAATCGGGAAATTTTTATCGAATCCATCCGTTACGGGGTGGATCGATTTGTCCTTAAACCTATCGATCAGCACGATCTCTTCAACGCTCTCATCACGCTGCTGCAACGGATCAATTACGATCTCGAGCTTGAAGCATCCCGTAAGATGCTCGAAAGTTCAAAAGAGTACGCACTCAAACTCCTTGATGAACAAGATCAGTTCTTGAAAAATGCCATCCATGAAATCCACACCCCCCTCTCCGTGATTATTACCAATATCGATTTACTTCGCATGAACGGGATCGATCATGAGTTTCTTAATGCGATTGAAGCGGGCTCTCGAATCATTCAACACAGCTATGAAGACATGACCTATCTCATGAAACGAGATCGGGTACCGGATCATAAAACGACGATTAATCTGGTCGATTTTATCCATGAACGTGTACGCTATTTCACCTGTATCGCCGAAGTCAACGAACTCTCTCTTTCCCTTCGAACCGGACAACCGAATCTCCCCTCTATCCATGTCAACGAGCTGAAGCTCTCCCGTCTGATCGACAATACCCTTTCCAATGCGATCAAATACTCCTACCGCCCCAGTGAGATCAACATAACAGTGGGGATTCGAAAAGGGGAGCTGTTTTTCGAAGTTCGTAACTACGGGCCGCTGATTCAGGATAAAAGGAAGATTTTTCGCCGCTTTCACCGTGAATCGGATCACAAAGGGGGATACGGTTTAGGACTCAGCATTGTCGCCCATATTTGTGACGAAGAGGAGATTGAAATCGAGATCTCATCAACGACCCTGCGCGGTACCTCCTTCCGTTATATTTTCAAAAATGCGACGCTCTTGCAACACAATTCATCTACAATAGCATCACTAAAGCACAATGGAGTCGATGAATGAGAATCTTGCTGCTGGAAGATGAATTCATGCTGGCACGTTCCATTCGAACCTATCTTCTTGCGCGCGGTCATCTCGTCGATCATTACGATAACGGCCAAGAAGTTTTAGAAGTGATCGAAATGCACGAACATGACTTTTACATTCTCGACATCAACACCCCTCTTGTCGGCGGACTAGAGTGTCTAAAAGTTATCGCGGTGAAATATCCGAAAACCCCTAAAATCATCATCAGCGCATACCATGACGTAGAGTATATTTCCGATGCGTTTGCATTCGGATGCAGTGATTATCTAAAAAAACCGTTTAATCTCAAAGAGCTCGACATACGGATAGCACACCTCACCAGTCAGGTTCAACCCCCGAAAGTGATCTATGATCCTATGATCCACCTAAGTCGGCATTATACGTTCAATAAAGAGAACAACTTTCTTTTTTATGACGGAATCATCCAAAAATTTACGAAACGGGAACTCTCCCTGATTACCATGTTTGTGAGTAACTTAGGGCAGATTATGACCGATGAGAGTATCCGTTCTTTCGTATGGGACGGAGAAGAAGCGGAGCCTTCTACGATACGCTCTTTGGTCAATCGGGTTAGAAGCAAACTCAAAGAGGAATTAATTGAAAACATTCGCGGATTCGGCTACACAATGAAAAGATTAGATCATGCCTAACGAAATCCAAAGACTCAAAGAGGGTTCCGAATCGCGCAACGTTTTGATTATCGATGATGATCATGAACTCGCCGAATCGCTTGGACGGATACTCAAAGTCTTTTTTAAAGAGTGCATTATCGCCTCCGACGGCGAAGAAGCCTACACTCTTTTTAAAGCCAAACATGAAAAAGGGGAATCGTTTACGGTGGTCATCACCGATTTGGAACTCCCTAAAATGGGCGGATTACGTTTTATCAAACAGATTCGTTCACTAAGTACGCATCAACCTATCCTCATTTTATCCGCCCATGATGAAGCTGAATACATGGCCGAAGCGATCCGACTGGATGTCGAGGGATACCTCATCAAACCTCTGGCAATGCCGAAATTATTTGAAAGCTTAGAAAAAATTTTTTCCTCAACGACCAAAAATAGCCCTATCGTATCTTACGATACCGATCCGGTAACGGGATGGAAAAGTTTTCAGGAACTCGCCAATAAAATACAAACCTTAGAAACACACCCTTTCACTCTGCTACGGATCAGGGTAAACCATCTCAATAATTTTTTTAAATTTGTCGGAGAGGTCTTTGCTAATGAATACATCACAGAGCTTTCCACCCTTTTGCAGAGTATGTCCGTCGATACGAGAGGGGAATTTTACCGAATCGGTAATGATGAGTTTTGTCTCGTACTCGAGGATAAAGCTATAGAGTTAGCAAGCACCATCGCTTCGAGTATGATCTCCGTTGCGAGATATTTCCATACTTCTGAAAAAGGGATTGTCCTTAACTCCAGCCTCTCCATCGGTATTGCGTATGGAAAAGAGCAGATATTGCTTAATTCGAAATTGGCACTTGAAAAAGTACCGGACCTCATCGGGGGAGGATACAGTGTTTATACCCTCAGCGATCAAGATGAAACCTCCGCTTTGGTTAAAAGCCGCGAAATTCTCCGAATGATATTCGATGCGTTGCATGAAGAGAACATCGTCCCGTTTTTTCAACCGATACGCGACACAAAGAGTCTCGAAATTTTTGCGTATGAGAGTATTGTTAAAATTCGAAAAGAGGGGAAACTGTACGGCCCTGAAACCTTTTCATCGCTTGCCATCGATATGGGGCAAGTAGGGATGATTACCCGTTCGATGATACGGCATACGTTTGAACTCATTCACACATTGCCTGCTCAAAAACCGGTTATCCTAACCCTAAGCGATTTTGAACTCAACGATGAATCTATCTTCTCTTATATTCAGTTTTGGGCCACTCGTAATAATATTATCCCTTCAAACATATGCTTTCACATCGCCAATGGAGTCAAAATACTACAAAATAAAGTGCTTTTTGAGTATGTCCAATCCCTCCAAAAAAGTGGATTTAAAATCATGATTAGCGATTTCGGGATGGGTGAATGCAATCTCCCTATTATCCTTGATCTCCATCCTGATTTCATCAAATTCCATCCCGATATTGTCAAAAAAGGGTTAAAAGAGCCCTATTTCAGTTCGGTCATTGCAAAAACAGTGGAAATAATTCATATGACAAACGCTCAATCTATCGCTCCTGAAATAACCCAAGAAGAAGAGTTGCAATGGCTTAAAGAAGCAAAAATCGATGCTTTTGAAGGGATATTTGCCGGAGAAATATTTGAGGTGACCCGTGCATAATAATCTTCCGCTTGTACTCCATTTGCAGGATACGACTTCGCACTTTGTCCCCAACGATCACCTCTGTTCTTGTTTTTCTGTCGAATCTTATCTATTTGACCCGCTACTGCTCGCTTCTGAAAAACTTATAGCGGTTGTTTTAGAAACCGAAACTTTCGAAAAACATCATTTAGAGAGCTTTCAATCGCTTCATGCTCTCGGGAAAAAAATGATCCTGATGCTCTTATGTTCCGGGGGAAAAGAAGAGCATATCCGTTCCGTTTCACTGATTACTCAATGTGTCACGTTTCCTCTTTTACAAAATGAATCGGACTCTGATTCTGTATGTAAGATGATCTGGCCTATGCTTCGTGAACATGTTGATGCACTGCGGTATCAAGAGGCGTTAAAAATGCGCTCTCACCGTGCAGGCTCCGTCGATTCTCTCAACGTAGTCGCCCACCAATGGCGTCAGCCGCTCAACCTAATCAGTATGGAAGCTATTAACCTCTCGATTCAATCAACCCTTGAACCCTCAGTCCCCTCCTCATCGATCCAAAAAAGTACCCAAATGATCTCTGAGCAATCTCAGCGGATGGCGGAGATCCTAAAAAGTGTTCTGAACATGGGTAAAACGCATCGGGGTAAAGAGCCGTTTTCCATTAACGCTATGATG
This sequence comes from Sulfuricurvum sp., assembly GCA_024637215.1. Taxonomy (GTDB): domain Bacteria; phylum Campylobacterota; class Campylobacteria; order Campylobacterales; family Sulfurimonadaceae; genus Sulfuricurvum. Next base: position 18,052 of record JAGXFM010000006.1, read on the forward strand.
GAGCGGGTTAAACTTTTTTTTGCCGATCAATTCCAATTGGAGCGGATTGATTGCCGAATGATCGGGTTGGAGGAGGATAAATTTCTCCACGGCTATTCAACCGACTTTGAAGAGGTTTTGGTGAATCTCATTGCCAATGCCAAAGATGCTTTTAAAACCATGGCACTCGATTATCCCAAGAGCATCACACTCGAAGCCAAAAGCGATGAATCGTGTATACAATTTATCCTCAAAGATAATGCAGGCGGGGTTCCTGAATCGATACGAGAAAAAATATTCGAACCCCATTTTTCGACAAAAGGACAGGGTGAAGGGTTCGGAATCGGCCTGCATATCGCGCGGCTTATCGTCACTCAGGAATTTAAAGGGACCCTTACGCTGAATGTATCCGGCAATGAGACCACTTTTACCATTGCGATACCGCGCCATGATACCAGCCAGCTTAAATTTATTTATTCGTAAAAAAATATTAAAACTTTTCTGCATACATTGCCCGAGCATAACAGGTATTTAGATTTTGTTGTACCAATTCGACAACCGTATCGTCAAGTTTTAGATTCCGCATCGTGTTAAGAATTTCTAATGCCTCCTGTGCATGTAAACCAAGCCGATAGGGGCGATCTTGTACCAATGCCTGAAAAATATCGGCTACCGCTAAAATTCTCGCTTCTATAGGGATCTTATCGGCCATTAGATGGTAAGGGTAGCCTTGCGCGTCTAACGTCTCATGGTGCATCGATGCAATCTTGGCGATCTCCTGAAACCCTTTGATCTTACGCAAAATAACATTGGAATCAAACCCGTGCCGATTCATCTGCGCCCTCTCCTCTTCATCCAGCGGCCCCGCTTTATGTAAAATGGCATCCGCAACCCGAAGTTTCCCCAAATCATGAAAAAATGCCGAAAGTTCTACCGTCTCTTGCTCTTTTTGTGACAATCCGTACAAACCCGCGAGATAGCGAGCCAGTATCGCAACTCCGTAGGTATGTTTAGCCGTAAACGGGCTTTTTGCATCGACAATCTCCGCAAACATCATGGCAATGTTTTTCAGCTCTTGAAACGCTATTTCCGATGAATCGGATTGGATGATCCAATCGTCGTAATACCCTTCCAGTGATTCGGGATCGAGATAATACCAAAATGAATCTACCTGCGATATCTCGCTAAAAGCTTCCACAAACTCAGGTGAAAACATCTCCCCCGCGTATTTTTGAATCGTCTCCCTGACGTTTCCTTTCTCGTGCACTGTTTCTGATCCCAGTTGAACTCTCAGCGCATCTACCCGATCCGTCAAATAGATAAGATTGGCTTCTTCTTTTATCCGTTGATCGAGTGACTGCGGAAGCTGATCCCAGTGAGTATGATGATATAAAATTGTCTCAGCGTAATCTTCATACAAAGGGACTTTTCTAAGGAGAAAAGCACCTCGGACACAATGCACTTGGGAATTATCCCAGTCGAGTTCACTCACGAGATGATGATGCACATCGGTCGAAGAGACGCCGCAATCATGAAGCATCCCCATAAGGATCAAACGGTCAATCCGATCCTTTGACCACCCTAATTTTTTCGCTACTTCGGCAGACATATATCCGACCCGCTTGCCGTGCATCGTATCATCGATCCCAACAAAATCGAGTGCTTCTGAGAGAGCGTAGGTCACTTCTCTAAGATTTAACACATAGTCCATCTAAAACCTTTTAATTGAATCGAGTTGTTTAAACAACTCCTCCGAAGAGTTTTCCATACGTCTAAACTGCTCCGTAATCACATCACAATTTTCACCTAAACACGCAATATCTTTAATCGTCTCTTTAATCTCGCCGATAATCGAATGGATCTCTTTATGCGGCTTCACAATCTTATGATGCGATGAGAACCCTTCAAAATCTTTTTGTCCTTTACCGTTTTCATCCCATTTACCCAAACGGTCATCCTGAAGATTCAAGAAATCCTCTTCGATCGAACGGGTATAAACTGCATTATACGCCGACCCTTTCAAAAGCATATGATCTATTTTAGCCAAAATAATAAATGCGGTTGATTCAATATCCTGTACAACAGTAGCGGTTTGGAGGGCATCGGTATTAAACAGATGAATCGTCTCATTGAAGTTTTGGATCATTGCGTTGGAACGGACGGCAATATTATTAATAGATTCCGAACCCGACTGAATGGCCATCGTATCTTCATGAAGCGTTTGAATGGCAATCGATATCTCACCTGTCGCGCTTTGAGTTTTTTCAGCGAGTTTTCGCACCTCATCCGCAACAACCGCAAACCCTCGTCCCTGTTCACCCGCACGAGCCGCTTCGATTGCCGCATTCAGAGCCAAAAGGTTGGTTTGTTTTGCAATATCTTCGATTAAATTCACGACCGAGTTAATATCACCCGCACGCAGAGTAAGGGTATTGATAGCCTCATTCGAATCTTGGACCAATTCACTCAAATTCAAAAGATTTTGCGATACCTCTTCGATTTCATTAACGGTTGTAGAAGATTGCGCCGCCGTATTGGTAGAGATTGACGCAATATTTGAGAGATTCGTAAGGGTTGTGACCAAATCTTTTTGAATCACATCTAAACCGTTCGTAGAGCGGCTTATTTCAGCCAGCTTACCGTCAAGCTCAGAGAGTTTAAGCGCTTCATGATTCCCTTTCATTTTGGAGACATTCAGATTAATCGATTCTGCAGAGCGTTTAAAGGCCCCTTTCAAACCGGTAACCTGTACGGTTCGATAATAGTGATCTTGACTCAATGCCTCAATGACGGCATACGTATCACGCATATAAACTTCGAGCTGATCGACCATATTATTCGTATTGAGACACAACGCCCGCAATTCGCCATGCTCATCAATCTTAATAATTCGTGATTCCATGTGCCCTTGCTCGATCTCTTTCATCGTTTCGGCAATCGTGTGAATGGTTGATTGTACTTTACGTATATTAATAAAAATAGCCCATGCGATTGCAAAATTAATCAGGTTTAAAAGTCGTATCCAATCAAAACCGATCGTTATGACTTCGATGACAAGTGCTATCGAGAAAACAATGATAGAAACGATATTAAGATACTGGAGTTTAGAGAGCGAAGATAGCTTCATCGATAAAGACCTTCTCTTCTAATACTTTTCGATTGGGGTGGCGCTTCACTCTATGCATAATCTCTCACTTTTAATTTTGAATAACAAAATTATGCATTAATAGTGTTGCATTTGTGTGGCAATTTTCTAAACGCTACTCCTCTTTAGTCCAAAGCCGTATTCTAAAACATACTACATTGGTGGTGTGCATCATCACAAAGAAGCGTTTTATTTTTCATATTGCATTCCTTTAAATTCGCGGATTAAAATTATCTGCCGTTTCGCGATGTAGTCGACCATATTTTTTTGCCCCTGAGGATTTAAATCATAGGTAAAAACAACTTCAAAACGGCGATTCATCTCATTAATACGAAAGACCTCTGCTGAGGTATTGATAATCTGCGGACGCGAATCGCCGGCGATGACGATATCCAAGATCACAGAGTGTTTCTCTGTAAATCCCGCTGGTAAAAAGGGAACTTGAACCCTCATCCCCCGAAGTGAAACATCCATGATCTCCAGATCAGCTTCAAATTTTCGCTCTTCGTACAGCACCGTTACGGTTATATTTTTATCAGGGGAAACCCGTATTGTCTCTCTCCGCGTCGGTGAGGTCTGAACCAAACGATAATGATCAAAAACAACACTTTGATCCTCCAAATCAATCCGTTTAAGCCCTTCTGCCAAAATCGCCATCGGAAAAAGCTCGGAGGTGAGATAAAAAATATTCTCATGCTGCATCGCTTTGAGTTGTACATAAGGGGTTTTGAGGGTAATCTTCTTTTTATCGATATCTATCACCAACCCGTCATTGGTAATGTTCAGCCCTTTATAGAGGTTATGCACTTTGAGCTTTGCACCGCTGCGCATCGCCATTTCGATTAGCGCACGTACCGTTTTTTCATCTTTGACGATACTCTCTTGCTCTACCGCATTGCTATCATAGAGTTTCAGTAGTCCCAGTTCGGTCACATCGTTCAGCGAGAGGACGGCGTACCCCTCTTTTTCGGGAACACGTTGGAAGGTGAGGATAAAATGGTGCGAAATATCATGTGTATCTGCGATTTTGACATTGAACACTCTTCCCATCTGGGAAGATATGTGTTCAAACCACTCCATGGATTCATGATCATAAACAAAACTTTTATGTTCGAGGAGAATTTCACCGAACGAATGGAACCGCTTCCGAAGTGCCTCAATATTGGGAACATCAAAAAAATCGAGACAAGGCTGATTGGCGATCACTACATTACGCTCATGCAAAAGCAAAACCAAATTATTTTGATAGTTGAACACGGCATGGAGATTGGCATTAAAAATTTTACGATGAAACGATTCGGTGAGCGTATGGACACATCGTGTAAAGGTTTCGACGAGCGTATCGATTTTTAACGGTTTGGTAAGATAATCGAAAATACCGATTTTAATGGATTGATGGAGAAAATCAAGCTCATCATGCGCCGTCGTAATGATGATAATAGTATCCGCATCGATCTCATGGATGGCTTCGGACATCTTCAGCCCGTCCATTTTAGGCATATTAATATCGCTAATGACGATTTGGGGACGATGCTGTTGGAAAAGCCTTAGCCCCTCTTCGCCGTCATACGCCGAGATTACGTTATCGAAAAACTTTTTAAATAAGATAGTTGCTTGGGTGTTTAATCCCTCATTATCTTCCACGTAAAGCAGAGAATATGAGTGCAAACTGGTACGAAGCTGTTTGAGCACATTCGGATCACCCATGTTCTATCCTTTAGTCAGTGCTATAGAGTACAGAAGATCACTTAAAATCGCTCTTAAATTTTTATAAAAAAAACTCCGTAAACAAGGAGATGCATTACCACTATCACCCATAGAACCCCTTTGAACTTTTGTGTTTTATGGTTAAAGAGTTTTTGCCCTGCAAGAGCGCCGACACTTCCGCCGAAAATAGCGAGAAGCAAGAGTCTGTTTTCGCTAATACGCCGCTTTTTATGGATTGAGAGATATTTATCTATCCCAAAGCTTACAAAGGAGAGAAAGTTCAAAGTGATGAATAGTGCAATAAGGTAATTCATATAGAGTATTATACGGAGATAATGATCGTTTTTTACCTTTCTCACTAGGAGCTTATTAAAATGAAAACCCTCTACCTCATCCGTCATGCCAAATCGGACTGGAGCGATGCGTCACTGAGCGATTATGATCGCCCCTTGAACAAACGGGGCTCTAATGACGCCCCGTTGATGGGTTCGATACTTTTAAAGAGCGGTATCCGCCCCGATTTCATCCTCTCCAGCCCTGCCCTGCGCGCTAAAACCACCGCGATAGCTATTGCTAACACCCTCTCCTATCCGCCGGGTTCTATCCGCTACGATCATGCGCTCTATGCCTCTGACGTTGAGACGATCCTCTCCATTATCCGAGACGTATCCGTGAGTATCGATACCCTTTTTCTCTTTGGGCATAATCCTGAACTTACCGAATGTGCCAATTACATCTCAGGCGGCGATATCGACAACATTCCTACCTGCGGTGTCGTGGCGATGCGGTTGAAAAATGATAGTTGGGAGAGTATAGGGGCAAATTCAGCCAAAATAAGCAGGTTTGATTTTCCGAAAAAATATCGGTGATTACGTTAAATATGGATTATTTCATAAAAAATTAGAAGGTGGTGGGTCAAGCAGGATTTGAACCTGCGACAACCCCGTTATGAGTCGCTTTATCTTCCATAACTACTCATCACCAACACTCACTGCACGCCCTTATTCCCTTGCCTATTTTCACTCACATTCACTAAAAATATAGTATCATTCATCCGAAAGCCGTCACTAAAGCCGTCACCTGAAAGATACAATATGCCACCAAAAGAACAGTTTAATAACCCTGTAATGCAAAACCTAAAAGCCAATGATAGCTATGATCGTTTTTGGTATCGATTCGAGTTTGAAAAAAAACAACATCGTGGGATCATAGATCTATCCAATAAAGACCTATCAAAACGTGATCGATTAATGGTTGCTAAAAAAGAGTTCCTATCAATCAAAGAGAAAATAGAGCAAGGGATAAGCTCAGATGCTACTGTCAATTATATGGTTGATAAATATTTATCGACACTTGATGATGGTGAATATAAACGTGATCGCAAATCATTCTATGATCGGAACGTAAAACAAAAGTTAGGAAATAAAAAGATTGCTTCTATTATGCCGGATCATATACAGTCTTTGGTTGATGGCCTCATAAAAAGTGGATATGCTGCACGTACAGCAAAACAAGCGATTGAAATTTTATCCCCCGCATTCAGGATAGCAAGGGCTAACCGAATTATGTATCATAACCCATGTGAAGATGTTAAGATCAAATATACAAAGACTAAGAAGATTGTGACGAATGCATCAGAGCGGTTGAAGGTTGCCTATAATCATATCATGGAGCGATACGAAAAAGACCCATTCTTCAGAGCCTTTTTTCTTTTGGCAATTCAAGGACGGCGCAGAGGTGAAATAATAAATCTACGTGTCGAAGACATAGATCTATCACATGATATATACATTCTAAGGGATACAAAAAATGGGGAAGAGCAAAAAATATTCTTGCCGCCTAACGTAAAAATTGCCCTTATGGAGTTTATGCCGGAGAATGGGTATGTATTTACATCTCCGAGAACTGGTGGGAAGATCACTGGTGGGTATAAACAGGTCTTAATGATACGAAAGAGTATCGGGGATTGGTTCTCCCTCCATTATCTCAGGAATATTATGGTTTCGGCAATGGCTGAGAATGGAATCGATGCAATACACATGAGTGGTGCTCTAGGCCATAATGATGCTACAACGATTAATAAGTATCTAACGATGAACTACATGAAAGGTTCAAGAATAGCCTCGAACATGATGGATTCTATTAGTAGCAATGAGGCGGATTAATCCGCCCCTCAAAACAACACCCCTTTTACACTCTCATCCGTATAGTTCGAGATGAACACTTCCCTCACCGCTTTTTTTTGATGCCCTCCCCCCAATGTATAATCAATCTCTCTGCTCGAGCTGATCACCATATCCGAATATAACTCTCGTACCAGGTCGCAGTCATTGTAGCTCAGGAGAAACTTCCCTTTGATGTTGTGGAGCATATCCGCGAGCAGTCGATGTTCAGTTTCACCAAAACCGCCCGTGTTCTGATAATAGCTTTCGGTGTCCACATACGGCGGATCACAATAGAAAAACGTATCCGGGCTATCATAGGTTAGGATCAGCTTATCGAAGCTCATATTTTCGATAGTCACATGACGAAGCCGTCTTGACCATACATAGAAATTTTTGTGCAAATCTTTCGGTCGGCCGCTTTTTGCTGACATTGCGAAATTTGTCCCTTTCGCCCCGAAGCTCTGAGTGAGTGAGTAATAGTAGAACGCAGCACGCTCGATGTTGTTTGTCGGTTTGATCCGCTTATGGACGATATCGTCAAAAATTTCACGACTAACCAATAGCCGGCGAAGATACATCGAAAGTGATTGCGGGTTTATCCGGATCGATCTGTGAAGATTTACGAGTTCCCCATTGATGTCATTTACTACTTCGGCTTTTTTCGGAGATATCGGAGCACGTTTCCGATAGAGTATGTTTAGAGCACCGCCGAACACTTCGACGTATAATCTATGCTCAGGCATCATTCCGACGATATCGTCGGCCAGTTGGGATTTACCACCTATCCACCCGAAAGGTGCTTGAAGTCGCTGCATATAATTCCTTTGCACCGTGCCATATTTTCACGGTCAGAAAAAGATATCGGAGATAATCCGATACCGCAGTGTTCTTCTCTGGTTCGCTGTGGGACTAAAATTTATTCAATCTTTTTTGATGTATACTTCTACCATAAACGGTTTGCCGGATCTATGGTCACTGTAACCACCCGCAGCTTTATAGCTGTCTGCTATTAGTGCTTTAGGGTTGTCATCCATAGAAGTGGGCCGTTTTGCTTATTATAAACACTTCTCCAAAGCCGCTTTAAAATCATAAAGACAACTTTCTAACTTCGGATAGTTTTCCAACCTAAATTTAGTCCACTGCACTTTATCCCCTTTTTCAGGAGTAAGCGCCTCGCATTTTGGCTTCTTAGTTTCACACTTTTTTGTGATAGTGATCGGTTCACATGGTGCTACTTCTTTACCGGCACATCCTGAGAAAATCAAAACCACAGTTAAGACCATCAAATAAAGCATTTTCATAATCGACTCTCCTCTGCATTTTTACGTGCCTCTTCTACGATTGCATTAAGATCAGCACAGTCATTACCCGTAGGTATATACTTGATCGAAGTGATAAACTTTGGCTTTGCGGCCATAGTCCTATTAAACTCGGCATCTTTTTCTAAGGCATCCAATCTGTCACGCTCCATCCAAGCTTTATAAAAAGCAACGCGGTCTTTTTGGCGTGCTGTTTCTACATCTTTGGTCTTAACAGTTTGCTCGAGAACATTGCGCTCCCCGGACACACCTAAATTTTGAAAAGAAAGAGCTACGATTACTCCGATCAAAACGATAATAACCACGATTAATACCTTACCAATAAAGGTACTTACCGTCTGCTTTAACGCCTCCATACTGTCCTCCGTATTTATAAACTTTTATTGAGTAGTCATAATTAATATGACAATTAGAAATATCACCCCATTTATAATGAGTGACCCCTCTTCGACACTCTGCTTTCGCTTTTTCCCAATTGTTTACCCCTCCGGCACGCTTGATCTCTTTATTGACTAATCCACCACCGTTGTAGATTTGGAACATGACCCATAATCTTTTAATGACGGCTTGATTCCATGCATCTTTATTGATAAAGGCTTGCCCTTTTGAGCTTCCGTCGATACTCCAAAAATCAACGTTTGGCAAAGTTTTCCGCCAAACTGACGGAGTGATCTGTGCGGCTCCTACTGAACCATAGCCGTCTTTAGACACGACAAACTTGCAGTTCGATTCTTGCTGGAGCTGACCTACTGCATATTGATATGGAAAATCAAGCCCAAAATAGTTTTGATGCCAGTACGCTACACTCGGTATAAACTGCTCACAGCGTTGTTTAACCGATACGGACGGCGAAGCTATTGCTGATAATGGCGTAACCAATAACAAAAGCCATAACAATGCCAAGCCTAAAGTACGCTTGAGTGTTTGCATCAACTTTCTCCCATATAATTTCAGGTGATCCAAATTTCTTAGAGGCTTTGAACCCCAAGATCATTGCGATAGCAACTGTTACTGAAGTAACAACAATTTTTTGCATCTGACCGATAGCCCCCATATTCCACATAACCAACAAACCGATAAGGATGATAATAATCTCCCACTTCATCCGCAACAACTCTTTTTTCATTTATCTGCCTTTAATTTTAGTTCCTTGTAAATCTCTTTGAGATTAGTATCGATCCGCTCCATGAAGTCTTTGATCTCTGAGCGTTTTATATAATTCTCAGCGATATGCAGTTTCATTTCTGCCTTTGATTCTTTCAGTGAAGCAATCTCAACTCTATGCCCCTCATCCGCTTTTTCAAGTTCAGCTATCTTTCGACTTGCAAACCATCCGATAATCACAATAAGCCCACCTAAAAGCCACATTACTAATTCTTTATCCATCACATCCACTCCGGTTTAAAATTCTGTTTTTGCGCCTCACCGTAAAAACTATCTTCGCAGTGTTTTTGATCCATGAATAGGGTATTGATGAACCGCATAAAATAATAAGCGGATAGATTAATCCCCTCACTCTTACGCCATAGATAGAACGTCCACGAACTCACCGTCCAATCCTCTTGACCGTACAGGATCGATCCACCCACCTGATCAAAACCGAGAGCAACCGTTTTAAAATACTCTTTGATCTTTTCTTTACGGTATAGTTTTCGTAAAGTATTACCGATGATGGTAGGGACTGAAGCCAAAAACACTACTATCATGGCGATGAGCATAAGGATAAAGTTCATCATGGTCTACCCACATTCCAGATAGCCGACTGTTGAGTGCCCGCATCTTTTAGAATGGCTAAAAGATCAGCTTTAGTTAAATCATGAGAAGTATTATCTTTGGCAACCCAACCAGTAAAAATATCGCTATCTGACATAACCGCAATCGCTCTTGCCATACGAGTCTGAGATACTTCATCACCTTGATATATAACTCCGTTGTGTATTACCTCAAGGTTATCTACCTCAGTTTGTCTATTGGCTTTCCAATCTGCAATGGATTGTTTCACTAATCGATCCTCTTCATATTGAGCTGCCTCTTCGGGAGTTGCCGCACGACCCCCCGATAGCATAATCCCATCATAAAACGTAACCCCATCATCATCAGTAAATAATTCCATTAAAAGCCCCTCTCTACTTCAATAAATTTACCCCAACTTGCTACCGTTACAGAAGATAGCCCAGATGTTCCTCTATCCATTATCCGCATAGTAGTGGAGTGCGTGGTCATTTTCCCGTTATTTCGGTCAGTACTTGCAACCGTGCATCCTCCGTCTGATGATTCAGGAAAATTAATAATCTCTCCAACGGCATACCCCAAGTTAGTAGTGGTACAAATTGCTTTAGGAGCTATTTTTACAACTTTAGTGCCTATGTTGTGAGCGTATGCTGTCGTAGTGCCTGTTGCGTATGATGAAGTTGCGCTTGTATATCTACCATTAAGAGCATAATTGATAACACTTGTAATTGCTGAACCGCTTGTAACTGATTCTTGGAAAAAGACTCGCCATACTTGAACATATGAAGTCCCACCAACACCGACATAACATTTACCCGCAGCGATATCGCAAGTAAACTGCCCATCCGCCATCGAAATTGCTCGGCCTTTTTGATAAATAGGAGCGAGAAGGGTATATCCGAGAGTAGGAATATTGTTATCATCGATATTAATATAACAATAAACTGCCGCCGCACTAGCAGGTAGTGATAAAGTCATATTTGCTACTATCTCAATGAATCTATCTTTACTGGTGGTTCCGCCCCAAGCATGAACACTGACCGGTTCATCAGGTGAGGCAAGCAGAGTTAAAGTTAAGTTTGCCGATGTCGTAGTAATAGAGCAATAACCGTTAGTGTCTTTAAGCCCTGTTTGAATAGTTTGACGAATACCTGAAGCCAAAGGAACATTTAAAGGTCTGTAGATGAGATCAAATCGTGCTTTTAGAGTTGCAAATAAATTCGCAACCGATACTTTTTTAAGAAGACCGGTAACACTATCCCAAAACCCGAACTCATCTGCATCGATGGGAGTAGCTTTGGAAGCAGCGGAATGGATTAAAAATTCAAACGATGTCGCAGACCATGAAGCGGGTTCCACTGATGGGCTATCCGTTGTATTGACATCACATCTATAAAATACTCCATCATACGACCAAGACTCACCGACCAATGCACTTGATGACCCCTGAATAAATATCCCCTTATAGTTTGCCGCTGACACAGCTGCTGATGCGGCAGATACTGCATTAGCCTCTTTAGCATTAATACTTGCCTCAGTATTGTTGAGCTGCGTTACAAAGGCAATCAGCTTCGTAACAAATGAAGATATAAACGTTACAAAAGTATCCGCTCTAGTTCTAAAATTCACCGCATCCGTTGAGGATGGAGGCATTTCAGGTGCTACAAATTCAACATCTATGGCCATTGTTTATCCCTTGTTTTAAATTAGCCCGATAGCTTCGCATGTGATTGCTGTCTCTACCGGTCCGTTCACGAGTGTTTCGTGCTTTTGAATATAACAGTACAAACTCAGCAGTTCGTATTTACCTGGCATAAAAACTACTCCTTTTCCTCGAGCATTGATAAGCGCCTTATAAACGGCATTAGCGGATCCCGTTCTAGCGAAGATATTGACATCGAGCGTTTTGGCATAATTGCCTTCACTCAAATACGTTGCACCGCTTGCAGTGTCGATAACAACAGAGGAGTAATCGATAGCACCCACAGTCACACCCCATCGGGTATTACCTAATACTTTAACTCGACCACAGGTAAAAATCCCACATTTAACATCGTTATCCCCATTGTCGATAATGATATGAAATGCTATATTCTGAGACAGCGTCGTTCGCTCATAGATGATAGATTCCACCTTATCATCGAGCCAATCACCATAAAAATAATCCTGCCAATCCATAATATCTCGGTAAGTCACATAGGTTTTTGTCTCTATAACTTCGAGAATATCTAGGTTGATAACCTCTATCGTGATGGTAGTAGCATCCAGGTTACCTAGATATAGCGCCTCTGCCCCGTATGCGGCTATATTTACCTCTATTGTCCCGTTTCTAACCGTCTGAGTATTGAGGAATTGATCAAACATGCGAAACTTATTTGTTGTCCCTAAGAATTTCCAATCCGTTGGATTCAAATTTGGCTGTTTATTCGTATTATCAGTTAATGCTTCATACTCTCCATAGTTTATCGGTAGGTAAACTGTATCTCCGACGAGATACGGACCATCATTCCACTCTTCATATTCAGAATCTGCTACATTAGAACTGGTGATGATTACTGCACCGGGAAACATGATTTTTGTACTTTTTGTACTCATGCCGTTATCCCCTGATTATTGCTTATTTGCGTAGCGGTAAGCTGTTTTTTTAGGACTTTAACGGTTTCGGTAAGTACCGCTACCAACTGAGCAGTTTGTTCCGTCTGTGCCCCCTGCTGATTCACGAGCTGTTTGATATCTATTGCGGTTGTCGTTGCCCCCGTTTTTTGGAGCATCATATCCGCAGGGATGTAAGTACTCTGCTCTTTCAGCGCATCGGTATAAGACTTCGTAAGCTCAGTAGAGTTTTTCAAAGCATCGCCAAGCTTTTGCCAGTTGTTAATCGCTTCGGGAGTAAATGTTGTCTTAATAGCCTGAGAGTACATATCGAGATAGTTATCTATCGTTACACCCGATACGCCGATAAGATTTGAATAGGCGTTTAAATCCCCCTGCGCCCATTCAGCTTGCAGACGTAATGACTCGAGTGTATCGCCTGAGGACTCAAGCATCCATGTTTTATAATTACGGGTATAGTCCACATATCCGCTCACCATAGTCGCAAACGTTTCTTGAACTGCTTTACCTATACCTGAAGCGTATTCGGTCCATGCAGAATAAAACGTATCGGTTAATGCGGGATTATCGACAAATGCACGAATAAAAGATTTATCGATAGCGCTATAAAATTCTGTCCCGCTATATCTCCCTGCCGATACGACGATAGTATCAAGATCGCCAAGCTGTCCGAGTAAATAGTCATAGGTTTCAAACATCCCCTCGATGGCTTTTTGCTCTTTTTCGCTTAACCCGTAATAGTTTGTCCATGAAGACGATTTGAACCATGATTTCTTTTTAAAATCAACATAGCTTTGAACCGCACCGGCACCACTCTCGGTAGTGATATCACTCCATGCTTGGATACCTGATCCGGTAGTTTTAGTTTTTCCGAAAGCCCCCCCGATCAAAGACCCGAGCGCCGAACCGATTACAGCCCCGACGAGCGTCCCTACAACCG